>QHVQ01000118.1 GCA_003222305.1 Acidobacteriota bacterium | reverse complement strand
CTTTTTCTTGACTTTGGACGAGTCGACTCCTATATTACGCGAGACTTGAATCGGCCGACTTGGACGAGGGTTCCGGAAGCCATGCCCACCCAGAGACTTCTCCCTCTTGCCCTGATTTTCCTGTTTTTCGCGGTCTCCTGTGCAAGCGTCAAGTCTCATCCCTTAGAGCCCACCCCGGGGAGCGGTTCCACGAGCCCATCCTCGGCGTTGCCGAAGGCTCCCGTTCCGGGTGCCCCGGTGCCCCCACGGTCGGCCCGAACCGCGGTGGAGGACGAGCGGGTGCAGAAGATCATCGACGCGATGCAGGACCTCTACAACTCCGGGCTAGAAGCCCACAAAGCAGGACGTTACGACGAGGCGAGGGACTATTTCGATCAGGCGGTGGACACGGCGCTGAGCGGCGAGCCGGAGATCGACACGCACCCCGACTTGAAGTCGGCCTATGAAGAGCTGCTGGAAAACATCGACTCCTTGGAAGGGGACCTTTACCAGGGCGGACAGCCCCGCGGCGAAGAGGCCCCCAAGGACGAGCTGAAGGACATCACCAGCTACCTCTCGCCCGAGGAGGCGGAGAAGGAGCGGGAGAAGATTCAGTCGGTGGCCACCGCGGTGCAATATGACCTTCCGGTGGACCTCAACGACAAGGTTCTCACCTTTATCGAGGCGTTCCAGACCCGGATGCGCGGTCCTTTCGAGGCGGGCCTGCGCCGCTCCGGACGCTACCTGCCCATGATGAAGCGGATCTTCGCGGAGGCGGGGCTTCCCACCGATCTGGTCTACATGGCCCATCAGGAGAGCGCTTTCAAGACGAGTGCCTACTCCCGGGCCAAAGCCAAAGGTCTCTGGCAGTTCATCGCTCCCACGGCACGCAAGTACGGGCTCAAGCGGGACGAATGGGTGGATGAGCGCTCGGACCCCGAGAAGGCGACTCGCGCCGCGGCCGCCTACCTCAAGGACCTGTACGCCATGTTCGGGGACTGGTACCTGGCCATGGCCGCTTACAACGCCGGAGAGGGTAAGATCCTGCGCAGCCTCTCCCGAACCGCCGCCGGCGACTTCTGGGCGCTGGCGCAGCACCGCCGCATCCTGCGCACCGAGACCAAGAATTATGTTCCCGCCATCCTGGCTTCGATGATTATCGATAAGGCGCCCCACGAATACGGCTTCCACCTGGATCCCCTCGAGGAGACTTCTTTCGACCGGGTGTCACTGGATTCGCCCACCGACCTGACGGTCCTGGCGGATTGCGCAGGCACCACTCTGGAGGAGATCCGGGACCTGAACCCCGAGCTGCGCGGTATGGCCACGCCACCCTACGGCGGCGGTTATTCTCTGAGAATTCCCTTCGGGACCGCGGACCAGTTCACGCAGAAATATGCGGCCGTCCCCAAGGAGCAGCGACTGAAGTGGACCCAGCACGAGGTCCGACGTGGCGAGACTCTGGGCATCGTTGCCCGGAAATATGGCGTGAGCGTCTCCGCCATCCTGCAAGCCAACTCCCTGCGGGGTTCCCATCGGTTGCGCCCGGGGCAGGTGCTGGCGATTCCCCTTTCAGGCGGTGCGATTCCGGCGAAAGTGTCCCGCCGGCAGCTGGACGAGGATGCCCCCACCTACGATCGCGGTGAGAAGGTGGTCTACCGGGTCCGCCGGGGCGACTCCCTCCAGAAGATCGCGCTGCGCTATCACACGACCATTGCAAGCGTCAGGAGCTGGAACGGCATCTCCGGCTCGTCCATCCGGCCGGGCCAGCGGCTCACCCTGTATTACCAGACGGTGGCGGGGTCGGGAGGGGGGGACACCGACGAAGCCCCTACGGCGGCGCTCGCGGTCAATGGCGAGTACCGGGTCAAGCGCGGCGACACGCTCTTCAGCATCGCGCAGCGTTTCGGGATGACCGTAGAGAAACTCCGTTCGGTAAACAACCTTGGCCGCAGCAGCGTCATCAAGCCGGGAGATCGGCTGCGGGTGGTGGCCCGGGAGGAATCGGAGAGCTCCGTGTCCCGGCCCGCAGGTCCCTCCTCCACCAAGGGGATCCGTTATCGGGTCCGTCCGGGTGACACGCTGGAGGATATCGCCACAAGACACGGAGTCGCCGTTTCCGATCTCATTCGCTGGAACCATCTGGACTCCCCCGATCAGATCCCGGTGGGGGCGACCCTCCAGGTTCAACGGGACTGACCCGCTCCCTTGACACACTGATTCCGCCGAAGCTACGATGACGTCGCCTCCCTGAAGGGAGGAGCGCTGGAGAGCCGTGGGTTTTTGCCCGGGCTCTCCTGTTTTTTTTGCTCGGGCGCATGAGGATCCTCGTGCTGGCCCGGGTCTTGAGCGGCTCCATCCAGGGCATTGAGGCGGCTCCCGTTTGGGTCGAGGTGGACCTGGCCGGGGGGCTTCCCGCCCTCAATGTCGTGGGCCTTCCCGACACCGCGGTTCGCGAAAGCCGCGACCGTGTCCGAGCGGCGATCCAGAACAGCGGTTACTCTTTTCCTCCCCGCCGTATCACGGTGAACCTGGCTCCCGCCCATTTGCGCAAAGAAGGCACGGCGCTCGATCTCCCGGTCGCGGTGGGCATCCTGCTGGCGGCCGGAGCCCTGGAGCGCTCAAGCGCCGAGGGACTGTTCTTCGCTGGCGAGCTCTCCCTGGACGGCGGGCTCCGGCCCGTCAAAGGAGCCATTTCACTGGCGCTCGCCGCCGGGAGTCTCGGCTGCCGAGGAATCCTGCTGCCGGCGAGCGTGGCGGCGGAGGCCTCGGTGGTGGATGGGACCTCGGTCTATCCGGTGAGGACCCTCGCACAGGTGGTGGCGTTCTTGGCCGGGGAACAGAGAATCGAGCCGCTGCCCCGTCTGGCCTATTCCCCATCCGAGTGCCCCGGAGCGTGCGACGAGGACCTATCCGAGATCAGGGGACAGGGCGCGGCCCGCCGGGCCCTGGAAGTCGCCGCCGCAGGCGCCCACAACCTCCTTCTGGTGGGTCCTCCCGGATCGGGGAAGACCATGCTGGCGCGGCGCCTGCCCGGAATTCTCCCGCCCCTCGGACGGGATGAAGCGGTCGAATCCACCCGCATCCACAGCACGGCGGGAATCTCGACCCAGCCGGGGCTGCTGGCACGGCGTCCGTTCCGGGCCCCGCACCACTCCATCAGCGGGGTGGGGCTGGCCGGGGGAGGAACCATTCCCAGGCCCGGAGAGGTGTCGCTGGCCCACCACGGTGTGCTTTTTCTGGATGAGCTCCCCGAGTTCAGGCGCGGAGCCCTGGAAGTGCTCCGACAACCTATGGAAGAGGGGAGAGTCACCATCACCCGCTCCATGCAGACGGTGGCATTTCCCGCCCGATTCATGCTGGTTGCGGCCATGAACCCTTGCGCCTGTGGGCAACTGGGAAACGCTGGGAGGGAATGCGCCTGTACGCCTTTTCAGGTGAGAGGATACCTTGGACGCGTCTCCGGACCCTTGCTCGATCGCTTCGACATCCACCTGGAGGTGCCCAGGGTGACCGCGAAGCATTTGGGGGAAGGGGGGAGCGCCGAGCCGTCGGCCGAGGTGCGGGAGCGGGTCGTGCGGGCGAGAGAGTTCCAGTTGCGGCGGCTCACCGTGACGGGGGCCCGGACCAATGCCGAGATGGGGACGGGGCAGATTCGGGAGCACTGCGCGCTGGATGAGGCGGGAAAGCGCCTGCTTCACGCGGCGGTGGATCGGCTGGGGCTCTCGGCCCGGGCGTATCACCGGATTCTCAAAGTGGCGCGCACCCTGGCGGATCTGGAAGGCGAAGAGAGGATCGCGCCGCGCCACGTGGCGGAGGGGATCCAGTACCGGGTGCTGGATCGTTCAGCGCGCTGATATGACTTCCGTTGTCAACTGGAGGGGTCTCAGGTTTTCATGATCTCTCCTGGATGATTCGCAGGACTGGGGAAGAGGCGGGGCCAGTCAACTCGACGGTGGATCCTGCTGATATCCGTGGGTTGGTTACCACCTGACTGATGTCCGTCGGGCACCTTCCTCGGTCTAGGCACGAGTGTCGGCGACTGCCGCCTCTTAACGCGCTCGAGGGTTGTGCCGAACCGGGGCCGCGCCTCTTCCCTGACCCTGCGTGGTTTTCGGTTCGAGCTAAGCGGTGATGGGAACCTCCCGGGCGATGGCCCACATGAAGGCGGCGAGTTCGCGGGCGATGGCCGTCACGGCGACGTTGGGGTGCTTGCCGCGCGCAATCAACCGGCGGTAGCGTTTGCAGAGGCGTACCTGAGCTTTCCAGGCGATGTCCTGGATGGGCTTGGGGAGTTTTTCCAGTCGCTTCTGGATGGATTCGGAGACCTTGGCGGGGAAGCGGTAGGCCCAGGCTCCTTCGACGAGGGCGCGTCGGGCGTGACTGTTTCCGGTTTTGGTGATGGAGCCGAGGCGGCGTTGGTTTCCCGTGGTGTGCTCGCTGGGCGTGAGGCCGAGGTAGGCGGCGAGCTGGCGGGGGGTGTGGAAGCGGGTGAGGTCGCCGATCTCGGCGAGGGTAGTGACCGCGACGGTATCCTGGACGCCGCGAAGCGCCTGGAGGGCCGAGACGAGGGGAGAGAGACGCCACGAGGGGACCTGCTCGGTGATCACGGTCGTGATGCGTCCCAATCGCTCGACGAGCTCCGAGACGGCGCGCCGATATTCCTGGAAGACGATCTGCTGGGACGGGGTGGGGCAGACGACCTTGGCGAGGTAACGAAGGTGGGCGTCGCTCCAGTTGGCCTTTCCGGTGTAGTGGATGCCGAGGCGGAGGAGGAAGGACTTGAGACGGAGCTTGGTGGCTTTGAGGTCCTTGAGGGCATCCTCGCGGGCCCGGGTGAGGTCGCGGATGGCTTCATCCTCCACGGTGGGGATGTAGACGGAAGTGAGATCACCAGAGCGCAGGAGTCGAGCGAGCTGGACGGCATCGCGGCGGTCGGTCTTGACCCGGTCCCCGGGTTTCTTGGGAATGAGCGACGGGGCGACCACGAGGCAGGTAAACCCCTTCCGGGTGAGGGAGCGGTGGAGGACATAGCCGCAGGGTCCTGCTTCGTAGGCGAAGACGAGGCGGGAGGCCTTGGACTGAAGTCTCCTGACGAGCCGGTCGAGGTCGCCCTGCCGTGTGCCGATGGGGCCGACGAAGGTGACCTCCGCAGAACGATCCTCGAAGACGTGGGCCACGCTGATGGAATCCTTGTGCACATCGAGACCGACGAAGAGCGTGGTAGGGTGTTTCATGGCTGACCTCCCGGTTGTGGTTGCTGCTGGTTCGTCCAGCATGCGGCTCTGGCCTGCGAAGGCTAACCCGCGACAGAGGAGCCGGAGGTCAGCCTCCACTATTCACGGAAGTCATCCTGTCTAGGCGGTCGTGGATGGGTATCATCGCTCAGCCGGGGTCAGCACTCATTTGCATCCTAGCCGCCCTGGGGACAGCTGGATGCGCGAGCGCCAGGCATGCGACTCATGTCCCATCCTCTGCGACGGTTTTTAACCACAAGGATGGCATGTTGGGCTGCGAGGAAGTTGGGCTGGTTGCGGAGTCGGACGGGTGTTTGAGGTTGGTGCCAGCATGCTGCGCTTCGGTGGAACATTCCCCTCCAAGCCAAGCGCGTGCCATAGCGCTCGCCGCAAGAGCCGCAAGCAAGCTGGGTGGGAACGCTGTACTAATTCTGTATGTCGCTCAGCAGGGCCACCTCAAGACAGATTGCGAAGGTTGCTGCTCGGTCAGGGCTTACCGAGCCTATGGGGTAGCATTTCTG
>QHVQ01000221.1 GCA_003222305.1 Acidobacteriota bacterium | reverse complement strand
AGGAGCGCTCTTCGGGAGCCCATGACCGGCCCTTCAATCCTCCGGCTCGGGAGAGACGCCTCGTCCGGAGATCTGGGCGATGAGCTCACGAATGCGCTTTGATTCCCGGTGCTGCGGAGAGGCCCGCAGCGCTTCCTTGAAGTGGTAGAGGGCCCGCCCCTCCTGCTGGTAGCCGTCCAGTTCAATCAATCCCAGCCCGAAGTGGTAGTCGGACAGTTCCGGTCGAGTCATGTGTCCCCCGGTCGCTTTCGCGGCGCGCATCTCCGCCAGCGCTTCGGGGTAGCGCCCGGTCTCGTAATAGAGGCCCGCCAGGTTATAGTGCAGGGAAAAGTCATCCGGCGCGATGGCCAGTCCGGCGCGGTAGGCCTTCTCGGCCTCGGCGTTCAATCCCAGATCCCCATAGGACTCCGCCAAGCGCCTGAGGTAGGGCGGGTAGGGGACAAGTTTCGAAGCCTCCTCGATCTGCTTGATACCGCGGCGTATGAGATCCACACCCTTGGCGCGGTCCGTCGCCAGCAGGGCCTTTCCCTGATCCACCCAGGTGGCTCCCAGCCCGAAGTGGAGCCCCGCACGGATCGTGTTGAAGTTCACTCCCTGGGCGATGCGCTCGCTCTCCACCTCCTGCCGCATCCGCACCGGGTCCACGCCGAGCTCCGCCGCGGTGGCGGGATCCATGGCTTCGTCGCCCAGGATCTTCAGACCCAGGCGGTACTCCTTCTCCGCCTGCTCGTATTTCTCCTGGGACCGGAAGGCATCGCCCAGGCTCAGCCGGCTCTCGAGCGTGGGAAAGGCGCCGCGCCCTCCCGTCCCCACGAAATTGACGATCAGCCACAGAATCATCAGCAGCACGGGCAGGCCGAGGAGCCAGGGATTCTCCCGGTAGCGTCTCCAGGGAGAAGGGAGCGACTCGGGGGCGATTTCCGCCTCGCCGTCGGTCGGGCGGTTGCCGAATTGGGAGACGAAGCGGCGCCCCTCCTCCCAGGCGGCGGCCAGCGTGGCGGCGGCGAACAGGCAGAGAAGCGGGACGATGGGGACTCTGAACCGTGAGAAATTGAAGAAGAGCAGCACCGTTCCCATGTAGCCGAAGAGCACCAGGTGAATCCACAGCAGCGAGCGCCAGCGGCGCCAGGTGAGCGCGATTCCCAGAAGTCCCAGAGGCGCCACGCATCCGAAGGTGATCCCATACAAGGGCACGAACAGGAGCAGTCCGCTCAGCGACCATGGAGACAGGAGAACCTGTCGCACCTCGTAGTAGTTGTAGTTATCCGGCAGCTCGTAGGCGTTCCACAACCACCCTCCCGGGTTGGAACCGATCCATTGCAACCCTTGCCGCAGCCAGAAGGCGGACGCTTCGCCGGGGGTCAGCTTCCGGCCCGAAAGCTCGCTGGCCTTGGCGATGAAATCGTCATGCTCCCGCTCCGGGGTGGCATGCACGAAGGCAGGAGGCAGATAGCGCCCGTTGGCGTCGGCGTTGTTGCCGATGTAGAACACCTCGCCACCACCCGTGGTGAGCAGCGCGAATTCTTTGCCCACCGCGTAGTTCCGCAGGGTGACCGGCAGGATGCCCAGGGCCGCTCCCAGCGTGAAGAGGGCGCAAGCCCGAAGCTGTTGGCGGCGCGGCAACCCGGGGAATGCCAGGAAAAAACCTGCCAGGAGCAGAGGAAGGAGCAGAACGAAATTGTCGCGCACCAGGGCGGTCAGGGCGAAGACGAACCCGGAGAGGATCAACAGGCGCGTTTTGCTCCCCTCGGAGCGCAGGAGCAGTTCCACCAGGGTGACCGTGAGGAACGTCGAGAGGAAGGTCTTCATGACCATCGCGTCATAGAAGAGGAAGGGGCCGTAGGCTGCCGCGAGAATTCCGGCGAGGAAAGCCTCGCGCTCCGAGGCGACCCGGCGGGCTATCCGGATGATGAGGAGACAGGTGCCCACCCCGACTAGCGCCTGGAATCCGTGCAGCGCCCAGCTGAAAGCCCTACCTTCTCCAAGCCCCTTGAGGAACAGGGCGACCAGATAGGCGTAGAGCGGGCGTAGAGCGGGCTCTGGACGAAGATCTTGTCGCCGATCCAGTGCCCCGCAGCAATCTCCCTGGCCCAGTTGAAATAGAAGAGCGGATCCAGCCGATCGGGGTAGAAGAAGGCGGAGCGCGAGAGGCGGAACAGATAGATCAGCCGCAGGAACAGCGCCAGGCCCGCCACGAGCCAGACCCAGGTGCGCCGGTTCTCCTTCAGCCATGCCGAGAAGCCCCGGCGCGGCGGGGGAAACGGCGGGAGCGCGGGCTGGGTGGGAAGCTGTTCCGGGGGAGCCTCGAGCAGTTCCGTTTCCGGCATTTCCTTCCTCCCAAAGGGCCGCCATTATACCCTTTCGTATACTACCCCTCGGCGTGAGCTTGCCGGTGCTACACAGGCGGCATCATGAGCGAGTAGGCCGATCCGTCCTAGGACGGTCCCGGACGGTCCAGCGACCACCTGTCAAGCCATTTAGGAACGCTTTATTGTTTTGATTCGAAGGGCGGGCTGTCGGTACCGGGTGCGGGAGGGTAGAACGCCGTGGGGACGGAAGCCACGGCACGGACTTCACCGGGTCGGAAAGGCAGCTGGCGTATCCGTGAAACCAGCGACAGGCCGTTTTAGCAGCGGCCCCTCAGAAGTCGGATTCGGTGGCCTGGCGATGCCTGTCCAGCTCATCGAAATAGTCGGCCTTGACCAGGATCTCGCGCGGCTTGGCGCCTTCGCCGGGGCCTACGATCCCGTCCCGCTCCATCATGTCCACCAGGCGTGCCGCGCGGGCGTAGCCTAGCTTCAGCCGCCGCTGCAGGTGGGAGATGGAGGCCTGGCCCGTCTGTACCACCAGGCGCGCCGCCTGCTCGTACACCTCGTCCACCTGCTCGTCGAATCCTTCCTTCTTCGACTCATGCCCTTTC
>QHVQ01000005.1 GCA_003222305.1 Acidobacteriota bacterium | reverse complement strand
CGGGGGGAGTGGCTGGGACCCGACCGATTTCCCACTGTCAAAGTGGGGCTCCAGCGGGTTCGGGAGGAGCTGGCGGAGAGGATCGTGCAGCGTGTGGATGCCTTCCTGGCGGCGGGTCTCTTGGAGGAGACGCGCGAGCTGCTCATGAGGTATTCGTCCGGCGCGAATGCCTTCAAAGCTCTGGGTTATCGCGAGCTGGCGGCCCATCTGCGGGGAGAGCATGACCTCGCCACCGCGCGGGAGAGAATCGTCGGCAACACTCTGCGATATGCCAAGCGACAGATGACCTGGTTTCGAAAGGAGCGGCATGTACGATGGTTTGCCGTGAGCGGTCCGGTGGCATCGGCGGTCGCCGAAATAGGGGATTACGTGGCCGAACGGATCGCCTCCGCTTCGTGATGGGAGCAGGAGTGTGGCCAAGTCCGAGACAGGAGGCCCCATGGACAGGGAAGACTCGCTGAACATCCAAAATGACTTTTTCAATCAGGCCCGCAAGGACAAGGCCCGCGTCCTGGTGTTCCTCAACAGCGGAAGGAAACTCACCGGCCGGATCAAGAGTTTTGACAAGTTCACCGTCATCCTGGAGAGCGCCCAGGGCGAGCAGATGATTTTCAAGCACGCCATCGCCACCGTGATCAGCAGCAAGACATTCGGCAACTTCATGAACTTCGACCCGGGTGCGGAGAAGGGGAAGGAACCCGTCAAAGCCCCCGCGACCCCGGAGGGGGGCGTGGGGGAGAGGAATCCCGGAACAGAATAACCGTTCCGGGCGATGCCGGGAGGTGCCTTGGGATTCACCATCGCGAACCTTCTTACGATCGCCCGCATGGTACTGGTCCCGGCGTTCATCATCTTCGTGGTCTCCAACCGTCCCGCATGGGCACTGGCGGTCTTCGCGACAGCCGGTATCAGTGACGCACTGGATGGCTTCGTGGCGAGACGCTTCGGTCAGGGCAGCTCCCTCGGAGCGTTTCTGGATCCCCTGGCAGACAAGCTCCTCATGATCGCCGCGCTGGTGGTCCTCTCGCTTCCCGACCATCCCGCTTCGTTCCCCGACTTCATCCTGGTGAACCGATTTCCAATTCTATTGACCATTCTCACCATCAGCCGGGACGTGCTCATCGTCCTCATCGCACTGGTGATCCATCTGGCCACGGGCCTGACGCGATTTCCTCCCACCCTCTTCGGAAAGATCACCACCGTGATCCAGGTCATGACCGTCTGCACGATACTTCTCTACAACATGCTCGGGATTCGCTCGACCGCCGTGGTCCCCGGACTGAACCGTCTCACCCTCGCGGCCACGGTCCTCTCAGGCTTTCACTACATCGTCCATGCAGCACGCCTGGCGGGCTCCGCTCCGGACGAGGGGCGTTAAGAGGCTTCCAGGCTTTCTCCGACCCGGCGACCAGGCCGCGGGCTCAGGAGTTCCAGGACAACTCGGCCTTGATGCTGATGCTGCGGTGGGGATCCGGGAAATAGGCCTCGAAAGTGCCGGCCTGCTGGGAGGAAAGGTACGGGGGAGAAAGAGAGGCCTCGGCGAATCCGATCTCCTGGCCTGACGCGTCGGTTAAGGTGATTCGGACTTTGATATCGCTGGCCACCGCGACTCCGGCATTGTAGACGGATCCCTTGATCCTGAGCCGGCCATCCAGGGTGATCTCGTGGGTATTCTCCGCAAATTGCAGATTGGCTCGGGCGGCTTCTCTAAGCCGCGAAAGCTCCGGTGGCAATTCGAACCTCCGACGCTGAGTGCCCCGGGCGCCGAGCTGGGGAGGAGCGACTTGGGCCGTCGTGGAAAGCACGGTGGTTGGGGGGGCGGGAGGTGGGACCGTGAAGGCGGGGGAGCCCCCGGGCTGTTGCGGCTCCCCCTCGGGACTTCTGGCGGCGTTCTGTGCCGCTGCGGACACCGGGGAAAGGGAAGCCTGGGCAGTGGAAATCGAAGTAGCGCTCCCGGCGTCGGTGCGCGATTGCCGCAAGAATCCCCAAAAGGCGACGGCTCCCAGCACCAGAATTGGAATCAGGATCCACGTTCCCGGGAAAGATCCTCCCGCCGTGGAGGCGGCGTTCCGCGCCACCACCGCAGGGATCGCGGCGGAGCGGGTGCTTCCTCCCGTCATGCCGATCGGTGTGAGCAGCCGGTCCAATTCCCGGATCAGCGCCTCGTAATCCCTGGGACGATCCTCCGGACGCTTGGCGAGCATCCGCTGTGTCAGAGTCACGAGAGGCACCGGCAGATCGGGGCTGAACTGGCGGGGGGAGCGCAGCGGCTCGCGCACGTGCTTCAGGATGATGGAAACCGGGGTGGGTCCTTCGAAAGGAGGGCGCCCCGTGAGCAGCTCGTAGAGGGTGGCGCCGAGGGAGTAGATGTCAGAGCGGAGATCGGCGGGTGCCCCCGAAGCCTGCTCGGGGGCGACATAATTGGGAGAGCCTAGAACCTCGCCTGTGAGTGTCAGTCCCGAATCGGCCACCACCATCTTGGCCAGACCGAAATCGGTGACCTTCACGGCTCCCTCCCGAGTGAGAACTAGGTTGCTGGGCTTGATGTCCCGGTGAATCACTCCGCGGGCGGCTGCCGCCTTCAGCCCCAGGGCGGCCTGGCGGATCAGGTCGGTGGCGCGGGACGGGGAGATCTTCCCCTCGTCCCGGAGCAGCGCGTCCAGGGGCTTCCCCTCCAGGAATTCCATGGCGAAGAAGGGGCGGCCCGCTTCTTCGCCGATGTAGTAAATCTGGGTCACGTTCGGGTGGGACAATGAGGCCACGGCCCGGGCCTCTCGCAGAAACCGCTCGCAGAACGCGGGTTCTTTCGCCAGCTCGGGCTTGAGCGTCTTCACCGCCACGCTGCGATTCAGTCGCGCGTCCCATCCCTGATAAACGATCCCCATCCCGCCAGCGCCGATGATTCCCCGGATCTCGTACGGGCCCAAGGCAGCCGGCGTCGTTCCCTCCGGCGGAGAGGGGGCGATGCTCGCGGCCGGAGATTTCTCTCCGAGCTTCTGGGTCAAACCCGCGGAGGCACCGCGCACGAAAAGCGGCTTTGCACAAGCGCCGCAGGAAATCTGGACTTCCGCCCCCGTGGCTGACGTCACCACCTCCTGGCTGGCGCCGCAATGAGGGCAGGTCGCGGTGGGCATCCCTTCTCCGTTACGAGGTTGTAATCTAGGGCGTCACACACCCGCGGCTCCCGAGGAAACCCGCAGGTCTTGGGGGAATCTAGGCCCTGGCGTGGACAAGTCAATGGGAGAGGAACAGCTCAGTTGCCGAAAATCCCCTTCAGGATCCCCTTTCTGGGATCTCCAGTGTGGAGGGCCTGCAGCGCGGTGTCATTCGTGGGGTCCCAGGAGAGTGCCTTCTGGAGGTATTCGTCCCCCCGCTCGATCTGCCCCATCTTCCGGTAGAGGAGCCCCAGCTGGGCGTAATTCTCGGCGAAGGTCGGATTCAGCTCGATGGCTCTCAGGAAATTCTGCTCCGCCTCTTTGCGGTGTCGCGGGTTCCTGCTTTGGAGAAGCGCCAGATGGCGACGGTATTCCTCCCGGCCCGGATCCTGCTCCACCGCATGCTCGAAGAAGGAGAGCGCCTTCGTCATCTCGTTCTTTTCCAAGTGTGCCTTTCCGTGCAGGAAATTCTGGCGGGCCAGTTCCGCGGCAGAACTCTCGGATCCCCCCTTGGCGGCCACCGGCTGCAGCACCAGGTCGTACTCTTTGCGGTTTTCCGGTTTGGAGAGAGTCGCATAGGCTTCGGTGATGGCGGCGAACAGCTTTTCCGCGCGGTTCTTGGTCTCTTCTTCAGCGAACTTGTCAGGGTGAAGTCGCTTCGCCAAGGAGTAATAGGCGTGGCGAATCTCCGATTCGGAAGCGACCTGGAGAACTCCGAGGACCTGGTAGAAATTCTGTCCTTCCAAGGCCGCAAAGCGCTGGAGCACCTCCTCCACCGGCCCGGCGGGCCGGGAGGCCCCGGGAGTCGCTGGACGAGGGCGCCGCTCCGGCTTCGCGGCAGTCTCCGCCTCCACGGGCTGCGGCACGGCCGGTGTGCCGGGCTCGCTCTCCGCACCGTCGAGCTTGAGAATGCCCGCCAGGATCAGGCCGCACAGGGCACGGTCCGTCTCTTCCGGCGCCAGGGGACTCATCATCGCAATCTCCCGCGCCGTCAGAGTGCCGTCCGCCCGGGACACGAGGAAGCCCTCCGCGGGGTCGAGCGGGACCTGTTCTAGAGCAAGCGGCGGAGCCGGGTTGATTCTGACCCGGAGGTTCCCCTCCCCGAGGGTGCGCCGCAGCTTCTCCAAGTCGGACGCGTGGCGCACCAGGCCCAGGATGGCCACGGGAACCGGCAGCCCCGAATCGCCCGGCGGCGTGAAGGGAAGCTGTCCCTCTCGATATTCGTACGCTGCGTCCTCCCAGCGGTCCGCGCCCACCACGATCTTCTCAATCATCTCCCGAACCAGGCTCTCGTGCGATTCAGCATCGAGGAAACCGAGTCGGAGCAGGGCGGCACTGAGAAGCTCATTGGCCTGCTTAGAAGAGGTGGCGCGGCGAACCTGCTCCTGGTCGAAGCGGCCCAGCTGCTTCAGGTGTTCCGAGAGACTTTCGGTCATCAGGTTCGAGGCCGCGTAGCGGATCATCTTCCCCTTTTCAATGAAGAGCTGCCGAATCACCGAGCCATGGGAGATCTTGAGCGCGCCGGATCTTCCCAGACTCAGGATCCTGCCTAAGACTTGAGGCAGCGTCTGCTCCGAAAGCCTTCCTGAGAGGAGCGGCATCTCAGCGTCCCCCCGTGAACTGCTGCACCAGCTGGCCAGCCCAGCCCTTCTGGAGTTCCGCGAAGTCCTCGCGCGTGGTCTCCTTCAGGGCCTCCTCGGCGGTCTCACCCGTCTTCATTCGATCCAGAGCTTCCAGCAGGACCTGAAAGGGGTAGCGCTCCGTTAGGTAGCGGGTGAAGGAAAGGGAGGAGGCGTAGCTGAAATCGTCGTACCAGGAGCGACCCTCCGACGCAGCCAGGTCCCTGGCCAGGCCCCGCTCCTCGCCTGCGGAGAGGGGCCTGCCCTCCACCAGCTGGGCCAGCCCTTCCTGCAGCCAGCGGGGACAGTTTCCTGCGCTCTTGCCCGCCACGAAGGCGTGGGTCAGCTCGTGGACCAGCACGGCGCGCAAGGGGGGATTCAGAGCCTTCACGCCTCCCAGCGGGATCCGAATCTTTCCGTCGAATAGACCCGACACCGACGCTGGCTCCCGGGTAACCTCCTGGAACTGCCGGGAAGGGTAGAGTATCACCACCACCGGGGCCGGCGGAACAAACTGAAAGCGGTCGGAGAGATTGCCGAACTCCTCCTCCAGGTAGTCCCGGATGGTCGAGGCAAGGCTTTCGGAGACGGTACCCGCCTCTTCGTAGCGGAAGGTGAAGTGAGCCGTCTCCTTCCGCTGGAATCCCTCATCAACGGAGAACTCGCGCCGCGCCTTCTCCAGCCGAGCCGCCACGCGGGGATCCCGCTGCAGGCCCAGCGAGGTTTCCCATTCGCGGATGGCGTCCCGAAGGTTTTCCTGCTGGTAGTAGACCTCACCCAGCAGGTAATGCAGCGTGGGATCCTTGGGGAAAGCGACCAGTCCTTCCTCAATCTGCGCGTGCGCGTACTGGTCCTTCCCTTGTTTGAGGTAGGCAGAGGAGAGCCCGATGAGCGCCGGCAGACAGCCCGCGTCGTAGGTGAGGGCCTCTCCAAACTGGCCCTGCGCCACGGATAGATCACCTCGCCCGGCAGCCTTCACCGCCAGCATCGACAGTCCCACCGCCACCTGACGGGAAATCAGATCGCGGCGCTGCGGGTGATCCCGCAGGTCCCGCTTGAGCGCCTCGACGGAACGGGCCATGTCGGTCTCGGAGAGCCGCCCCCAGTCCACGGGTGCACTGGGTGGCAAGGCGGAGACTCGGGGAGTGGGGCGGGCAGGGTGGATGGGGGGGACAGCCGGAGCCGGTGTGACGTCCGTCCGAGTCCCCGCCACCGGCTTCGAGGCGGGATTGGCCGTCACTTCCACGCGTTCCACCAGGGATCGGGGAATGGTAACGCTCCCCCCCGCAATCTCGAAGACCACTTGGTCGCCCCGGTACTCCCAGGACTCTACGGTAAGGCTCCTGCCGTCCTTGAGGTGCAGGATATCGGCGCTGGCGGTGCCTGCGACGAGGAGCGCTACAAGCGAGCCGAGGCACAGGCGCCCCAACATGTCAGCGCCCCTCCGGGGAGAGGGCCCGCTGCAGACTCACCACGACCGGCCTTCCACCCTCCTCGAGAAAAAAAGCCGGAATAGAGGGCTTGGCCGCCTGCGCTTCATCGAGAGTCGAATAGGTCCCCCAGCAAAGCCGGTAACAGGAACGACCCTGCAGAGAGAAAGGGAGAGCGAAGAATCGATCGGCGCCCCGGGTGCGCGTGGCGGCCTTCTGGAGTGACTCCTCCTGGCAAGCGATGGCGATTTGGAGGGTGAAGCTCCCGGCGCCGCCGGGGCGCAGAGCATCAGCCCAGGCCTTGGCAGCCGAAGCAAATTCCCCGGCATCGAGGCGAGCGCGGGCGTCACTGAGGGGTGACGAAACAGCGGGCGCAGCGATCGAGGGTGCAGGCGGCGGCTCGCTGGCGGTTGCGGGCTCCGTTCCGGAGGGGGGGATTTTCCCCTGCTGCCTGGTGGAGTCCGCCTTCCCCCGGGAGGCATCGTTGTCGTTTTCTTGGGTCGGGGCCGGCATGGCATCACCCGGCCCGGTTGTTTGGGCGCTGAGGCCTTGGTTGCCGGCGTCCGAGGCCGGTGTGGAACCGGACTCGGGTTCCGCCTTCGCGGCAGTCTTTTCCCCGGCGGGAGGGGAAGGGGGCTGAGGGTTACCGGGCGCGGGCTGTCGAAGAAAGATGAACCAGTAAGAAGCCAGCGCGAGCAGCGATAGGCCCCCGAACACGGAGACAGCCACCCAGGAACGCAACGGCTTCACCACCGGAAGGCTCGACTCGAAAGGGCCCTTGATTTCTGCGCGGGTCGGCCCTTCTCGGACGACTCGCACCTCGCCCGCGGCCTTGATGGTCTCGGACGCCGGCTGCGGGGTTGCCACATTCGGTTCCGCCTCCACCCGAGCCTCGAACAAGGAGGTCGCGGCGGGCGGCTCCGGTGTCTCGGCGACGGACACGGCCGGTTCCGAGGGGTGGAATCTTTCGTGAAAATTGGCAAGGGGCTCGGGAGTCTTTTCCATCTCGACAGGTAAAGGCGCAGGAGCTTTAAAGCCCTCTCCGACACCTTCCCCAAGCTCGACCTCCGGAGTCTCGGGGGCGATCGAGAGGGAGATCCGGCTTGCTTCGGAGAGGTTGGCGGGAGGCAGTTCTTCCTGGACTCGAGGCTCGACACACTCGAGCAGCGAAAGGCCGTAAACCACCTTGCTGGCCGCAAAGTCATCCAGCCCCGTGGCCTGACCGAAATCACGAATGGTCAGCGGCGACGCAAACCGCTCCGCGTATTCCTTCCAGCTCCGCGGTAATTTCGCGCCTTCTCGTCCGTTGCCGGAGCGTTCGGTGTGAGCATAGACCGTGTCAGGGGCCCCCACTTCCAGTAGAACAAAGCTTCGATCGGAAAGATCGCGGATGAGCTCCAGCAGCATCTCCCGGGTGTCCACGTTCAACGACGTGATTTCCCGGGGGAAATAGCCGCTCTGTATCTCATACTTGGCGTCGGTGAGGATCAGAACACTTCTGACGATCTGCCGGAGTTGCTGGCGGGCCCCGGCGAAGAGCTCCCCGCTGGTGAGGAATCCCATTTGCACCAGGATCCGTGCCAGAGACGCGCCCGGTTTGGACGATTTGCGCGCCAGCTCCATCTGCTCAGGTTTCAACTTGCCGGCCCGGATCAGGATGGGGGCCAGATGGTCTTCCTGATCGTTGGAGGAGGCCATCGCGATCTCGCCTTCCCGGAAGAACAGGAGCTTGAGCCGCGCGCCACTTGAGATTCGGAGCGTCCCGTCGAAGCGAGTTTGATGGAGGCGGGCGAGCAGCCGTGGGCACGAGACTTCGGTGAAGGTGCCGAGATTTTTCTCTGATTCCATCGACAGGCCATCCTCGGGATGGAGTCGCGGCCGCCGCGGCGGGAGTGGAGGAAATCGCTCAAAGACGCTGAAAGTATAGTGTCGCCCCCGGGGGGTGTCAACCCGGGGGATCAGGGGAGTGATTGGGCTTAACTTCATAGATTGCAGCAACTTCTGAAAGATGGTCCATGGTAGAATGGCTCCGTGAAAGCCTGTTCGAACGGAGCCCAAGGGTGCTGAATCGAGTGAATGAAGAGCGTTTCTTCGATGCCCTGATCGTTGGAACTGGCATCGCGGGGCTGCGAGCGGCTGTGGATTTGGCCGGAGCGGGCCTGAGAGTAGCCCTCGTGACCAAGGACGATCCCACCGACAGCAATACCGGCTACGCTCAGGGTGGAATCGCCGCCGCCCTTTCCGAAGAAGATCGGATCGAGCTTCACCTGCAAGACACGCTCCGCTCCGGGGACGGACTCTGTGACAGAGAGGCAGTGCGGGTGCTCGTGGAGGAAGGTCCCGAGAGGATCCAGGAGCTGATCGATTGGGGTACGCGGTTCGATCGGGAAGGAACGCGACTCGCCTTTGCACGGGAGGGTGCGCACAGTCGCAGGCGAGTGCTGCATGCCCATGGCGATTCCACAGGGATGGAAATCGTCCGGGCACTGCTGTCGCGCGCCCGGAGCTTCTCTTCGCTGGCCTTCTTCAGTCGGACGTTGAGCGTGGATCTGGTGCTCGAAGGAGAGCGCTGCACGGGATTGCTCCTGCTGGACGAGACCACGGGTGAGGTGGGATTGGCACGTGCGGGCTCCGTGCTCCTGGCGTCGGGAGGGGCGGGACGCCTCTACCGTGAAACCACCAACCCACCGCAGGCCACGGGGGACGGCATGGCCATGGCCTACCGCGCTGGGGCAGCGCTGGCGGATCTGGAGTTCGTGCAATTCCACCCCACCACCCTGTTCGCGCCCGGCGCGCCCCGCTTTCTTCTCTCGGAGGCCTTGCGGGGGGAGGGGGCAGTGCTGCGCAATCGACAAGGGGAGCGGTTCATGTTGCCCTTTCATGCGGATGGAGAGCTGGCACCGAGGGACGTCGTCTCCCGAGGCATCGTCCAGGAGCTGGAACGAAGCGGCGAGGCTTGTGTCTATCTGGATCTCACGGTCCGGGACGCGGATTTCCTTCGAAGGCGATTTCCGCGCATCCACGAGACCTGCCTTCGTTTCGGCTTTGACCTGGCCAGGGACCGAGTGCCGGTGCATCCCAGCGCGCATTATTTCATGGGCGGCGTGAAGACCGACCTGTGGGGCCGCACCAGCGTTCCCGGATTGTATGCAGCCGGGGAGGTGGCCTGCGCGGGCGTCCACGGCGCCAACCGGCTGGCCAGTAACTCGTTGCTCGAAGGAGTCGTGTTTGGTGCCAGGGCGGCAAAGACGATGGTCTCCGAAGCGGTGGCGTCGCCATCCACGACGAGTCCTTTTCGCGACATGGAGCTGCTCGCTCCTTCGTCGGCCGAGGCGGAGGCCCTGACTCAGAAGTTGTCGCAGCTCATGTGGGCCCACGTGGGAATCCGGCGGGAAGGAGAGGCTCTCCGCACGGCACTGGAGCAAATCCGTTCCTGGCAGGGATCCGCCCGCCGACAGCCGGTAGGGCGCGCGCCGATCGAAACGCGAAACCTCCTGGTTCTTGGGGCGCTGGTGACGCAGGCGGCGTTGGATCGAGAGGAGAGCCGCGGGGCCCACTTTCGTCTCGACTTTCTCGAAAAGCAGGACTCCTGGCGCCGCCACCTGGAGTATCGAGCCCCGGCCCCGGCGGAGGATCTGCCGCGGTTCGGGTAGCGCCGCGACTTTGATGGGTCAACGGATGAGGCTGAAGGAGCGGCTCCAGCGAGTGCGGGTGAAGAGGTGGGTGATCTTGGACCAGATCGCGGCGGCGCGCTCTGTGAGACTGGTTCTCAGGTAGGCGTCCCGTTCCTCTTCATAGGACCAGAAAATTGCGAACGCCCGGCCCTTGACGTAATCCCTCGGCACGAATCCCCAGGCGCGACTGTCCCGGCTGTTGTCCCGGTTGTCTCCCATGGCGAAGTAGCTGTTCGGGGGGACCTTGGTGGGGGCATAGTCGTCGGCGTCCAGGTTGGTGCCGGGCGGGAAGATGTGTTGCACATAGGGCTCGGTCTGAGACACGCCGTTCAAATAAAGCTGGCGGTGCCGAATCTCCACTACGTCGCCGGGTAGGCCGATGACTCGCTTGATATAGTCCTTTTCCGGCTCCTCAGGATACTTGAACACGATGATGTCGCCGCGGCGGATGTCCCGAATGGGGAGGAGTTTCTTCTCCCAGGCGAAGCTGGAGGGGGCATAGACATGCTTGTTCACCATGATGTAGTCCCCTATGAGGAGCGTGGGGATCATGGATCCAGTCGGGATTTTCGATTGCTGGAAGACGAACGTCCGGGCGAAGAGCACGAAGATGACACAGGTGACAATGGTTTCCAAGTAATCTCGGAGGATACCCTTGGGGGGAACTTCCAGGGGTTCCGCGGGCGGGCTCTGGTTCATCGGAAAAAGGAGGCGATCTGGTTCACGGCCTGCTCTGGGGTGCGCGCCAACCGGGTGATCTCCAGCTGCTCGGTCTCGACCATTTGCAGGTTTTTGAGGGGGCTCAGGACTTCCTCCCAGAATTCGCCCAGCAGCACGATGCGCGTGGAGCGAAGCAGCCCGCCGCGGCTGAGGGCCCAAAGGAACGTGAGCTCGGCCAGCGTTCCCGACTTGCCGCGCAGGATTATATAGGCGTCGGAGAGCTCTATCAAACGGCGGGTCCGCAAGAAAAGGTCGTGCTCCTGGAACTCCTCGGTCAGGAACCGATTGCTCGCCCCCCGCGAGAAAGCACTGGTAGTGACCCCGATCGATCGCCCGCCACCTTCGCGCGCTCCGCGGCTGGCCCCTTCCATGACCCCGCCGTAACCACCGTTGACGACCCCATAGCCCTCACGCGCCAGGAGCCGACCCACCTCTCGCGCTTCTTCGTAGAGCGCTTCCCCCTCTCTCGGCTCGCTGCTTCCGAAGACTGCCACCGACCGGTCGCGCATTTCGTCAAGTCTCCCGGCGAGAATTCTGAAAGATCACCGGGGAATAATACTCGAGGAGGAACCGAGGAGAAACCACAACGAGAGGAGTACGGGGGGAGTGGAGCGGAAGTGTCGGGCCACCACCCGTGCGGCGCGACTTCAAGCTTCGTGTTGCCCCTCGTCTCCGGGCAACGAGTGCAGATCCGAATTCTCTCGAGGGAGGCGGCCGGCGGCGCAACCGCCTCGGATCGGTCTTCGGCTTGGGGGCCACACGCCCACCCGACCGATCGATCGGCGTGCAAGCCGGGGAGAAGAATCAGGGAGAGAGAAAGGGATGGAGGACCCCGGAATCCTTGGAGACTCGGCAGTGGTTCAAGTCTTCTCCTCCGGCGACAGTCGGGACTTGAGCCGCCGTAGCTGGGAGGCGACGGCGCGCAGCCGCACGGACAGGCTGAGGAGGTACACGGCCAGGAGGATCCAGATGAGGGTGTAAGCCCAGAACAGGTAGTTGAGGTTTTTCATGTCAGGCTCCCGGGGACATTTCCCGATCCTTGATCTCTGCCAGGTCCTCCTGGAGCAGACCGAGGCGGAAACGCAGGGCGAGGAGTAGGGAAAAGAAAAGTGTAAACGTGAACATGCAGAGCATGAAGGTCTTCAACATCGCGGGCTCTAGTCCCTCCCCGCCGCCGCTCTTGAAAACTATGGGGTGGTGCCCTCTCCATAGCTTCACGGAGAAATAGATCAGCGGGACGTCCAGGAAGCCCACGATCCCCACCACCGCGGCGAGTCTTGCGGCCTGGTCTCGGCTCTCGGCCTGGGAGCGGAGCACCAGGTAGGCCACGAAGACGAGCTCGAGCACCAGAGTGGTCGTGAGCCGCGCCTCCCACGTCCACCAGGTGCCCCATGCCGGGCGAGCCCAGATGGGGCCGCTGAGCAGGACGATGGCGCAGAAGAGCACTCCCAGCTCGGCCGCGGCGTGGGCCAGGGTGTCCCAGACCAGCTGGCGAGTAGTCAGGTACAGGGTGCTGGCCACGAAGACTACGAAAAACCCCAGGAAGGCGACCCACGCCGAAGGAACGTGGAAATAAAAGATGCGCTGAACCGCACCCATGGTCACCTCGTTGGGTACCACACAAAAAATGCAGTAAAGGCAGGCGACCATCAAGACCGCCACCACCGGAAACAGGACCAGTTCGATGGTCCGGAGCATCGGATCCAGGCGCTCCATGGCTGCGTCCTCACTCCTCCAGCACATAATCGAACAACAGAACGCCGGCCACAGCGAAGATGGCACCGAAGCAGGCCGAGAGCCCCACCAGATATTCGTAAGCTTCGAGCCCGCGGCCCGCCAGGCAGAGCCGCGTCGCCTTCACTCCCCAGATCACCACCGGTGTCGCCGCCGGAAACAGGAGCAGCGGCAAGAGTAGCTCGCTGCGGCGCGTCCGAACCGAGATGGCGGCGAACAGGGTGCCCAAGGCCGAGAAGCCTGCGGCGTTCACCACCACCACCAGAGAGAGTGGGAGCGCGACGGCGGCGAGATCATAGCCGAAGAACAGGGCGGAGATCGGAAGCACGAAGGCTTGAACCGCCAGTACGAAGATCAAATTCGCCAGGAATTTCCCCAGGAACACCGAGCTCGGGTCACAGGGGCACAAGGCCAGGGCGGCGAGGCAGTTCTTTTCTCGTTCGATGACGAACGAGTTCTGCAGACTCAGGATGGAGGAGAAAGTCAGGGTGATCCAGAGGACTCCTGCACCTACGTCTTGGAACCCCAACCCAAGGCTCTGAAAATCGAAGGCAAAACTGAACACCAGTTGGACTAATAGGGCAAAAAAGAAAGCCGCCGTGAAACTTTCCCGGGTCTTGAGCTCCTGCTGGAGATCCTTGACGCAGATGACCAGGGCGGGAGGAGTGGCGTTCAAGGGGGCAACCTCACGCCCCGCGGCCAGCCAGCGAGGCATAGGCGGCCACCAGGCCCTCCAAAGAGGTGCTCTCCCGGGGAGAATCGAAGGCGAAGGAGCCGCCGGAAAGGATGGCCACCCGATGGGCCACTCCCAAACCCATCTCCAGGTGATGCGAGGTGAACAACACCGCCTTCCCGCGCCGAGGGAGGTCCTGCAACAGCGTGCCCAGCCGGGAGGAGGCGCGAGGATCCAGCCCCGAGAAGGGCTCGTCCAGCAAGACCAGCTCCGGATCGTGGACCAGGGCACGGGCCAGGGCCAGGCGCTGCTGCATCCCCTTGGAGAACTCCTCGACCGGATCGTCCTCGCGTCCGCCGAGCTCCACCATCTCCAGAAGTTCCGCGCAACGCCGAGCGCGATTGTCCACGCCGTACATGCGGGCGTAGAAATGAAGATTCTGCCGAGCCGTGAGGCGCTCGTAGAGCATGCTCTGGTGGGAGAGAAAGCCGATTCTCCGTCGGAGGTGGGAGCGCTGGGCTCGGGCCGAGAGGGGAACCTCGTCGAGAAATGCTTCGCCGCCCGTCGGACGCAGCAGCGTCGCCAGGATCCGGAGCAGCGTTGTCTTGCCGGCTCCGTTGGACCCGAACACGGCCAGGCTCTCTCCCCGATGGAGATCCAGGTTGAGACCGCGCAACACCGGCCGGGCGCCGAACCGAAACTCGAGGTTCCTGGTCGAGACGAGCGACGGGGCGCTCAACGCGTCGCCTTCTCGGGAGGGCGTCGTCCGCGGCTGTGCCCGTCCTCCCCCTTCCGGCGCTCTTCCAGTGTTTCGATCTGCCTGAGGATCTCCGCCGCTTCTCCCTGGTAGCGGACCTTGAGCTCCTGGTAGTCCTTCTCGGCCATCTTTCCCATCCGGAAGTCGAACTCCAGGTCGCGAAGCGTGTCGTAGGCCACGTCCCGCATGACGAGGAGGTCCTTCAGCTCGGCCGCGGTGGCGTACTCTTCGGCCCGGAAGTCCTCGGGGGCCAGGAGGGGCCTCAAGATCCAGAAACCGAGTCCCAGGGTCAGCGCAAGAAAAGCCACCGCCGCCATTTCAACGCTCCACCTCGTCCACCTCTTCCTGAACCCGCTTCAGGAAGGAGGGACCGGGGGAAGGATTCGATCCGTCCAATACCAACGGGGGCACTAGCGGGGCCTCCTGCCAGGGGACACGGGCCCATCGCCGCAGCACGAACGCCAATAACGCGCCTCCCAGGAGGATCGCGGCGAAAGGGGCGATCCAGCCCACCAAGTTGAAACCCTTCGCGGTCGGAGCCGCGAGAATCTGCTCGCCATACTCGTCCACGTAGGCCTGCAGGACCTGCTCAGGGGTCTGGCCCGAGCTGAGGCGCGCGGTTACCTCCGCCCGGACCCGGTCGGCTTTGCCGCAGGTACAATTCTTCACCGTCAGATTGCTGCATCCACAGTCGCAAATGATCCGAGCGGTGACGGACTCTACCGGGTCGCCCGAGGGGGCCCCCACCGCTGCCGCCGGGGCGAGGAGCCAGAGGAGGAGGGCAGCGTAGGCGGTTCTTCTAAGCAATGCTCCGCTCCTCGATGAGCCGGGCCCGGGCGAGAAGAGCCCGTTCCCGGGGGTTCGGCCATACGGCCACTTGGGTACCGAGGAAGATCACCATCCAGCCGATCCAGATCCAGTTAACCAGTGGATTCAGATAGGACTTGAAGGTGGCGAGCCCGGTCTGCGGATCGAAGTCGATGAGGATGAGATAGAGGTCCTCCCTCAGCGTGGAGTAGATGTCTACCTCCGTGGAGGGTTGGTTGAAACTCTTGTAGAAATTGCGCCCCGGGCGAAGCATCGCCGCCGGACGCCCATCCCGGGAAACGCCGAGGACGGCGGTGAACTGGTCCATGTTCTCGTCGCTGGAGGACGTGGTGTCTTCGAAGCGAAGGGTGTACGGGCCCGCCCGGGCCGACTCTCCGCGGTGCAGGGTGAAGGTGGTCTCCTGGCGAAAGAAAGAAGAGCCTACGACTCCTACGAGAATGAGGACGACACCGACATGCACTGTGTAACCCCCGTAGCGGCGGCGGTTCTTTCCCACGAGCTTTGCGAACGCCGCCGGGAACGATTCGCCCGTGGCGCGCTGGCGGGCTCGCGATCCGCGGTAGAACTCGTGAATGACCGTTCCCAGGACGAAAGCGCACAGCGTGAATGCTACCAGGGGGGAGAGGTCACGCATCCCGAAAGTCAGCAGCAGCAGGAATACCGCGAGCGCCCCCGTTGCAGGGTAGAGGAAGACCCGCATCAAGTGCTGGGCGGAGGCGCGTCGCCAAGCGATGAGGGGACAGAGCCCGGTGAGGGCCAGGAGTGCCAGGGCGAGGGGGAAGTTCACGGTGTTGAAGAAGGGGGGTCCCACCGTAATCTTCACGCCGCGTACCGCCTCGGACAGCACCGGGAAGATCGTTCCCCAAAACACGGCGAAGCAAATCCCTACGAGCAGCAGGTTGTTGAAAAGAAAACTGCTCTCGCGAGAAACAAACGAATCGAGCCGTCCCTCGCTCTGCAATCGCGGCAATCTCCAGGTGAGGATGGTC
The DNA here is from genome assembly GCA_003222305.1 of Acidobacteriota bacterium. Classification (GTDB taxonomy): domain Bacteria; phylum Acidobacteriota; class Polarisedimenticolia; order Gp22-AA2; family AA152; genus AA152. The sequence goes on along the minus strand of QHVQ01000005.1, from coordinate 3,452 downwards.
ACCGAGAAAGTGAGGATAATGCCCAGGAAGACCGCCAGCACGGTGCCCACGCCTGACTTAGCAAATGCGTGGACCGAGGAGATGACCCCGCTCCGGGTCAGGAAAGTCCCGAAGATGGAGAGGCAGAAAGTGAGAATGATCAAACTCATGTTCCAGATCTTCAACATCCTCTTCTTCTCCTGGATCATCACCGAGTGGAGGAAGGCGGTGGCGGTTAGCCAGGGCATGAGTGCGGCGTTCTCCACTGGATCCCAGGCCCAGTATCCCCCCCACCCAAGCTCGATGTACGCCCAGTAGCCTCCCAGGAGAAGTCCCACACCGAGGAAGAGCCAGGCGAATAGGGTCCAGCGCCGGGTGGTGCGGATCCAGACGTCCCCCACCCGACCGGACATCAACGCGGCCATCGCGAACGCATAGGGCACCGCAACCCCCACGTAACCCAGATACAAACACGGAGGGTGGATGGCCATCAGGGGGGTCTGAAGTTGAGGGTTGAGTCCTTTGCCGTCGGCGGGCGTGAAGCCCAGCCGTTCGAAAGGGTCGCTCGTGAAGTTCAAAAGAATTAGGAAGAAAACCGTGATGCCTGACAGGGTCGCCACCACGTAGGGCATCAACGACCGGTTCTGACGCTGATTCTGCAGGATGACGATGGCTGAGAAAACCGACAAGACCAGCACCCAGAGCAGCAGCGAGCCAGCGTGACCGCCCCAGAAGGCGGTGACCTTGAACAGCGTGGGCATCGCTCGGCTGGAGTAGGAGGCGACGTACTCCACGTCGAAGCGGTCACGCAGAAAAAGCATCAACAGGCAGGCCGAAGTGATGGAAAGGATGGTCGTGACGGCCAGTGAGCCTCTCTCCCCGCTCCGTATCAGGGAGCGGGAGCGCGTAAGGGCTCCCAGGGAGCAGGCGACCAGAGACCAGGCAGCGACGATCAAGGAAAGGATCAAACAGAGACTGCCGAATTCGGGCATGCTTCCCTCCAACCGGAGGACATGAGACTGTTTGCCCTGGGGGAGGTGGCGCGTGAGCCGCCGTGAGCTAAGGGGAAGGCGAGTAATTCGCCTTCTTCTGGCTTTCGTATTTGGAGGGACACTTGGCCAGGAGGGTGTGGGCCTCGAAGCTCCCTTCCCTCATATTTCCTTCCACCACCACTTCCGCCTCATCCACGAAGGTGTCCGGCAGCTCCTTCCTGAAGACCACTGGGAGCTTCTCATTTCCGTCGGTCATCTGAAAGCTGGCCCCCAGAACCCCGGTCTGGCGGGTGATGCTCCCGGGGACAACTCTCCCGTTTACCCGAAAGTGACCGTCAAGATCCGAAGGGGGATGCGACAGGAACTCGCTGACGGTGAGGTAATAGACCATGGTTCCGCGGAAGCTCAACGCTACAAGAATCGAGAAGGCTGCCATGAGAATGACAAGACTGATAGCAATTTTCGGGCTGACGCGGAGAGACATGAAACGAGTCCTCGACGGGTGGAACAAGCTGCAAGCAGATGGTAACCCGGCACTTGGGACGGAGTCAAACCAAGAGCCAGCCGCGACAAAGTCGGAGAAAGGACAGAGAAATTGACTTGACATTCGAACTCACGAAACTATATTCGAGGAAGATTGAGTATATATATGTTTTTAGATGCGTATCCTCCCTTTGCATCGAAAACATATATATACAACCCAGGCAGTCTTTCATAAAGCCTCCCAACCAAACAACCCGAACGGGGGACCGAAAGGTCCCCCACCCTCCTCTGTCTCGCAAGCCTCTTCACCCAGGAGAAGGTGCTTAAACCTTGACTTCGCAAGGCGTTGACAAGTGCCGTATCCCATCGTAGACTTCCAAGGCGTTTTCAAGATGGTGACGTGGCAATGTTCAAGCAGGCCATTGGAAGGCTGGAGAAGGAGCTTCAGGCTCTCGAAAGAGAGTACCGGCACGAACTTCCCAAGGAGATCAAGAGGGCGCTGGCCATGGGAGATCTGCGTGAGAACGCCGAATACCACGCGGCGCTGGAGAGACAGAGCTATGTGAAGGCCAAGATCGGGCAGCTCAAGAAGCGCTTGGGTGAGATCTCGATGATCAGGTTGGACGCGCTCCCCAAGGATCGCGTGGGGTTGGGATCCACCGTGGTTCTTTACGATTTGAATGAAGAGAGAGAGATCCGCTACGAGCTGGTTTTCGCGGAAGATACGGACGTGCCCCGGGGACACATTTCCATCACTTCTCCCATCGGCAAAGGACTCGCGGGTCGCCGGGAGGGAGAGCAAGTGACCATTCAGGTTCCGAGCGGCGTGAAGCGCTTCGAGATTCTCTCTCTCCAGACCGTGCACCAGAAGGAAGACGCCGTCCCTGCGTCGCACGACGAAGAGGAATAGGCGTCTGTGAAACGCGAGGAGATCTCCGCAGCTTCCGTCCCGGAGGGGGAGCGAGTCTTTCAGGTCGCGCGTGGCGCTCCTCGTCGCGAGGCCGGGTTTCTTCCTACGCGGAGACAGTCGCGAATCCCTCCACATCGCCGGCCTGAAAGGGCCCTGGTCTGAGGAAATCTATGATGCGGCTTCGTGAGTCTCGAATTCGGCGGGTCCTGTTGCCACTTGCCTCCTTTATCGTTTCCCTGTCCGCCTCCTGCGCCGCGGAGGTGGATGTCGAAAAGCTGTACACCCAGGCCAATTCCGATGATTACGAGGAGCGCGTAGAGGCGCGGCAGAAACTGGGCCAGTTGGTTGAAAAGGGGGAGGTGGAGCCCTTCGCCAAGGGTCTCAGGAGCCCGAACGCAGAGACTCGCGTCCAGTCCATCCTGCACCTGCTGGCCATTCAAAGTCCCGAGTCCAAGAAGCCGCTGGTTGACGAGCTCGAGCTCTCCCGCCGATTCAACGTCTTTTACAATCCCATCCGTCTGGTGCAGGTCTCCACACCCTCCGACAGCCGGATCATGGTGGCCCACATTCTGCAGATGAAGGGAGGGGATTCGCGGGCCGCGCCCATCCTCGCGAAGAGTTATGGCCAGGAGCCGGACGTCGGCGCGCGCGTGGCCACTATCTACGCTCTTGGAGCCCTCCAGGATCCTGGCGCCGCCCCGGCGCTCGAGAAGGGGCTGCGGGATGCCGAAGTGAAAGTGGTGAGTGCGGCCCTCGAGGGCCTCAACCAGCTCCGGACCCCCGGCCTAGCAGCGATTCTCCTGAAGGGACTTTCCGATTCCAGCGACGACGTACGAGCGAACAGTGCAACGGTTCTGGCTGGCTTCCATGATCCGGGAGTGGGTGAGGCACTGCTGCAGGCCCTGCAGAAGGATCCTTCCATGAAGGTGCGCCTGGCTGCCCTGGGAGCCCTGCCGAACGCGGGAGGCCCGTCCGTGTTCGCTCCGATCCTGAACCTCCTCAAGAATCAGCAGACCCCTCGCGAGCTCCGCGAGAAGGCCGCCACCGCACTTCAGAGCCTCACGGCGCAGGATTTCGGCCAGGACGCG
>QHVQ01000122.1 GCA_003222305.1 Acidobacteriota bacterium | reverse complement strand
CATTTCCAACGGACGCCCAGATCCTGCGGGACGAGCTGCGCTCCATCGTCCAGATCATCAAGTCGCGGTATCCCAACACCCGCAGCGTCTATCTCTCCAGCCGCACCTATGCAGGCTATGCCACCTCTACTCTCAACCCAGAGCCGTACGCGTATCAATCGGGCTTTGCGGTGAAGTGGCTCATCGAGGAACAGCTCAGCGGCAGCGCGGCGCTGAATTTTGATCCCGGGAAGGGGCCGGTGATGGCGCCCTGGCTCTCCTGGGGACCGTATCTGTGGGCGGACGGGCTCATCCCCCGTAGCGACGGGTTGACCTGGGCCTGCGACGACTTTCAGCCTACCGACGGCACACACCCATCGACATCGGGTCGGAACAAGGTCGCGGGCCTGCTGCTCGATTTCTTCAAGGCCGATCCGACGACGTCTCGCTGGTTCGTAGACTGCTTCCCGGGCGACCCGGACACGTTTGCGGCGCCTCCCGAAGTGCTGAATCTGCAGGTGGCGGATGCGGGGGGAGGGGTAGTCACGGTTTCCTGGGAAAGCCTTGATCCAGTGGTGGGAGCCGGCACGCTCAATGATCTGGTGGGCGGAGTGGTCTCCCAGCTTCGGATCGACAGCGGCTATGCGCGGGCGAGTTGCCTCGCCACCTCTCTGGCCGACACTCCCTTCACCGATTCGCGGTCCGGGCCTCCCCCGGGCCAGGCCACTTACTACCTCGTCCGCGGGCGCAACGCCTGTGGCCTGGGAAGCTACGGGAGCAGCAATCTCACTCCCGATCCCCGGGACTCGCTCGACGCCGGATCTCCCGCCTGCCCCTAGCGCCCCTCAGTGCGCGCTGCGGGTGCGCTCCTTGGCCCAGTCGCGCAGCCCCTGAATCCTCTCTCCCATGGTCCGTGCGATGGGCTTCGTGTGCGAGATTTCGCTCAGGATAATCTCGGTCGTGAGCTCCTGCTTGCCGTTGAAGGCGGTGTAGAGGCCAGCCACGATGGCTTGCTCCACCTCGGATCCGCCGAATCCCTCCGTGGCCTGCACCAGGCGCCGCAGGTCGAAGAGCCTCGGGTCCTTCGCGCGCTTCTTCAAGTGGATGGCGAACAGGGCGGCGCGGGCCTCGGCGTCGGGGAGGTCCACGAAGAAGATCTCGTCGAAACGCCCCTTGCGGAGGAACTCGGGGGGCAGGAGGGAGACGTCGTTCGCGGTGGCCACGACGAACACGTCTCCTGCGCGGTCTTGCAGCCACGATAGAAACGTCCCGAAGATGCGCTGCGAGAGCCCACCGTCCTCGGCATTGCCCGAGACGGAAAAGGCCTTTTCCAGCTCGTCGATCCACAGAACGGTGGGGGAGAGCTTTTCGGCCATGGCCATCGCCTTCTTGAAGTTTTTCTCGCTCTCTCCCACGTACTTGTTGTAGAGACCGGCGGGATCGAGCTTCAGAAGCGGCAGATTCCATTCCCGCGCCACCGCCTTGGCGCACAGGCTCTTGCCGCATCCCGGGACACCCAGCAGCAGGACCCCCTTGGGGAATGCCAGTCCGAACCGCGCCGCGCGGTCCGGGTCGTCGAGGAGGGCCCGCCGCTCGGCCAGCCACTGCTTCAGCCCGGCCAGATCGGCGATTTCCGCCATCCCCTCCTCGACGGGGAAGTACTCCAGCACCCCCTCCCGTTCCACCACCGCCTTCTTGGCGTCCACCACGGCGGCGATGTCTCCGGGCGAGAGCTTTCCATCTTCTACGATGGACTTCGTGAGGATGCGCTCCGCCTCCATGAGGGTCAGTCCCTTCAGATTGTTCAGGAGCCGCGCAAAGTCCTCGGACCTCATCTGCACCTGGACGGGCATGCGCGACGAGAGGTCCTTGAGGATCCGCTGGAGAAGATCTTTGTAATCAGAGAGCTGGAGGCTGGGAAGCTTGAGGATGGCGGTCATCGCCTTGATCGACTCGGGAAGCACGAGCCCCACACCGGTCAGCACCAGCGCGCCGGAGGATCGGGAGAGCGGCTCGGCGGCATCCTTGAGTCGCTCGGCGAGCAGCTTGTCTTCGAGGTCATCACCCAGCCCCTGGAAGTAGTAGAGAGCCGGGAGCCGGGAAGATTCCACGGTGGCCAGAGCTTGACCGGGATCGGCCGTACCATAGATCGGCGAATCGCCACCGTCCCGGCGCAGCCCCTTGGTACGGCTCCAGAGGAAGAAGGGGAGTGGGAGCTGGGCGGCAAGCCGGCGCAGGAGCGTCTCCGCCCTGGTCGCCTCGGTCGTCTCCAGGACGATGATGGCGTAGCGGGATTTGATGAGGAGCTGAAGATCTTTGAGAGGATCTCTCGCGGGCATACACTCTCGTGGGGAGAATTCCGCAGCTGGACGGCGCGAACATAGCGGAATTGAGGTTTAATATCAACCCCTTCGCAAACGGGAAGCTCGGCGAGAGGACAGCATGGAACTGGCGCTGGAAACGCGCGGACTCAGGCGCGCATTCGGCGAGGTCATGGCCGTGGACGGCATCGATCTCGCCGTACCGCGGGGTACCCTGTACGGCTTTCTCGGGCCCAACGGCGCCGGCAAGTCGACCACGATCAAATGCCTTACGGGGCTGCTGCGCCCGTCGGGCGGGTCGATGCGCATCTTGGGGATCGATCTCGAAAAGGACCCGGTGGCGGTCAAGCGTCGGGTGGGTGTCGTGCCCGAGGACCTGGCCCTGTTCGATCGCCTCACCGGGGCGGAGACGCTGACCTTCGTGGGTCAGGTCCACCGCCTGGACCGGATGACGATCCGGTCCCGCTCCGGCGAGCTTCTGGAGCTGATGGATCTGACTTCCGTCGCCGACACCCTGGTGGCCGACTACTCCCACGGCATGCGAAAGAAGCTCGCGCTGGCGGCGGCCCTGCTTCCGGGCCCGCACCTGCTGTTTCTCGATGAGCCGTTCGAAGGGATTGATGCCGTGGCGTCCAGACAGATCAAGGATCTCTTACACTCTTTCGTGAGGCGAGGCGGGGCGGTCTTCCTCACTTCCCACATTCTGGAGATCGTGGAGCGTCTCTGCAGCGACGTGGGGGTCATCAGCCGGGGGAAGCTGGTTGCGCAGGGATCGCTGGAAAGCCTTCGGGCGGGCAGCGAGGACGGCAAAACGCTGGAGGAGATCTTCCTCGACCTGGTGGGGGCGCGCGACGAGAGGGCCCCGGCCATGGAGTGGCTGTCGGGATGATGGATATCGCTCGGGTGATGATCTGGCTGCGCTGGCGACTGCTGGCCAACCTGCTGCGGCCCACCAGGAAGCGCGATACGATGGAGCGCGCCTCCCGCGCGTTTCAGGTCATCGGTCCCATCGTCCTTTGTCTCATTCTCATCCCGGCCATGATTCTCATGGGAGCTCTCGGGGTGCTGGCCGGATGGTTCCTGCCCCAGCCCGGAGATTTCCATCATTCCGTCGTCATCATCCTCCGGGCGTTCCTGGTCTTCGAGACCCTCCTGACGCTTCTGGCGCCGCTCCTCAGGGCGGCACAAGGCTCCACCCCGAACCTCACTCGATTCCTCCTGCTTCCCATTCCGGTCAGGGCGCTGTACGTCACCGAGACGTTGGGGGCGTTCGCGGATCCCTGGCTGGCGATCTTCACTTCGGCCGCGTTGCTGCTGCCGGTGGGTTTGGCGCTGTCGGGGGAGTTCGCGTCGGCAGGAGTGGTGTTGCTGGCGGGTGTTGCGGTGCTGGCATGGATGGCGGGTTTGGGGACGCTCTCTGCTTCGCTGGCGAACCTTGTCTTCCGTGACCGGCGGCGCGGGGAGCTGGCCACTTTTCTCCTAATGGTCTCGCTGGCCTTGATGGGGTTCGTGCCCGGGATCCTTTCGACGTTCGAGCCATCGCGGCGCCGTCCGCCCGACACGAAACAAATCGCACCGAGGGCGGAGCGGCCGCCCGCCCTCTGGGAGAAGAGGCACGAAGCGCCCGGCTGGTCCAGAGGTTCACTACCCGCCTGGGCCTTGGTGTTCCCTCCGGAGCTCTACGTGAGGAGCGTGGCGCAGGCAGCCGACCGAGGGGCGGCGGCGGGGCTGTTGCCGCTGGGGCCGCTTCTGCTGGCTGCGGCGGGAGTGCACTGGGTCGGAGCGCGCGCCTACCGGAGGCTTCTGGAAACGCCGGAGAGGGCGTCCCCGCGCCGGCGGGGGGAGAATTCTACCGTCCAGTGGCCGCGTCTGCCCTTTTTGGAGGCTCCGGCCTCCGCGGTGGCGGTGGCGCAGGTGCGGCTCGTCTTCCGCTCGGTGCAAGGGAAGATTCAATTCTGCATGATGCCCCTGGTGATTCTGGTGCTGGGAATCCTCTGGCTGCGAAGGCCGCACGAACTCGCCCCGCAGGGAATTCCCCTCCCAGTGGGGCTGCTCCTGGCCGCCTTTGCGATCTTCCTCACCCTCATGACTCTGGAGGGGACGCTACTGAACCAGTTCGCCATGGACCGGGCGGGGCTGACCTTGGAATTCCTTTCACCCATTTCGGACCGGGATCTGATCTTGGGCAAGGCCACAGCCAGCGCCATCCTGGCGGCAAGCCGGGCGCTCCCTGGCATGCTCATCGCCGCCGCCGTCGCGCCGGGCGGCTCTCTTTTCCTGTGGCTCTGCCTGCCGGCAGCAGCGGTGGCCCTCTTTGCCGTCATGGCCCCGGTGGGTGCGATCCTGTCTGCCCTGCTCCCGAGGTCCGTGGACCCGGGAAGAATCGGCAGGGGAAATCAGCCCCATCCGGCCGCTTCGCTGGTCGGGATGCTTTGCAACCTGCTCGCCACGGGACCCGTCGCGGCCCTGGCCCTCCTGGCCGTGCTGCTCCTCAAGAGCCCGCCACTCGCTCTCCTGCTCGTCTCCGCCTGGGCAGGTCTTGCCCTCCTGATCTCTTTGCCGTTGCTGCGCCTGGCCGAGCGGCTCCTCGGCAGGCGCCGGGAAAACTTGGCCCTGGTCGCCCAGGGACGCTAAGGAAGCAGCAAGCTTGCTTCAGGGGCAAGCGGTTATTTCACCAGCCGCTGCTTCATCCGGTGGATTCCGAGCAAGCAAACGGGGATCGTAGCGCTGGCGAGGTCGAGCAGGTCCCCAAGGATCCGCGCCGGCAGGCGCCCCAGGCAGGCCTCGCGCATGACGATCGCCACGTGGATGAGCGGGACTATTCGAAGATTTTCGGGGCAAGCCCGCTGTGAATGATGCTTATTTTTCCGGATCGGGTGTCCAGGGTTCCCATCGCGGCCGGATGGGCGGCATCCGGGGCCCGCGCCACCAGAGCGCGACCGGATCCCGGCCAGCCCAGGGGGCGCCAGCCCGCTTCGATGGTTTGCGTGCCACCCCGGAGATCCATGACCAGATCGGGAAGATCTGCGCGACTCGCCCGCCGGACGAGCAGTTGATCCCCATCCGGGGAGAATTTGATGCTGAACGTCGTGCCCTCCAGATCCGAGAGGACCGTGTCAACGCCACGCTCCAGGTCCCGAAGGTGAACCTGCGAGTGGCGGCGTCCGGGGCCCGGAGGGGTGGAGCAATCGGCGTAGGCCACGAGGCGCTCCCCTTGGTCGAGGGAAGCCGCAAAGCGACAGGCATGAGGGCTGATGTTCTCCGTGGTCCCCGTGCGCGCATCCACCAACTCGAGCTCGCAGCCCGAGTGGGGGTCTTCGGCTTCCTTGGTGAAGACTGCAATCCTGCGCATGCCCCGAGGGTTTTCCAAACCGCGTGGGAGCGCAGTGGATATGAACCGATCAAAAAGAATCCGTGTCTTTCGAGTGTTCAAATTCCAAGCTCCGATCAAGGTGTGCTCCTTGGGGAGTGGACCGAACCTACCGTAAAACAACAGTTCGCCGCCATCCTCTGACCAGCCAAGCATCCTTCCTCCCCGGAAGGGGGTGGACTCCAGAGAGTAAGTCTCCCGATCGGGGGAGTTCAGGCGAGCCAGCAGAATCTTCTCGCCGTCGGTCACGGCGACTCTTTCACCGTCCGGGGCGAAGGCTGCCGTCCAGAAATACCATAGGGAGGCCCCTTCGCTGGGCAGGCCTGACAGAATGGCTCGATCCGCGGAGCCATCCCATCGCATGACCCGGAGGTCCAGAGATCCGATCGGGAAGCCCAGG
>QHVQ01000004.1:22853-29442 GCA_003222305.1 Acidobacteriota bacterium | reverse complement strand
AATAAGGCAACGGCCCGGACTCCTTCCGAGCACCAGGAGATTGAAATGGTAAAATACGAGTCCATTTTCATCACCGAAGCCTCCGCCACCGACGATGAGGTCGCCGGCCTGGTCAAGGGCTTCGAAGAGACCATCACGGCAGCCAGGGGCAAAATGCTCAAGGTGGAGCGATGGGGCAAGCGGCGGCTTGCCTACAGGATTGGCCGCCACGAGGACGGGAATTACACCTTGCTGCAAATGGAATGTCCGCCCCCCGCGGCCCACGAACTGGAGCGCCGCTACCGCATGAATGATCGGATCATCAAGTACCTCACCGTCCGCCTTGACAGGGACATTCCCGAGACGGCACCCGTACCGGCGGAGCCCACGGCAGTAGATGTGCCGTCGGAACCCGGCGAGGCCGATTAATTCCGCCCCTTCGGGGGCCATCGGAGGAACCACAAGCTAATGGATCCCAGGGAAAGGGACAGGTCCAAGAAAAAGCAATTCCGGAAAAAGTTCCTTTTCCGGAAAAAGAAGTTCTGCAAGTTCTGCGAGGAGAAAATCCCGTACATCGATTACAAAGACGTCCGGCTCCTCCAAGGTTTCACGCCCGAGCGTGGAAAGATCTTCCCCCGTCGGATCTCCGGCACCTGCGCCAAGCACCAGCGGGAGCTGATGCAGGCCATCAAGCGAGCCCGCAATATTGCCCTGCTGCCATTCACGGCTGACTGAGGAGCCATCCGATGCGCATCGTCCTCCGAGAGAATGTCGAGAAGCTGGGTCAGCGCGGCGAGGTCTTGAAGGTGGCGGATGGTTTCGCCCGGAATTATCTCCTTCCCAAGAGGCTTGCGCTGGAAGCCACCCCTGGCAATCTCAAGCGGATCGAACAGGAGCACAGAGTCCTCGAGGTCCACGAGGCCAGGGAGAAGCAAGAATCCCAGGCTCTGGCGTCCCGACTGTCTCAGCTGTCTCTCACTGCGGTTCGGAAAGTGGGGGAGAACGAGGTCCTCTATGGCTCGGTGACCAACGCCGACGTGGCAGAGCTCCTGGAGAAGGAGGGCTTCGTCGTGGATAAGCGGAAGATTCTGCTGGACGATCCCATCAAGACCCTGGGCATCTACGAAGTTTCTATCAAACTCCACCATGAGGTCACGGCCAACGTCAAGGTTTGGGTCGTGAAGGAGTAGTGGCGTAATGCCCTCTCGTGGAGTCTCCGCCTTGGTCTCCTGCGTCCTGGCATGGCTCCTCCCGGGCGCGGGACACTTCTACCTCGGGAAGCGAGGCCGCGCGATGGTTTTCTTCCTGGTCGTTCTGGCCACGTTTTTCCTGGGACTGCTCAACGACGGCCATTCCTACGTTGCCGACGCACAACAGCCCTTAACCTATCTCGCCACCCTCGCCAACCTGGCCACGGGGCCTCTGGAATTCCTCAGCCGTCGCGCGACCTACCAACGGCTGGTCTACAGGCTTCCCGCCGATGAGAACAGTCCCGAGGCCCTCGGGCTTCTCAAGGCCATGCGGAACAAGGTGAGGAGCGTCGCCGACGAATATGGGACAACTTATCTGCTCACCGCCGGGCTCATGAACATGCTCCTGATCCTCGACGCCTTCGATATTGCCATCGGGAGAAAGTCCTAGTCGTGTTGCGCTCCCATTTCCTCAACATGCTGACGTTCTCCCTTCTAGTGTCCGTGTTCTTTGCTTTCCTGACCCAGGACGATCAGAAGGAGAGGCTGAAGGTGATGGCCATCCTGTTTCTCTCCATGGTGGTCCTGTCGCTGCTCATCGCGTACGCCATGTTTCCCTTCCCGCTGAACATCCCCCGTTGAACCGAGTCCTGCATTTCACGCGTCTTTGGCTCCCGGTTCTGGCCTACGGCACGCTCGTTTTTTATCTCTCATCGCTGCCGGTCGTGCCGGTGGCCGGCCGACTGCCGGATTACCTGACCCATCCGGCGGAATACCTTGTCCTGACGCTCCTGGTGGTGCGCGCGCTCCACGGAGGAGGGGTGACCCCCATCCGCAGGGGCACCTGCCTGGGAGCCATCGCGCTGACCGTGGCCTACGCCATCTCCGACGAAATTCACCAGCTCCACGTCCCCCGGAGGACCGCGAGCCTCAAGGACGTGTTGAGCGACACGCTAGGCGCCGTTCTTGCCCTGGGAGTGGCGGAGGTCTTCCAGCGGATTCGGAGCCGGCGCCTCGGGCTTCCCGTGAGCGTGACTCTGTATACCCGCGCGGAGTGCCGCCACTGCCATCAGGCACGCGCCATCCTGCGGCGCATCGCCCGGGAAGTGCCTCTGCAGCTTTCGGAAGTCGACGTGGATTCCGATCCCACTCTGTCCTCCCGCTACGGCGCACAGGTTCCGGTCATCCTGGTGGGGGACACCAAGATCTCCAAGCTGATCCCCGACGAAGAGACCATTCGGCGCGGTCTGACCCGCCGGGTCTTTCGCTCGACCGGATGACCCATCGTTGCCCGCGCCGACGGCCTTCGGTTAGACTCACTCCCCGTGCGTCCAGCACGGCGGCGCCAGGCAATTCGGGAGCGGTGCGATGAAACGAATCGCTGTCATACCCGGCGATGGCATCGGGATCGACGTGACCCGGGAGGCGGTCAAGGCCCTCGAAGCCGTGGCCAAGGCCTCGGGGCGTGCCCTCAAGCTTGATTCCTACGATTACGGTGCCGAGCGCTATTTGCGCACCGGCGAGACTCTCCCTCCGGGAGCCCTGGAGCACCTCAAGGAGTATGACGCCATTCTCCTGGGAGCTCTGGGAGATCCCCGGGTGCCCGACATGAGGCATGCTGCAGACATTCTCCTCGGGTTGCGATTCGGCCTGGATCTTTACGTGAACTACCGCCCCATCCGGCTGTTGGACGAGCGCCTCTGCCCCCTGAAAGGGCGCAAGGCAGCGGAGGTGGATTTCGTGGTATTTCGCGAGAACACCGAGGGGCTCTACGTCGGGGTCGGGGGGATATTCAAGAAGGGGACTCCCGACGAAATCGCGGTCCAAGAAGACATTAACACCCGCAAGGGGGTGGAGCGAATCATCCGCCACGCCTTCGAGTTTGCCGCCAGCCGCGGCCTGACCCGAGTCGTGATGAGCGACAAGTCGAACGTGCTCACTTATGGCCACGACTTGTGGCAGCGGGTGTTCCGTGCCGTGGCCGAAGAGCATCCGGGCATCGAATCCCGCCACCTCTATGTGGACGCCCTGGCCATGCAGATGATCAAGGATCCCTCTCAGTTCCAGGTCATCGTGACCTGCAACATGTTCGGTGACATCGTCACGGACCTCGGGGCGCAGCTCCAGGGAGGGCTGGGCATGGCCGCCTCCGGGAACATTCATCCGAACAGGGTCTCCCTCTTCGAGCCGGTCCACGGCTCCGCGCCCAAGTATGCCGGCCTCAACGTCGCCAACCCGTTCGGGGCAGTTCTGACGGCGGCGCTGCTGCTGGAGCATCTGGGTCGGACAGAGGAGTCGCGCCGCGTGGAATCAGCGGTGGTGTCGTGCATCCGGACGGGACGCACGCCCAAGGAGCTGGGTGGAGAGCTGGGGACCCGGGAGGTGGGGGACGCCGTCGTCGGGGAGATCCTTGCCCCCTCCCCTGCGGCATGAAAGGAGCGCCCGATTTAGGGAAGAGCCTTTGGTTCGGACACCTCCAGCGTTTCCTTTAGCGCCAGCACCCTCCCTTCGTAACGCCCGTAACCGATGAAGATGCGGTCCCCCATCTTGAGGGGCGGAGTGGTGAACCAGTCGCCCACTAGATCCAGCTTGTACTCTCCGGCCAGGATGAGCTCTGGAAGAGAGAGGGCCTGCAGCCGGGCCGAGGTGTAGGGAGAGAAATAGACGCGGTCGCGGCTTACCAGCATATCGTCGGAGAGCCGGTGACTCAGTCGCACGCGCAGGATCAGATTGCCGGAGCGTGCCTTCAGGGCATAGAGATAGTCGTCAAAAGACGGGAAGAATACCTTCCGATCCACGCCGAACGGTCGGGAGCCACACTCGGCCCCCGCAGGGAATCGCCACTTCTTTCTTCCACTGTACTTCAGGGCCCAGAGCCGGTCGTCGGCGGTGCCGAAATAGATAGAACCCTGGTAGCACAGGAGCGGCGAACGGATCGGTGAGCCCATCTGCGCAACCCACAGCGATTTTCCGCTGTCCCGCTCGAACGCCTCCACCGTGCCACCTTCGGTGCCCACCGCTGCGAATCCCCGGCACGCGGCAGGCGGTGTGGAGGGAGCCGAGTGAAGAGAGACCCGCCACCGTTCGCCGCCGTCGGGACGAAGGGAGACAAGCACCGCCGAGGTGAGAGGAACGAGGATCTCCTCCAGCGTCCCGGTCGCGGGTCGCGCGATGGTCTCCCGAAGATCGACCCTCCAGGCCTCCTCACCGGTTTCGGGATGTAACGCCGTTATCTTGCCCTCCTGGAATGCCTGGACCAAATAGGGACCGGCAGCCGTAGGTCCCCCTACGGGTCTCATTCCCCCTTCGCGCTTCCAGAGAATCTTCCCCTCGTCAGGAGAGAGCGCCACCAAACCGCCGCTTTCCAGGGTTGCGACGATGCGCTGCGGCTGGGCCAGCAGCGGCCCGACCAGCCGAGAGTCCAGCGGAGCGCGCCACGCTTCCACGAATCGGGAAGGCCTGATCGGGCGCACCGGCGCCCGAGAAGGAGGCGGAGGCTGCTCACCCTTGTGGTGTCGGGATCCTGAGAACGGCTGCTCGAGGCCCTGTCCGCGCGCCTGGGCACAGGAGAGGAGCACCAGTGCCGTGAACCTTAGAAGGCGCCGCCCTCGGGGGGACGACGAAGCGCAATGGGGCACGACTCCTCCAGGCGGATTCTCGCCTCGAAAGCCCTGGGAGTATAACCGGCTCCCGGTTCGGGCTCCAGGATCCTGGGCCGAGGCGAGCTTTGCGGTGAAAAGAACGGTGTGCTATTCTCCGCGCTCTCCTGTCCACGGGATCTCGCAATGACGGTGCAGGCGGTCAAAGGAACACGGGATATTCTGCCCGATGAAGCTCGGCGTTGGCAGCGGGTGGAAGAGATGGCGCGGCGCCAGTTCCGCCGTTACGGCTTTCGCGAGATCCGCACTCCCATCTTCGAGTCCACCGAGCTGTTTGCCCGCGGGATCGGCGAAGCCACGGACATCGTCTCCAAGGAGATGTACACCTTCACCGACCGGGGAGAGCGGTCCCTGACGCTGCGCCCCGAGAACACGGCACCGGTGGTCCGGGCCGCCATCGAGCACCATCTCTTCCAAAGAGTGGACTGCGAGCGTCTCTATTACATCGGCCCCATGTTCCGTTACGAGCGACCCCAAAAGGGAAGAATGCGCCAGTTCTCCCAGATCGGCGTGGAAGCGTTCGGCAGCGATGCCCCGGCGCTGGACGCCGAAGTGATGGAGATGTCCATGGTCTTCCTTGAAGGACTGGGCATCTCGGCCGCCACACTCGCGGTGAATTCGGTAGGCTGCAAGGAGTGCCGAGGAGTCTATCGGGAGAAACTACGGGAGGCGCTGGCCGGCCGTGTGGGGGAGCTGTGCGTGGACTGCCAGCGACGGTATCGAGAGAACCCGCTGCGCATCCTGGATTGCAAGGTCGGCTGCCGTCGCTTATTGGCGCATGCCCCAACGCTCCTGGACACGCTGGACGCCCCTTGTCGCGAGCACTTCGAGCAGGTGAGGGGGACTCTCGATCTCCTGCAGGTTCCTTACCAGTTGGATCCGCATCTGGTGCGCGGCCTCGATTACTACATGCGGACCACTTTTGAAGTTTTGGGAGCTTCCCTGGGTGCCCAAGACGCGTTGTTGGGGGGGGGGCGGTACGACGGGCTCGTGGAAGAACTGGGCGGACCTGCTGTCCCCGGCTTCGGATTCGCCTGCGGGCTGGACCGGCTGGTGCTCTCACTTCCCGAACCGTCGGGTCCGTCCCGCGAAGTGCCGGATGTTTTTGTGGCGGCCCTGGGCGATGCCGCGTGGGAGAGGGCCCTCCTGCTGGTGCGCGACCTCCGGCGGAGGGATCTCTGGGTGGAGTGGGAGCCGGCCCGCGGGAAGGCTCTGAAGTCGCAGGCCCGGAAGGCGGACCGGCTGGGAGCGAGACACACGCTCTTCCTGGGAGACGAGGAGCTCCGCCGAGGATTCTGGACCCTGAAAACCATGGAAGGAGGCTCCCAGCGTGAAATCCCGTCTGCTGATCTGGAGGGTCTGGTGAAGGAGCTCGTCGGGTGAACGAGTCCGCAAAGACCTGGCAGAGAACCCACACCTGTGGTGCGCTCAGGCCAGTGGATGAAGGGCAGCGAGTCGTGCTGACAGGGTGGGTGCACCGCCGCAGGGATCATGGAAATCTCATCTTCGTGGATCTCAGGGATCGCTACGGGATGACCCAGGTGGTCTTCCATCCCGAAATATCTCGAGAGGCGCATGCGCTGGCCCACCAAGCGCGCTCGGAGTTCGTACTGGGGATCGAAGGAACCACGGTCCGTCGCGCGGCCGACAACATCAATCCGGCGCTGGCCACCGGCGAGGTGGAGGTCCGGGTGGAGGAAGCCGAGGTCCTCAACGAATGCCAGGCGCTTCCCTTCACCCTCGAGGAACAGGATCCTGCGG
>QHVQ01000004.1:0-22828 GCA_003222305.1 Acidobacteriota bacterium | reverse complement strand
GGGGACGGTTGCAGGAGATCCTGGCGGCGCGCCACCGGATCGTGCTGGCCGCCCGCCGATACCTGGACGAGCAGGGATTTCTAGAAATCGAGACACCCATGCTTACGCGGTCCACCCCGGAAGGTTCCAGGGAGTATCTGGTTCCGTCGCGCGTAAACCCCGGGCGCTTCTATTCCCTCCCGCAGTCGCCTCAAATATTCAAGCAGCTCCTGATGATCGCCGGTTTCGACAAATACTTTCAGATCGCCCGCTGCTTCCGGGATGAAGATCTGCGGGCAGATCGACAGCCCGAATTCACCCAGATCGATCTGGAAATGTCCTTCCCCGAGCCCCAGACGATATTCTCCCTGGTGGAAGGGCTGATGGGGATCGTTTTTGGTGCGGCCGGCCGGGAAGCGCAGGTGCCGTTTCCTCGCCTGGACTACCGGGACGCCATGGATCGTTTCGGATCCGATAAGCCGGACACCCGCTTCGGTCTGGAAATCCAAGACGTTTCTGCTGAAGCGGCCGCCACTCCCTTTCGGGTCTTTTCCGAGGCGGTGGCGGCAGGAGGTGTCGTGCGCGGACTCCGGGTGGAAGGGGGTGGGCTTTGGTCACGCAGGCCCATCGACGATCTGGTGGTCGTGGCCCAGGGGTACGGCTCGAAAGGGCTGATATGGATCCGGCTCGGGAATGACGCGCTGACTTCCTCCAGCCTCAAGGCGCTGGGAGAGGAGGGCTGCAGGAAAATCGCCGCCTCCCTCCAGGCCGGTAAGGGAGATCTGGTGCTGCTGGCGGCGGGCGAAAGGGAACGAACGAGCCAGATTCTGGGCGCCATCCGGCTGCATCTGGGGAAGACCTTGAAGCTGTTGGACGAGTCTCGCCCCCATCTTCTCTGGGTCCAGAATTTCCCCCTGTTCGAGCGGAATGAAGAGGGGAGATGGGTCCCCTGCCATCACCCGTTCACCGCGCCGCACCCGGAGGACTTGGCCTTCCTGGAGCAGGATCCGGCGCGGGTGCGGGGGCTAGCCTATGACCTGGTCCTCAACGGCGAGGAGATCGGCGGCGGCAGCATCCGGATCCATCGGGGCGATATCCAGGAGCGGGTCTTCCGCGCGTTGGGAATCGGTCCCGACGAGGCGGAGCATCGCTTCGGCTTCCTCCTGCAGGCCCTGCGCACGGGGGCGCCTCCTCACGGCGGCATCGCCCTGGGCGTGGACCGCATCGTGGCCATTCTCACCGGCTCGACTTCGATCCGGGACGTCATCGCTTTCCCAAAGACCAACAGCGCCGTGGATCTCATGAGCGGCGCCCCCAGCCTACCCGACGAGAGGCAGCTCAGCGAGCTCCACATCCGAGTGGACCTTCCGCCCGGTGTCAGGAAGTCCTAGCCCGTTCGGTCTCCGGGGCGCGAATTGTTCGGGGGCGAGGCCTCCGGGGTTGACAATCCTCCGAGTCGGATGCTAACTTCAATCCCGTCGACGCTGGCCGGCTCGGGAGCCGAGCGGAGGTCAGCCCCCAGCGCGGCACTTTGAGGAGTTTGCCCGTCAGCACGCCCGCTGTCCGGACCCTCACCATTCCCGAGAAGCTCTCCGTCGAGCTCTTTGGCAGCTACGACGAAAATCTCCGGATCATCGAGAAGAGCACCAACGTGCGCATCGCCGCCCGGGGATCCGAGGTCCACCTGAGCGGTGTTCCCCGGGATGTGGAGCGGGCCGAGAGGTTAATTCTGCAGATGGTGGATCTATTGGAGAGCGGCTACTCCTTCCGCAGGGGAGACGTTGAAATCGCCAGCCGCTTGCTGCGGGACAATCCCGAAGCGACGCTGGCGGAGTTCTTCAGCCAGGGGCGCGTAAAGGCGGCACCCGGGAAGGCGATCACGCCGAAAACCCTGAACCAGCGTCTTTTTATCGAGGCCATCCGCTCCCACGACATGATCTTCGCCATCGGTCCGGCGGGGACGGGCAAGACCTACCTGGCGGTGGCCATGGCAGTGGCCTTCCTGAACGAGAAGCAGGTGAACCGGATCATTCTCGCCAGGCCCGCCGTGGAAGCCGGAGAGAAGCTGGGCTTTCTGCCCGGGGACATGGCGGAGAAGGTCGATCCCTACTTCCGTCCCCTCTACGATGCCCTCTTTCACCTGCTGGAGCGGGAAAGGGCAGCGCTACTGCTGGAGAAGGGAATCATCGAAATTGCTCCACTGGCCTTCATGAGAGGCCGGACTCTGAACGACTCGTTCGTGATCTTGGATGAGGCCCAGAACACGACCTCCGAGCAAATGAAGATGTTCCTGACCCGCATCGGGCACAACACCAAGGCCGTCATCACCGGAGATATCACTCAGATCGATCTTTCTCCCGCCCGCACCTCAGGGCTCATCGAGGCACAGAGCGTGGTGGCGGACATCGAGGGGATTCGTTTCGTTTACTTCGACGAGCGCGACGTGGTGCGCCATCCGCTGGTCCAGTCCATCATCAAAGCCTACGAGAACTACAAGAGTGGCAATGGAGAGCCGGAAACGGCTCCCGCAGTCTCCGCTCCCAGGACCCTCCTCGGCAAGACCTCCGGCTGACGACCGAGGGACAGGAGATCGGTTGCCCCGGTCCCTTGCGCCTCGGCGAGTGCTAGCGGGAATCCGGGTAGAGGTGGTCTGCCGGCAAGGCTGTCGGCGATTGCCTTCCCGGCGGATCGTCCGGACGGTCCGGCGCGTGTTTCATGCGATGGGGGTCCGACGAGGCGGTGTCACCCTCCTGTTCACGGGGAACAGGGAAATGCGCTCGCTGAATCGAAAATTCCGCGGGCAGGACCGGCCCACCGATGTCCTCTCGTTTCCGTCGGGAGAGAGGGGCCACGACCGGAAGTACCTGGGGGACATCGCGATCTCGGTGGAGGAGGCGGGGAAGTACGCGAGGGAAGTCGGCTGGCGCCTATCGGAGGAGCTGGAGTTTCTGCTGATTCATGGAGTGCTGCACCTCTTGGGACACGATCATGAGATCGACGGGGGAGAGATGGACCGGGTTCAGGCCAGGCTCGCGTGGAGAATCCTCGGGAGAGAAATCCCCGTGGGACGCGTTCTCACCCGCATCAGGAAGCGGAGCCGGACAGGCCGCCGACGCGCGACGACCGGGCGAAAGCGATGAACGAGGATTCCCCCGAGCAGCCGATCCTTCACCAGCCAGCGGGGCCTCCCGGATTTCGATCCGGATTCGTGGCCCTCTGCTGAACCGCCTCGTGGGGTCGAAGATCTCCATCGTGTCTCCGGTCTCCCAGACTACCCGGTTGATCATCCGAGCGGTGGCCCGAACGCCGGAGGCCGAAGTGATCTATTTGGACACCCCGGGGATCCACAGGCCCCTGTTCCAAATGAATCGCGAGATGGTCCGGCTGGCCAGGGAAGCCCTGCACGAAGTGGATCTGGCGGTCCTGCTCATCGAAGGCCCCGAGGGGCTCGGCCCCGGCGATACCTACACGACGCGGCTACTGGCGGAGGCCAGGCCGCCCGCGTTTCTGGTGATTAATAAGATAGACGCCATGCGCAAAGCGGATCTGCTGCCTCTCATGAAGGAGGCCAGTCGGTTGCATCCGTGGGAGGAGATATTCCCCTGCTCGGCACTCACGGGCGATGGCTGCGAGGAGCTGGCCGCAGCCATCCGCAAGCGGCTGCCGGTGGGGGGGGCGCTGTTTCCCGAGGATTTTCTGACCGATCTCCCCACGCGACTCAGCTTGGGAGAGCAGATCCGTGAGCAGGTGCTGCTGCGGACTCGGGAGGAGATTCCCCATGCCACGGCCGTCCTGGTGGACGAAATCGAGCGGAATGAAAGGGGGGATTATCGGGTGGCAGCCACTCTGTTCGTCGACCGGGAGTCCCAGAAAGGGATCCTCATCGGACATCAGGGAGAGATGTTGAAGGCCATCGGCCAGGCCGCCCGCCTCGAGATGGCCTCCTATCTCGAAGCTCCGGTCCACCTTTCTTTATGGGTGAAGGTGAAGAGAAGGTGGCGGGACGATCCCACGGTGCTCAGGCTGTTAGGCATTGCCATGCGAGAATGACACCGCCTACCCCGAAGCCGGTTCCGTACCCCTGTGCTACAATAGCGCTCCCCGAAATCGCCCCGTGTCCCGCGAACGACCATGAGATGAGGTGGGGAGCCGCCGCCTTGCCCTTGCTCCGAGTGGAGGGATTCGTCCTTAAGGCGCAGCCGCTGGGCGACGCCGATAAGATCGTCACGTTCCTCACCCGAGAGGAAGGGAAGATCCGCGGCGTCGCAAAAGCCGCGCGGAGAAGCCGTCGGCGTTTCGGGAGCAGTCTCGAGCCTTGGAGCCGCGTGGCTTTGACCCTCTTCGAGAAAGAGGCGGCCGATCTGGCCCGGGTGGACGCCTGCGATCTTCTGGAATCCGCGTACCGCCTCCATGAAAACCTGGAAACCGGCTGCCTTCTGGCCTATCTGGCCGAAGTGGCCGACCTGTTCGCGCGCGAGAAGCAGGCCGAGCCCCACTATTACCGACTCTTGGGGTCACTTCTTGCGGCACTGAGAGGTGGGTTGACCCGGTCGGTGGTGTTGCGCTACTTCGAAGTCTGGACACTGAGGCTGCACGGCCTGCTCCCGGATCTGGACCTCTGCGGTTCATGTGGAGCTTCGCTGATCCGGGGAACGGTGGTCCTGGAGGTTTCCTCGGGAGAAGTCTTCTGCCCCCGGTGCCGCGGAGGAGCGGGCGTATCCCGGGTGACACTCCGCGAGGCGGGGCGGGGCGCTCTCGCGGAGATCCTCTGCCGCCCTCCCACGGAATTGGGAGGAGGAAGGATTGCTGCGTCGGCCCTGGCGGAGGTGGGACGGCTCACCTCGGCCGCCCTGACGGCCTTCGCCGAGACGGAGTTCCGTTCGGCGCGATTTCTGGTGTCGGCGGAGGGCGCTGTCTCATGACCTTTCAGGAGCTGATCCTCTCCCTGGCCGACTACTGGAATCGCCACGGGGCGGTGCTCCAGCAGCCCTACGATCTCGAGGTGGGAGCCGGCACCATGCACCCGGACACGTTTTTTCGCGTGCTGGGACCCGAGCCCTGGCGGGCAGCCTACTGCTCGCCGTCCCGGCGGCCGGTCGACGGCCGGTACGGCGAAAACCCCTTCCGTGTGTACCGCCACTACCAGTTTCAGGTGATTCTGAAACCCTCCCCTCCCAACGTCCAGGATCTCTACCTAGACTCGCTGGCCGTGTTCGGGGTGAGGTCGTCGGATCATGACATCCGCTTCGAAGAGGACAACTGGGAATCTCCCACGCTGGGAGCCGCCGGCGTGGGCTGGCAGGTGATGCTGGATGGGATGGAGATTTCCCAATTCACTTATTTCCAGCAGGCGGGAGGAATGGATCTGTCGCCGGTTTCCGCGGAACTCACCTACGGGTCCGAGCGGATTGCCATGTTTCTGGACGGGATCGAGAATGTCTTCGATCTCCCCTGGAACGACTCCTGCACCTATGGGGAAATCCGCAGGGAGGAGGAGGCCCAGTTCTCCCGCTTCAATTTCGAGGAGGCTGACCTTGACTTGCATCTCAGCCTTTTCGGCCAGTTCGAGGCGGAGGCTCAACGGCTTCTGGAAAGGGGGCTCTACCTGCCCGCGTATGATTTCTGCCTGCGCTGTTCTCACACCTTCAACGTGCTGGATGCCCGGGGTGCCGTCAGCACCACGGAGCGGCCCGCCTACATCCAACGGATGAGGCGGATTGCCTGCGCCTGCGCCGACAAGCATCTCGAAGCGAGGAAAGCGGCAGGTTTCCCTCTCTTGAAGCCGCACGCCGCCGGAGCCCCTTCATGAGTCCGGATTCCAACCGCTACTTTCTGCTGGAAATCGGCTGTGAGGAAATTCCCGATTCGATGCTCCTTCCAGCGCTGAGGTATCTGTGCCAGGAATTTGTCTCGCTAGCCCAAAGGGAGCGCCTGGGCCTCCCGACGCTCGAGCCCGATTGGCTGGGGACGCCGCGCCGACTCGCTCTGCGGGCCGCGGGGATCTCCGGGCGGCAGGAAGACCGGGAAGTGGAAATCACGGGACCCAAGGTGGAGGTTGCCTACGATGCCCGAGGTCTACCCACGCGGGCACTGGAGGGGTTCGCTCGATCGCAGGGGGTGGCCTTGGACTCGCTGCTGCGCGTCGCCACACCGAGGGGGGAATGCTTGGCCGTCCGCCGTGTTCAGAAGGGCCGCAGCGCGGTCGAAGTCCTGGGCTCGGTGCTGGCTTCCCTCATCGCCTCCATTCCCTTCGGAAAGACCATGCGTTGGGGAGCCGGGAGCTTTCGCTTCGCCCGTCCCATCCAGTGGGTGGTCTGTCTCCATGGGGAGGAGGTGGTCCCATTCGAAGTGGCGGGAATCCCTTCGGGACGCGTGAGCCGGGGCCCCCGCTTCGAGGGCTCGCCTGCCATCGAGATCCCCGACGCCCGGGACTACGTGACCCTTCTCCAGAGCCACCTCGTCCTGGCCGATTGGTCCGCCCGCAGGGTTCGGATTCGGGAGTTGGTGGAGCAGGAATGCGCACGGCTGGGCCACGGCTATGCTACCGAGGAGCGCCCCGAGCTTCTGGACACGCTCACGGGACTGGTGGAGCACCCAGTCGCCGCGGCGGGAAACTTCGATGCGAGTTTTCTGAGTCTGCCGGGCCCCGTCCTGTCTACCGCCATGATTCATCACCAGAGATTCCTGCCCGTTCGTTCGGAGCGTGGCACTCCGGTTTCCCACTACGTGGCCATCCTCAACTGTCGTCCCGATCCTCTCACCGTGGACCGCATTCGCCGGGGCAATGAGTGGGTCCTGCAGGCGCGCTTGAAGGACGCCGATTTCTTTTGGAAGGAGGACCGCAAGCGCACCCAGGAGGACCGGGTTCAGGATTTGGAGCGGGTGCTCTTCGAGGCCACGCTAGGAAGCTACCGACGGAAAGTGGATCGACTGGCACGGCTGGCCGAAGCGCTTTGTGGGGATTTGCGCTCTCGAGGGCACGATGTGGACACACCCTCGGTCCTTGAGGCGGCCCGAATCTGCAAGTCGGACCTGACCACCCTGATGGTCAAAGAGTTCCCGGAGCTGCAGGGGATCATGGGAAGCCTTTACGCAAGGCTGGAGGGAAAACCCGAACCGGTGTGCCGGGCCCTGGAGCAACAGTACCGGGGAGCGGGCGAGGCGGAGCAGCGCGAGCGCTTCTCGACTCTCGAGGGAGCCGCGCTGGCTATCACGGATCGGATGGACACTCTGACCGGGTTCTTCCTCCTGGACCGCATACCCACCGGCTCCAAGGACCCTTTCGGGCTGCGGAGATCCGCCCTGGCTGTGGTGCAGGCCGCACTGGATCTCCGGATTCACTTTTCGATCTCGGGAGTTATCCGACGCGCCGTGGCTTTGTATGAGGAGCAGGGAATCCGCGGAAAGGGCGACGGCAGCTCGCGGCTGGTCCCCTTTCTTGAGGAGCGGCTGCGCCACGTCTGTCAGCAGGCGCTGGGTCTGCGCTACGACGCCGTGAATGCCGCCCTGGCGGTGGGTGCGGACGACATCCTGGACGCAGTCCTTCGCGCGCAGGCACTCCACGCCATCCGAGGCCACGCCGATTTCGAGGCTCTCAGCCTCTCCTTCCGGAGGGTCCGTAACATTCTTGCAGAGGAGGAGGTGGAGCCCTTGACGGTTCCCACGTTGCCCCTGAAGGAAGAGCGGGCCCTTCTCAAGGCGCTGGAGAAGGCCGAGCGGGATGCGGGACCGCTCCTCGGGTCGGGAGACTATTCCATGGCGCTGCAAGTCCTGGCAGGAATCCGCTCGCCTCTGGACCGCTTCTTCGAGACCGTGCTGGTCATGGATCCGGATCCGGCGGTCAGAAAGAGCCGCCTGGGTCTGCTCAAGCGAATCTCTCTCCTGCTCTTGCGGGTGGGAGACTTCGCAGAGATGGTGCTGGAAGGGGAGGGGGCTCAGCTGACCTCCGGAGTGGCGAAGCGTGGCTGAGCCGAAGGAGATGCGGCGAGTTTATTTCTTCGGGGATGGATCGGCCGAAGGACATGCGGGACTCCGGGACCTTCTGGGGGGCAAGGGCGCCGATCTGGCGGAGATGTCCCGTCTGCAGATCCCCGTCCCTCCAGGCTTTACCCTAACGACCCGAACATGTCTGCAGTACTTCGAAGAGGGAAACCGCCTCCCCGTGGGGCTGGCGGATGAAATCCAGCAAGCCCTGTCACGGCTGGAGCGGGTCCTCGGCAAGCGCTTTGGGGATTCCAAGAACCCCTTGCTGGTCTCAGTCCGTTCGGGAGCCCGCATCTCCATGCCGGGCATGATGGACACCATCCTGAACCTGGGACTCTCCTTCGAGACTACCGAGGGATTGGCCCATCTCAGCGGGAATCCGCGCTTTGCATGGGACTGCTTCCGCCGTCTCATCCAGATGTACGGCGAGGTGGTGTTGGGCGTGGGTTCGGCGCTCTTCGAGAAGGCGCTGGAAGAGACCCGGGCGCGGCGGGGAGTGCTGCAAGACTCCCATCTGAATGCAACGGAACTGGAAGACCTTTCCCGCCGTTTCTTGGCTATTGTCAAGGGGGTGGGAGGGATGGACTTTCCCCTCCAGCCAGGGGATCAGCTGCTGGGAGCTGTGGGCGCCGTCTTCCGCTCCTGGAACAACGAGCGTGCCATCACCTACCGTAGGCTGCATCGTATCCCCAGCGATTGGGGAACGGCGGTGACCGTGCAGGCCATGGTCTTCGGAAATCGCGGCGAGAACTCCGCCACCGGCGTGGCCTTCACGCGTGATCCTGCCACCGGGGAGAAAGCACCTTATGGAGAGTACCTTCCAAACGCTCAGGGGGAAGACGTGGTGGCTGGCACACGGACCCCCCGTCCGCTGAGCCGCGACGGAGAATCGCCCGAGGGAACGTCGCTGGAAGAGAGCCTGCCTGAGGCCCACCGTCAGCTCCTGGAAGTCTTCCGGAAGCTCGAGTCCCACTACAGGGACATGCTCGACATCGAGTTCACCGTGGAGGAGGGAAAGCTCTACATCCTCCAATCCCGGCGGGGGAAGCGCACGGGCTTCGCCTCCGTGCGCTGCGCGGTGGAGATGGTGGAGGAGAAGCTCATCCATCCCGAAGACGCGGTCCAGCGGGTGGAGCCGGAGCAGCTGGGGCAACTCCTGGCGCCGATCTTCGAGCCGATAGCCAAGGAGTCTGCCTTGGCGGAGGGAAGGCTTCTGGCCAAAGGACTCAACGCCGGACCTGGCGCGGCCTCGGGGCGGGCGGTGCTTTCGGCGGACCGGGTGGTGGAGATGGCGCGCCGCGGTGAAAGGGTGATCCTGGTGCGGCTCGAGACCTCCCCCGAGGATATCGCCGGCATGGCCGCCGCCGAGGGCATTCTCACCGCCCGCGGGGGCATGACGTCCCACGCCGCCGTGGTGGCCCGCGGCATGGGAAAAATCTGCGTGGTGGGCTGCCAGGACCTGACGGTGGATTACGAGCAGCGAAATTTCCGCTTCAAGGATCTGGAATTCCGGGAAGGGCAGCCCCTTTCCGTCGACGGCACCACCGGGGAAGTGATGCAGGGATCGCTGCCCACTATCCCATCCGAGATCATCCAGGTGCTGGTGGAGCGGACCCTGACCCCCGAGCAATCGCGGGTCTACCAGCAGTTCAGCACGCTGCTCGAGTGGGCCGACCAGGCAAAGGGGCTCGGAGTCAGAACCAATGCCGACACTCCCACCGACGCCCGCGTGGCCCGGGCCTTCGGTGCCAAAGGGATCGGATTGTGCCGCACCGAGCACATGTTCTTCGGCACTGACCGCATCGCGGCGGTGCGCGAGATGATTCTTTCGGAGACCGAGGCGGAGCGCCGGCGGGCGTTGGACAAGCTCTTGCCCATGCAGCGTCAGGATTTTGTTGGAATCTTTCGAGAAATGGAGGGCCTTCCGGTGACCATCCGGCTCCTGGATCCTCCGCTGCACGAGTTCCTGCCGAAAGACAGTGCCACCGTAGAGGAGATTGCCGCGGAAATGGGCGTGAGCGTGGAGCGGCTCTGGAGCAAGGTGGAGAGCCTGCATGAATTCAATCCCATGCTCGGCCATCGCGGCTGCCGCCTCGGCCTCACCTATCCGGAGATCTACGAGACGCAGGCTCGCGCCATTTTCGAGGCGGCGGCGGTGCTGATAAGTCAGGGAAGAAAGGTCCTCCCCGAAATCATGATCCCCCTGGTGGGGATCCCCGAGGAGTACCGAAGGCTTGCCGCCATGGTCCAGCGAATGGGGGAGCAAGTGATCCAAGAGTCCGGCTGCCGACTGGAAGCCAGGATCGGGACGATGATCGAGATACCCCGGGCCTGCCTGCTGGCGGAGGAGATCGGCCGGGCGGCTGATTTTTTTTCCTTTGGGACGAATGATCTGACTCAATTGGGCTTCGGCTTTTCGCGGGACGACGCCGGCGTCTACCTTCCTTTCTACGTGGACCAGGGAATCCTTCCCCGCGATCCCTTCCAGAGCTTGGACCCCGAGGGAATCGGGCGCTTGATCCGGATGGCGGTCGAGGAGGGAAGGAAGGGAAACCCTGGCCTGAAAGTGGGGATCTGCGGTGAGCATGGGGGAGACCCCGCCTCGGTGGAGTTCTTCCACGACGCAGGATTGGACTACGTCAGCTGCTCCCCCTACCGGGTCCCCGTGGCGCGGCTGGCGGCGGCCCGAGCGGCTCTCGCCCGTCCGCGGTGAGACGGAAAGGAGACGGCGCGTCGCTTGAGAATCGCCATCCTCTCGCGCAAACGCGGACTCTACACGACCGGGCGATTCATCGAGTCGGCCCGGAGCATGGGCCACGAGCCGGTGGTCCTGGATCCCCTGAGATGCTTCCTGGTGCTCGCGCGCCGCTCTCCGCAGATTTACTACGGCGCAGCCGATCGACCGCTACCGCCGATGGATCTGGTGATTCCGCGCATCGGGGCCTCGGTGACGGACCACGGCTTGGCCGTGGTGAACCAGTTCGACATGATGGGAGTTCCCATGGTCAACAACTCCCAGCCCATCGCTCGCTCCAGGGACAAGCTGCGCTGCTTCCAGCTCCTTACCCGCAAGAACATCGACATTCCACGCACCGTGATGGCCAGGGAGCCGCACCAGATCGGCCCGGCCCTGGAGGCGGTGGGGGGACCGCCCGTGATCCTCAAGCTGCTGCGCGGCACGCAGGGGATCGGAGTCATCCTGGCGGAAACGGAGCAGGCGGTGCAATCGGTGCTGGATACGCTCTGGTCGTTGGGTCAGACCATTCTCATTCAGGAGTTCGTGGCCGAGTCGGAAGGGAAGGACATCCGAGCGCTGGTGGTGGGAAACCGAGTGGTCACCGCCATGCGCCGGCAGGCCCGATTCGGAGAGTTTCGCTCCAATATCCACCGGGGAGCAGGCGGGGTGGTGGTGGATCTGGATGAGGAGTACCGGCGGGTCGCCGTGCAGGCCTCGCAGGTCATGGGGCTACAGGTGGCAGGGGTGGATCTCCTGGAATCCCACCAGGGACCCAAGGTGATGGAGATCAACTCCTCCGTGGGATTCGAGGGACTGGAGAAAGCCACCGGTCTGGACATTGCACGCCTCATTCTGGAGTATGCGGTGCGGTATGCCCGGCGCTACGGGAAGGCGGAATGGCGGAAGAACTGAAGATCGGCGGCAAGATCATCAGTCCCGGGGAGGTCCAGGAGATTCTCCTGAAGATCAGTGAATTCTACACCGCCCAACCTGTGAACATCCCCGTGACGGTGGTGCGAGGTCTTGAAGAGGGTCCCCGAGTGTTCCTGACGGCGGCCATTCATGGCGACGAGCTGAATGGCGTGGAGATTGTCCGCACCATCATGACGGAGCTGGACCCGGCCAAGCTGCGGGGAACCGTGTTCTGCACGCCGGTGCTGAATCGATGGGGTTTTCTGAGCCATTCTCGGTATCTGCCAGGCCGCCGGGACCTCAACCGGTACTTTCCGGGAGACCCGCAGGGAAACCTGGCGCACCGGGTGGCCCACAAGATCTTCACGGAGATTGTGCAGCACGCCCAATACGGCATCGACATGCACACCGCCGGTGTGGGACGCACCAACTTGGCCCACATCCGGGGGGAGCTGGACGACGAGAGGGTGCGCCGGATGGCGAAGGCCTTCGGCACCGAAATCATTATGGACCAGCCGGCTGCGGGCGGGACGCTGCGCGCCGCTGCCACCCGTGCCGGTATTCCCACCATCATCCTAGAGGCCGGGGAAACCTTCCGCTTCCAACGCTCCATGGTGGCCCGTGGAGTGGCCGGAGTCAGAAACGTCCTGGCTGATCTGGAAATGATCGAGCACCAGGTAGTGGAACCCAGATTCCAGGTGATCGTGAAAGTCTCCGAATGGATCCGGGCGGAGCGCGGAGGGATTTTGGACATCCGGGTCCATCCGGGCGACCTTCTCTACGATGGGATGGAAGTGGGTGTGGTATCCACACCGTTCGGGCGCGAAGTCACCACCCTGAAGTCGCCGCTCACGGGGCTGGTGATCGGCATCACCACGATCCCGTTGGTCCAGCCCGGCGATGCCATCTGCCACATCGCCAAGCTGGAAAAGACCCTCCACACGGTGGAGAAATACTGCACGACGGGAACCGATGGACGCAGACGGCTCCCACTGGAAAGGGCCTGAGCCGTGCCTAAAATCCGCCTCCTGGAGTCGCGTACCGCAAACCAGATAGCTGCCGGCGAAGTGGTGGAGCGACCTGCCTCGGTGGTCAAGGAGCTGCTCGAGAACTCCCTCGACGCGGGGGCCGGGAGGCTCCGCGTCGAGATCGTGCGAGGCGGTCTCGGGGAGATCCGAGTGCTGGACGACGGCGCGGGGATGGAGGCGGAGGATCTGCCCCTGGCCTTGGCGCGGCACGCGACTTCCAAGATCAGCACGATCGAGGATCTCTCCCAGCTGACGACGCTGGGATTTCGAGGCGAGGCACTCCCCTCCATCGCGTCCGTTTCGCAGATGACCCTGGAGAGCTCGCCCGGCGAGACGGGTCGGGGAACCCGAATGGAAGTGGAGGGAGGCCACGCGACCCCGACGCAGGCCGTGGGACATCCCCGGGGGACCTCGGTCAAGGTGCGCAACCTTTTCTTCAATACTCCAGGCCGTCGCAAGTTTCTGAGGTCGGAAGCCACGGAGCTGGGGCGGATTCTGGATACGGTGACCCGGGCCGCCCTGGCGCATTTCGACCGCTGCTTCACTCTCATTGCTGACGGTCGGACGATCCTGGATCTGCCGTGTACCGAGCGCCGGGGGGAGCGGGTGCGGCAGGTTTTCGGTGAGGAGGTGGCAGGTCACCTAATCCCCTTCTCGAGGCGGGTCGGTGCCAACTTGGCGTCCGGGTTCGCGTCCCGGCCGGAATTCACCCGCGGCAATGGCAAAGATCTCCGCCTGTTCGTGAACGGCCGGCCAGTGAGGGACCGCGGATCGCTGGCGGCCATCACTCAGGCCTATGCCACGCTCCTACCGCGTGGCCGCTATCCCTTCGTGCTCCTCTTTTTGGAGCTTCCCCCCGAGCGGGTGGATTTCAACGTGCATCCTGCGAAATGGGAGGTCCGTTTCGGCGAACCAGGAGTGTTGTTCGAATTGATCAGGAATAGCATCCGAGCGGCGCTTCAGGAGGAGAGACCGGTGACGCCGCTCCAGACCTCGAGGCCCTCCGGGACGCGAGCCGGGGAAGATACCACCCGGGAATTCCAAGGGTTTCCCGTCCGCGGAGCTGACGAAATGCCGCGTTCCGGATCCCCTGCATGGAAATTCTCGGGCATAACCTCCCCGCGTGCCTCCCTTTTCGATGTACCGTCCACAGGGGGTCTGGCCCGGATGCTCCCCTTGGCTCAGTATCGGCAAAGCTACATTCTCGCATCCGATGAGCAAGGTCTCGTGATCGTGGACCAGCACGCCGCCCACGAGAGGGTACTCTACGAGCAGCTGCGACGCGAAACGGCAGAACACCGCGTGGAGCGCCAGGCGATGCTCTTTCCTCTCACGCTTGAGCTAGACGCCCAGCGGAGCTTGAGTCTGGAGCGAGGGCTGGGAAGATTGGACGGGCTTGGCTTCGGGCTGGAGCCCTTCGGAGAGATGACCTGGCTTGTGCGGGAGACTCCCGCCCTCCTCGGGAAGGCCGACGTTCAGGCGGTTCTGAGGGACCTGGTGGACGATTTGATTTCCCACGCTGCCCAGGGAGAACTGGAGCGGATCGTCCACCGCCTGGCGGCGACCACGGCCTGCCATGCGGCGGTAAAGGTCAATTTCCCGCTGCCTTCCGAGAAGATGGTCTATATATTGGACGAGTTGGGCAAGACGGATAGCCCCATGACATGCCCCCACGGGCGGCCGGTGGTTCTGAGGCTCTCCCACCGAGACCTGGAAAGAAACTTCGGTCGGCGCTGAGGTTTTCGGGTTGACCCCCCGCAATTATCACCGTAGTATTCAAGCACTTCGATTGCTATGAAAGGACATGGAGTGCTCTGGTCTTCGATCACCCGCTGCCTCTGCGCGGTGCTGGCCCTCGCGGCGCTGGCACTCACTTCCAGCACCGTCTTCGCAGCCCATCTGGTTACTTTCGTCAACGGGGGGACCTTGGAGGTAGAGAGTTATAGGATGGAAGGATCTCGCATCGTTCTGACGCTTCCCGGAGGGGGAGAGATCGCTTTTCCTCCGCGACAGGTTTTGGGGATTGCAGGGAAGCCGCCGGCCCCGCCAGCGCCTGCCTCCCCGTCATCTTCCGTGCCCTCCGCCTCGCAGATCCCTTCCCCGAGCCCTCCAGCCATTGGGGAGCTGGAAGTTCCGCGGGTTTCTCCCTGGGACCCAGAACCCGGAGTCCGCGCACTCATCCGTCACGTGGCCGGCACGCTCGGAGTTGATGCGAGACTCGTGGAGGCCATGGTGGAAACGGAGTCGAGGTTCGATCCCTATGCCGTCTCACGGCGCGGGGCCATGGGACTGATGCAGCTGATGCCCCAGACCGCTCGCCGCTTCCAGGTCGGCAATGTCTTCGATCCCCGGCAAAACCTCGAGGGGGGAACCCGTTACCTGAAGGAGTTGCTCGCCCGCTACGGCGACACGGCTCTGGCCCTGGCTGCCTACAACGCCGGCGAGGATGCGGTCGATCGCTACGGGGGTATTCCACCCTTCCAGGAAACGCGCGGATACGTGTCTCGGATTCTCCGGCGTCTGAAGTCCTGAAGCGAAGATGCCTCTTGGCCACAGCTCGGGATCGTCTCCCTCCGGACCCAGGAGTGCACGAGCCAGGTCTTTGCCTCGAAACCCTTCCACCTCCAGAGCGCGCCGGTAAGCATCCTTCGAGGCTTCAAGATCCCCCCGCTCCCACCGGCTCCTTCCCAGATACAACCATCTCCATCCCAAAATCCAGGGGGGGGTGTGTGCAGGGGCTTCGGGAATCTTCGACAGCCAGACCTGTGCCTCATCCCACTGGCCCTGCTGAAAAGACAGCCGGCCCCGATGCAATAGGAGTTCTGGTTCTTCCGGGCGGCGGGACAGCAGCTGGGTGAGGAGAGGAAGAGCTGCATCGGGCCTGCCACCCTCCATCTGCGCCAGGGCGGGGGCCAGGGAGCGCACCAGAGAGGGTTCCAGCCAGGCTGGGTCGCCGTAATGCCTGCGGAGTTCTTCGCGTTCGGTGGACGGCACGTTCAGAACTTCGTAGATTTTCTGAAGCGACTCCGTGGCCCCTGTGCGAAGGGCAGCCCGGGTCGCCACCGCCAGAGCGCGTTTCCGCCACTCCGCCCGGATTTCCGATCCTCGGATCGCCGCCGTGAGTTCGCTCAGCGCCGCATCGCTGTGCAAGGAGAGGTCCAGGCTATCGGCCAGAAGGATACGCAGAATTCGCCCGAGATCCTCCTGCTCCGGATCGGAGGAAGCCTGGCAACGGGTAATGGCGCGCTGAAGGACCGCGTGGGACTCGGGATACCGGCCCAGTCGCATCTGGAGCTCGCCGATACTCCCGAGGAGCACAGGGGAATCGGGGTTCAATGCCAAGGCTGCCCGCAGGTGTTCCAACGAGGATCGATACCGCTGTTCGCGTTTGCCTTGATAGATCACCGCCAGGAGGAGATGGGCCTCGGTGCGGAAGTAACGGCCCCGCTCCGCCACTTCACCCAGCTGCACCAACCCCAGTTCACTGTCGCCTCCGGGCAAGAACAGCATCGACCTCAGCCCTTTTATCAGAAGGCTGACCTTGTCGGCGTAGTAGTTGTACGCCCCCAGGCCGAACTGCGAATCTACTTGATCGGGTCGGAGGCGTGAAGCCCTGTCCAGGTATGACTTCCCCTTGCGCGCCGCCGACGCAGCCTTGAAAAACTTTCTCTCTGAGGCCCGGTACTCGGCCAGAAAAATGTACGCCGTGCCGAGCGCCGTGAGAGCCTCCGGATTCTCTGGCTCCAGGGTCACTTGTGCGTGGGCCAGCCGCACCGACTCCTCCAAGTGGTATTCCATCGCCAGGGTCCTCGTCTCAGCGCCGACCTGAAGAAGCTTCCACCACTCGCAAAAGGCCAGAAAGAGATGACCGCGAGGATCCGAGGGGTGCCTCTCCAGAAAGGATCGGAACTTCAACTGTCCCTGGGCGAAGCGCCCTTGGTGGAGGTACGAAAGCCCCTTAAGTAGCACGGCGTCGGCGTCGGAGGGCGGAGAATCCTGCGCGGAGCTCTGGGGTGCGGCGCCAGCCGTCGAGGCCAGCAGGGAGGCCGTGAGCAGTACCCCCAGCAGCAAGACAGCCCGTGTCAATCCTGCCTTCCTCCCGGCGTCAAGAAGAAGCGTCACTATAGCACGCGCCCCGCTGGGCCACATCTGCGTGTCTCTTGACACCTGCGGCTTCTGGACTCCACAATTTACCACCCGGGGAGAACCGAGTGCGCGTTAGATTCGACGCAGTCCTGCTGGATCTGTTCGACACGCTCTGCCACCTGGACGAGGAGATGTACCGGGAGGGCAAGAGGGGGTCGGCGGCGCTGCTGAGAGTGGACGCGGAAGCCTACTTGGAGACCTGGCTTTCCCTTCAGGATCCCTGCCAGCGGGGAATCCTCTTCTCCACTGAGAACCGACTGGAGGAGTGCTGCCGCCGCCTGGGGACCAGAGCGGAGCCGGCGACCCTCCGGGAGGTTTCCCGACGGGAGGATGAGACACTCCTTCGCTGCGCCAGGCTGCATCCCGACGCTCTCCCTGTGCTGAGGGCGCTGCGCCGGATGTCCGGACTCGGGCTCGTGTTGGTGAGCAACGCCTCGAGCGCTGCCCGTTCGCTGGTTCGTCACCTGGTACTGAATCGCTTCTTCGACCACCTTGTTTTCTCTTTCGAGCTGGGGAGCCTCAAGCCGGAGCCAGCCATCTACCGGGAGGCCGCTCGAAGAGCCCGAACGTCTCCCCGTCGCTGTCTTTTCGTGGGGGATGGAAACAGCCGGGAGCTGGAGGGGGCCATGGAGGTGGGAATGACGGCGGTGCGCATCGAGAGGCACGGAGTCATGGAGCCTTACCGCAAGAACCCGAGCCGGAGCTGGAATCACTCCGTGGATGATCTTCGGCAAATCCTGGAGCTGTTCGGCTCGCGTCAGGAAACCGGCGCGACGTCGGCTCCCTGACTGGGAACTTCGACCGCCATTTCGTTACCTTTCGCTCCGCCGTGAATTCGACGTCCGATAGGGCGGGCGCAGGCCCCGGCGCATTTCCGCTCCCTTTCCCGAGCACTCCACGCGAGTTAGACCACCCACCGCAATGTGTCCAAAGTCTGGAACATTTCTTGCTCATTTCCGCGACAGACCGGATCACGCCTCCCTTGGGGGACCGGCGTTCCGGAAACTCTCAGTTCGAGCAGCTGCTCCGGAAGTTTGTGAAATCAAGGAGGAGGGCATGGAAAGCATGACTGCGCCACGCGCCCGGGTCTTGGTGATTGGCATCGAACACGGGATTGCGGCTTCCCTATCGGAGTCACTGAGCCAGCACGGACACCAAGTGACCCGCGTGAATACGGGGAAGGAGGCCTTGGCACGGATCGAATCGCGGACCGCCGACCTCATCGTTCTGGACCTCTCTGCGCCCGACATCCAGGCGCTGGACCTGCTCTGGAAGAGCAAGGATCTGGTTCCGGGAAGCCCGGTTCTCATGGTCGCAGCCTCGCCTTCGGTGGAGTCGGCGGTGGAAGCCCTGCGCCGGGGGGCCTATGACTTCCTCATCGCCCCGGTCGACCCCGATGATTTCCTGCGCCGCGTAGACAACGCTCTGAACGTGCGCCGGCTGGGCGAGGCACGGCGGAGAACCGCCGAGGAGCTGCAGCACGAAAAGGTACGGAACCTCGAGATGCGACGAGACCTGCAGGCCCGATACGGCTTTTCGGCCATCTTGGGCAAGAGCCCCAAGATGAAGCAGGTCCACGATCTGGTGATGGAGATCACCCGTTCAGATTCGACGGTTCTCATTCAAGGAGAGAGCGGCACGGGGAAGGGACTGATCTCCCGCATCATCCATTACAACAGCCAGCGCTGCGATCGGCCCTTCGTCGAGGCCAACTGTGCCATCTACTCGGAAGGGGTGTTGCACAGCGAGCTGTTCGGCCACGAGAAGGGTTCTTTCACGGGAGCGGTGAAACAGAAGAGGGGACGGTTTGAGCTGGCCCATTCCGGAACCATCTTCCTGGACGAAATTGGCGAGATCAGCGCCGCGACTCAGATCATGCTTCTGCGGTTCCTTCAAGAGCGACGCTTCGAGCGGGTGGGAGGGGAAGAGACCCTGGAGGTGGATGTGCGGGTCATCGCCGCCACCAACAAGAATCTGGCCCAAAGCATGGAGAACGGAAGCCTCCGCAGCGACCTCTTCTACCGCCTGAACGTGATCCCATTGTTCATTCCGCCTCTGAGGGAGCGCAGCGAGGACGTACCCCTCTTGACCAACCGCTTCCTGGAGGATTGCTCCCGCAAGGCGGCGAAGGCGTTCCAGGGGTTTACGGACGAAGCCCTCGAGGCCCTGGTGGATTACTCCTGGCCCGGCAACGTCCGGGAGTTGGAAAACGCCGTGGAGAGGTCGGTCGTGCTGGCCAAGGGAGAATGGATCACCCTGGCGGACCTTCCCCTGGGTGTCCGGCAGCCCCTGGAGGATCGGGGCCAGATGAAGCTGTCGCTTTATGAGAATGAGCGGATCTACATTCTCAAGACCCTTGCGGAATGCAACTGGAACAAGAAGCTGACAGCGTCGGTGCTTGGCATCAACCGTTCCAGCCTCTACAGCAAGCTGAAAAAGTACGGCATCGGCGCCGAGTCGGCAAACTGAAGGCGCGTGATCCGGCGGCGCGCTCCTGTCGGATGGGGATTTTCCGATGGCCATGACTCGGCTGCCACACCCTCTCCAGGTTTTCCTCACCGCGGTCAACTTGCTGGGGATTTCCCTGACCGCTTGGACCCTCTGGCGCTCGGGCCTCGAGCTATCGTTTCCCCTCCTGGTGATTGCTGCCATGGCCGCCGTGGCGGCCCCTCACACGGTCACCATCGGCGCCCGAATGGAGATGAGCACCTTCCACCCCTTCATTCTCACGGCCATGGTCCTCCTGGGCACCGCTCCCGCCCAATCCACCGCCGCGGCAGCCATCGCCTCCATGGCTCTCTTTCCTCAGAGACGCTGGGAGCGCTTCCGCCTCCTCTTCAACCTCAATGGAATGCTGGTGACCACCTGGGTCACGTGCCAGGTTTACCACCTCTTCGGCGGTCGCGTGGGCTCTCCCACGCTGGAGCGGGACTTGCCGGCCCTGATGGCCGCGACCCTGGCCTTTTATCTGGTGAATACCCTCCTGGTGGCCTCCGCGGTGGGGCTATCCACCGGCGCACCCGTGCTGCGAGTTTGGAGGGAGAAATACCTCTGGTCCGCCTCGAGCTATTTCGGCGGGGCGGCTCTGGCCATGATTCTCGGGCTCATGGTGGGGCGCTTCGGAATCTACAGCCTGCTTCTTTGTCTTCCCCTTTCCGCACTCATCTACTACTCCTACCGCCTGTACGTGGAGAAAGCGGAAGAAAAGCAGCGACACATGGACGACATCCGGGGGATGAACCGGGACCTGGAGAGAAAAGTGCGGGAGCGCACCGACGAGCTGGAGATTCTCAACCAGAAGCTCAAGGAGTCCAACGCGGAGCTGATCCGAGCCAACAACCTCAAGAGCGAGTTCCTGGCCAACATGTCCCACGAGCTTCGCACTCCCCTGAACGCCATCATCGGGTTCTCAGAGCTGCTGTTAGAGCAGGGAACTCACCCCCTGGGTTCCGACCAGCGGGAATATGTGGCGGACATTCTGTCCAGCGGACGGCACCTGCTGGAGCTGATCAACGACATTCTGGATCTCTCCAAGATCGAGGCGGGTAAGATGCGAATGAGTCTGGACGAGTTCGACCTGGAGCCGGTGGTGGAGGAGGCGATGATGACCCTGCGAGTGGAAGCCTCCCGCAGAGAGATCCGTCTGGACGCAACCCTGGATCCGGTGCTCCAGGCGGTGGTGGCGGATCGGGCAAAATTCAAACAGATCCTCACGAACCTCCTCTCCAATGCGGTGAAGTTCACGCCCCCCGGTGGCCGGGTACACCTGGCCACCTCCCGGGAGGGGGCGAACCTCCGGGTCACGGTGGAGGACACGGGGATCGGAATCCGTCGCGAGGATCAGGAACGGATCTTCGCCGCGTTCATCCAGGTGGATGGATCCTATGCCCGGAAGTACCAGGGAACGGGTCTGGGTCTGACGCTTGTGAAGCGCTTCGTGGAAATGCACGGCGGGGAGATCTCGGTGAGGAGCGAGGTAGGAAAGGGAAGCGTCTTCACGTTCCGAATTCCTCTGGCACCGGAGCCCGGCGATAGCGAGGTGGACGCACCGCTCTCGGGAGGAACTTCCCTGGACGTCGCCTCCGGCAATCCTCCCGAGGGAACGGGAGGCCTGATCCTAGTGGTGGAGGATAATCCGGGGAACCTGAAGCTGGCCCGGGAGATTCTCGCGTCGCGCGGATATCGCGTCCTGGAGGCGGCCACCGGCGAGGAGGCCCTGGATGCCGTCAAGTTCATCCGCCCCGATCTGATTCTCATGGACATCCAGCTCCCGGGTATGGACGGGCTTACCGTGACCCGCAAGCTCAAATCCAATCCGGCTACCCAGGACATCCCCACCATTGCGCTCACCGCTCACGCCATGCCAGGCGATCAGGCCCGCGCGCTGGAGGCGGGCTGCGTGGGGTACATCGCGAAACCCATCGATACAGCTACCTTCCCGCGCCGCGTGGCCGAAGTGCTGAAGCATCGGCCGCCGTTGGACGGAGGAGGTGACCGCGGAAAGGAGACGGCATGAGCCAACCCTCTACCATCTTGGTGGTGGATGATGACCCACGAAACACCCGACTGATGGAGTCCATCCTGAAATCCTCGGGGTATCCGGTCCTCAGCGCTCACGACGGACAGGAAGCCCTGGACAAGATAGCCCAGCACCGACCCGACGCGGTGCTGCTGGACGTGATGATGCCGCGCATGAGCGGGCTGGAAGTGTGCCGGAAGCTGCGCAGTCAGTATGAGACCCGGCTCCTTCCCATCATCATGGTCACCGCGCTCAACGCCTTGGAGGAGAAGGTCCAGGCGCTGGAGCTCGGGGCCGATGACTTCCTGTCCAAGCCCGTCAACCGGGTGGAGTTGCTGGCCAAGCTCCACTCCATCCTGAGGGTCAAGGCCCTCCATGACGAAGTGGAAGAGACCCGGAGACAGCTGGAAACCAAGAATCGGGAGCTGGTTCGGATGGAACAGCTCAAGGAAAAACTCACCCAGATGGTGGTGCATGATCTCAAGAACCCCCTGGCCGGTATCATGGGCAACCTTCAACTCCTGGAACTGCAGGGCCCCGGCCTTCCCGCTGACACGTTCCGGCAGATCCTCTCGCGCACACAGGAAAGCGCGCGCCTGCTCTCGAGCATGATTCTGAACATCTTGGACGTGGCCCGCATGGAGGAAGAGAAGCTCGCTCTCCACCGGCGGCCGCTGCACCCGGAGGCCCTAGTGGAGGCCTGTATTCGACAGGGAAAGGGCCTGTCAGAGAAAGGGGAAGTGGATCTTCGAGCGGCGATACAAGGTCCGCTTCCGGAGGTGGAAGCCGATCCCGAATTGCTGGCCAGGGTGCTGGGGAACCTCCTCACCAACGCACTCAAACATACACCCCCGGGGGGCCGCGTTGAGGTGGGAGCACAGGCCGACGGGCAAGGGGTGCGCTTCTGGATCCGGGACACGGGAAAGGGAATCCCCTCCGAACTGCTGCCTCGGGTGTTCGACAAGTTTGTTGTGGGGCCCTCTGAAGAGGAGCGAGAAGGGCTCGAGACGGGCACGGGCTTGGGTCTCACATTTTGCAAGATGGCAGTGGAAGCGCACGGTGGAAAGATTTGGGTTCAGAGCGAGAGGGAGCTCGGGAGTACCTTCTCCTTCACGCTTCCTGGCTGAGGGTCTTCCCCCGGGGAAGCGAACGGGGATTTGTTGACAGGTTGAAAATGGCTGTGCTAGCATCCCGGGGCGTTTTACAAGTGGCTCACCCTATTGAGGTTGTTGCGCTCTTCATGCTTGGTCTTGAGGCGTCCCGATGAATGGGCCGTTCGTACCCGCGACGTTGGCGGAGACGGTGCGCGACCTCTTCCTCGCGGAGCGCAGCGGCATCCTGACCCTTTCGCGCACCGAGGTGCGCAAGCGTATTCACTTTGACCGCGGAATGATCTTCTTTGCGGACTCCAGTCTGGAAGATGAGGGTCTCATCGACTTCTTGGTCCACGGTCGCGCCCTGGACCCTTCCGTCATCCCGTCCCTTCCCGGTGCCCGGGAAGACGACTGGGTCCTGGCCCGCTGG
>QHVQ01000121.1 GCA_003222305.1 Acidobacteriota bacterium | reverse complement strand
TTCACTGTCGGGAAAATAGACTGCCCGGCAACATATTCTGAAACCAATTGGAGAGATCCGGGGCTCGAATGATCGAGAATGACTTCTATGGGCCTTGCTATCCCAGGGTGTAAGAGGCTGAGGTAATTATCAATGGATTTAATGAAATGAAGCCTGTCTGCAACTAGATCTGGGGGAAGGATAATTGATTTGATGACAACAGGGGTACCATGACACATGGTGTCAGATGCGAGGACGATTCTGGTGCCATCCCCTCTTTGATTTCCGAGGACCTGTCTAAGGATGAATCGCTGAGAAATTCTCAGGCCCTGCATGTCCCTCGCACCCAGATCGATAACTAAGGAATTGGATGCTTGTCATGCCGAGAATTTATTCAATCTCACCTCAAAAACAAGTGGAGGCGAGGTCAACAACTAGGACCTCGCCTCCACAGTATGGGTATGCGTGGTGATTCTTAAGACTACCTACTTGGGCGGTGGTGGGTTAAAGCCCCAGGTCGCTCCATCTATGGAAGCACCGATCGCCCCCATAAGCTTTCCGAAAGCATAGGCAAGTCCGTGCGATTCCGCGCTGCGCACCTGCTCCGTGGAATGGGCCACCTGCGCATTCGCGGTGGGAGTGTGGGTGCCGGCAGGGCAACCGAGGCTGCGCACTGGCGCTCCCCAAGTGGTGCCGTCCGTGGAACTCACTCCGCTGCAGTTTGATGAATTGGCATTCGGGCTGGCGAACAGGGCAGAGCTGAGCGCTAGAACCGCGACCAGGACAGTCAGGTACCTCACTGAGTTTCTCATCTGTCGTTCCCTCGCTGAAGGTTTCGTTTCTCGCCGTCTGCCCGACATTTCTGCGACAGCTATGCCAATTGGCTGTCAAGGGCTGGGATGATTCTGTAACTGATTTAAGGCAAGAATGTTACAGGATTTGGTTGGCAGAGCCGAGATTCTTGGGACTATCTTTTCTAGAGAGTTTGCAATGCTGCCTGGATACGGTAGCTATGATAAGTCTATTTGAGTAAGTAGCTTACAGATACGACGTCAGGAAAATCAGGGAATTTCTCAAGGGTTAGCTATAAGCTATATAAGCGCCTAGCTTTAGACATAAGACAGTCTCAAGATAAGATATCTGTTCCCTGGAGCCTCTTTCGGCTTCTTCGTAACCTCATAACAACAAACAGGTTGAGTCTCATAAGAAGAACGAAATCAGCGGTGAATCCTGAGACGGCACACATCTAATTACAATAGTTGCAAACAGTTAGATGAGTTCCTCCGAGGCGCAAAGTTGCTCCGGGCGGCTTCGGAGTCCATATTGTGTCGGCCAGGTGTTCACAGATTCCACAGAGGTGCTTGTTTGGAGAAACCGACCCGCCGATGAGCCCCCGACGCATCTGGTCCAGACAGTCGCGCGAGGTGCAGGGGATGCTGCTATCCCTGCTCTCGGCGGCCTGCATGGGGATCACCTACGTTGCCAGCAAGTACGTCCTGAGGACCATCAACCCGGAGACGTTCGTGGTCTTCTGGTTTGCGATGGGGTCGATTTACTCATTCCTGCTCCTGATGAAGCGGGGGAGGCAGATCGAACTCTTCCGTAAGGACAACCCCTGGAAGCATCTGATGGGCCTGGGGCTGGCGTCAGCGGTCGCCATCATCCTCTTCTTTTACGCGATACAGCTCATCGACCCGACCATCGTTTCGTTTTACACGCGCGCCGACAACGTGTTCGCCGTGCTTCTTGGGGTGCTGTTCCTGCGGGAGCGGTTCAACTCTTTCGAAGGACTCGGCGTGGCCATCGCGTTGCTTGGCAGCCTGGTCACCACCTACCGCGGCGGGGATCTCCTGATGATCGGCCTTAGCTTATGTTTGCTCTCGTCGATCCTCGAAGGCGTCACAGTGGTCCTGGTCAAGCTGGCGGTCCGCAAGGTCAGCCCCGTGGTAGTGATCTTCTATCGCTCCCTGCTGGCCTCGAGCCTGGCGCTGCTTTACGGCCTTCTGACAGGCAGGCTGCAGATGCCGACGGGGAAGGTACTCCTTATTATTGCCGCCGCTTCTCTGGGCGGGTCGTTCATGGCCAACGTCACTTTCTACGCGGCGCTGGCGCGCCTCGATGTTACAAGAGCCACGGCAATCAAGACGATGCAGCCCTTCTTCGTCCTCTTGGCGGCCTACCTGGCCTTTACCACCCTCCCCAGCTCGCAACAGCTCCTGGGGGGCGCCATCATCGTAACCGGCATCCTCTGCCTTCTTTATGGCAGGCGGATGGTTCGCAGACCGGAGGGGGTAGGCACCCTGGTTCTCGAGCCATAGGCTCGGAATCCCTCGCTAGCGCCGGCGCAGGAAGAGATTCAGCAGAAGAGTCAGGAGAAGGCTCAGCAGCAGGCAGGTGGCGAGCGGAAAGTAGAAGGAGAACCCGTTCCTCTGGATTCGGAAGTCCCCCGGGAGTCGACCGAACCAGCCCACCTTTCCCCCCAAAGTGAGGGAAGCCCCCACCAGCAGGAGGAGGGCTCCGGCCCCCATGAGCAGTTTTCCGGAGTTTTCGAGTCCAGACATGGCCCGAGTCTAGAAAGTCGACGCTGGCCTGTCAAGAATCCGAGACCTATATTTCGCAGCGTCTAGTGCGGAGGATTGAGGTGCTTCAACTCCGAAAGGCGTCGCTGGAGGTCATCACGCCGCAGGGGAGGCAATCCGTGCCCTTGGCGGACCGCCCGATGACCCTCGGCCGGGCCGACGACTGCGACATCGTCATCGCGGAGCCGTTTGTCTCAGCGTGTCACGCGCGCATCGAGCCCGACGGCGAGGGTTATGTGGTCCGGGATGCCGGAAGCACCAATGGCACCTGGGTGGACAACACTCGGGTTCAAGGGGGCAAACGCTTGGAGGACGGCTCTAGCCTGATTCTCGGGCGGCCTGGCAATTACCAGCTGCGATTCATCACCCATCACGCCGAACCCGAGCCGCTAGCGCCGACTACCCCTAACCAGAATCTGCAGGAAGTCCTGGAAATCTCCAAGGCGATGTTCTCGACGTTGGATCTCGAAGATGTTCTCCGCCGGGTCCTGGATGCCTGCCTTCGGATATCCCACGCGGAACGCGGATATTTGTTCCTTCAAGAGGGCACGGATCTGAAGCTGCGAGCTCGGCGCGAAGATCAGCGGGATCCTTCTTCCAGCGAGCAGGTGGAGTTCAGCCGAAGCATTGCCGTGCGGGTGGCCGCGACAGGCCAGGCGGAGTTTCTTTCCGATCTGGAGGGGAGCAGACCCCAGGACAAGTCCGCCAGCATCGCCCGGCTGCGATTGCAGACCATCGAGTGTGTCCCGCTGAAAATCCAGCAGCAGGTCATCGGCATCGTCTACCTCGACAGCCACGTTCGGGCGGCGCTTCCCGACCGCACGGGACGGGAAGTGCTGGCACTCCTCGCGGGATTGGCGGCGGTCGCAATTGAGAATGCCCGTATGGTGGAGGAAAGAGTCCAAAACGAAAGATGGTCCACCATCGGCCGGATGGCTGCCTCCATCGTTCATGATATCCGGAGCCCCTTGGCCGCCCTAAGGGGGACGGCCGAGCTGCTGCGAAACCGGCTTCCGGACCCGGCCCACAAGGAAAAGCTGAGTGTGATCATCGAGGAGGTGGACCGGCTGTCGCGGTTATCCGGAGAGATGCTGGAATTCTCTGCTGGAGCGCACCCCCTTCGGCTGGAGACCGTTCCCCTTTCGGAGGTAGTGGAAGAGTTCCTCAAGGCCGTGGAACCCCGCCTCGAGAAGGAGCAGATTCGCCTGAAGCGCGAGCTGGGAGTAACCGCCAGCCTCCCCCTGGATCGTCAGAAGATGGTCCGCCTGCTTCACAATGTGGTGGGAAACGCACTGGAAGCTCTTAAGCCTGGCGGCACGCTCACCGTGGAAACCCGGGGTGCGGAGGACCAGGTGGTCCTGGCTGTTTCCGATGATGGCTGCGGCATGGACTCCCGGACTGCGGCCCGAGTGTGCGAGCCCTTTTTCAGCTACGGTAAGGTGCACGGGGTGGGGCTGGGAATGGCCATCGTGCGTCGCATTGCCGAGCAGCACGGCGCCCGCATCGCCCTGGAAAGCGCCCCCGGCAAGGGAACCCGGGTGTCATTCGTTTTCCCGCTCCAGGTCTCCACGCCCTCCCTGCGTTGACACTCTCAAATCGGCTTCGGTAACATCCGCTCGCCCGGACGCTTCGTCCGGCGGTCAGGAGCCCTGCACTTGAACCGAAGCCTCGACGCAATTTTCCGTCCGCGATCCATAGCCGTGATCGGGGCCTCGCGGCGGCCGGGCTCCATCGGGAGCGAGATCCTAGCCAAGATTCTCGAGGCGGGGTTCGAGGGTGCCGTCTATCCGGTCAACCCCCACGCGCCCTACCTGCATTCAATGAAGTGTTATCCCTCGGTAAGGACCATCCCGGATCCCGTAGACCTGGCCATGATTGTGGTCCCCCGTGATCATGTGATGGAGGTGGTGGAAGAGTGCCGGCGGAAGAAAGTGCGAGGTTTGGTGGTCATTACCGCGGGGTTTCGCGAAGTAGGCGAGGAGGGGGCTCGGCTCGAAGCGGCACTGCGCAAGAAAGTGCGCGGGGCAGGCATGCGAATGATTGGGCCCAATTGCATGGGCGTCATCAACACGGATCCGAACGTTCGCTTGAACGCCACGTTCGCAGCCACCGCCCCTACCCGGGGAAGGGCCGGGTTCATGTCGCAGTCCGGGGCGTTGGGGGAGATCATCCTGGCCAATGCGCGCCACATAAGCCTTGGAATTTCCATGTTCGCCAGCGTGGGGAACAAGGCGGACATCTCCGGCAACGACCTGATCGAGTATTGGGAGAATGATTCCTCGATCGGCGTCATCCTGATGTACCTGGAAAGCTTTGGGAACCCGCGGAAGTTCACCACGATCGCCCAACGAGTCACCCGCAAAAAGCCCATCATCGC
Organism: Acidobacteriota bacterium; assembly: GCA_003222305.1. Lineage (GTDB taxonomy): Bacteria > Acidobacteriota > Polarisedimenticolia > Gp22-AA2 > AA152 > AA152. The sequence goes on along the minus strand of QHVQ01000121.1, from coordinate 590 downwards.
GGTGAAGTCGGGCAGGACGGAGGCAGGGGCACGGGCGGCATTCTCGCACACCGGCTCGCTGGCGGGGGGCGATGTGGCCACCTCGACCCTGTTCGAACAATGCGGAGTGCTCCGGGTGAACACCATTGAAGAAATGTTCACGCTGGCAACAGCCTTCACCAGCCAGCCGCTCCCGCGCGGCAATCGGGTCGCGATTCTCACCAACGCGGGGGGGCCTGCAATCATGGCCACCGATGCCGCAGTCAACCTAGGCCTCACCTTGGCTCCGTTGGAGGAGAGGACGCGGCGCGGGCTGAAGCAACACCTTCCCCCGGAATGCAGCTTGGGGAATCCGGTGGATCTCATCGCTTCCGCTGATGCAACCCGCTATGCCGTGGGCCTCAGGGCGCTGCTGGCCGACGCCACGGTGGACGGCCTGATGGTTCTCTTTGTGACCCCGACCATGATCAATTCGTTGGAGGTTGCCAAAACCATTGTCCGTCTCTCCCGGCGCAGCAAAAAGCCGTTGATGACCTGCTTCATGGGCAAAGATCGCGGCGCCGAGGGAGTACAAACGCTGCGGCACCATTCCATCCCGGTCTATTCCTTCC
>QHVQ01000024.1:1964-21730 GCA_003222305.1 Acidobacteriota bacterium | reverse complement strand
ATCGCCCCCGGAGCGCCCGCAAGCGTTGGAGCGTGCGTCGCGTGATTTCCCGGGCCGATCGGGTCTGAGCTTTACGCTCCCGAGGAGAGCAACCCATGATTCAGATGCGCACCATGCTGGCGGTGGCGGACAATTCCGGCGCCCGCCGCATCAGTTGCATCCATCCCCGGGGACGATCGGTAAACCTCATCGGGCGGATCGGCGACGTGATCACCGCTTCGGTCAAGGAAGCGGTGCCCGAGGGAAACATCAAGAAAGGCCAGGTCGTCCGGGCCGTCATCGTGCGGATGAACAAGTGCCAGAAGCGGAGCGACGGAACCTGCATCCGCTTTGACGAGAACGCGGCGGTTCTCATCAACAACGACGGTGAGCCCATCGGCACCCGGATCTTCGGACCGGTGGCCCGGGAGCTGCGGGAAAAGAATTTCATGAAGATCCTCTCCCTCGCCCCGGAAGTTCTGTAGGAGGCGGACCATGCCCGCTCTGTTCGTGAAGAAGGAAGACAAGGTCCTGGACCTGTCGGGGAAAGACCGCGGGAAGACGGGAAGGGTCCTCCGGGTGATGCCCGCGGCCCAACGGGTTCTGGTGGAGGGGGTGGCCTTCGTGAAGCGTCACACCCGGCCCAATCCGGCCAAGAACATTAAGGGCGGCATCGTGGAGCGGGAGTCCTCGGTTCACGTGAGCAATCTCAAGGTGATCTGCTCGGAATGCGGGGAGCCCACCCGCGTGGGGCACTCGGTGCTGGAAGACGGAAAGAAGGTCCGGGTCTGCAAGAAGTGCAAGGGGATCCTGGACAAGTAGAGTCCGGGAATTCCCACGAGCCTAAGGGCGGAGCGGCATGGCGACGGTAATTCGACTCAAGCAGCGGTATGACAAGGAAATCGTCCCCCTGATGATGGAGCGGTTCGGCTACAAGAACCCCTGGGCAGTGCCCCGCTTGAGCATGATCGTGGTCAACATGGGGGTCGGGGACGGCGTTCAGAACATCAAGATCTTGGACGGCGCTGCGGAGCAGCTCACGCTCCTCGCCGGACAAAAGGCGGCCGTCACCCGGGCCAAGAAGTCGATCGCGAATTTCAAGATCCGCGCGGGCATGCCCATCGGGTGCCGGGTGACGCTGCGGGGACCCCGCATGTACGAGTTCTTCGACCGCCTCTGCTCCATCGCCCTGCCCCGGGTGCGCGACTTCCGGGGGCTGCCGAGCCGATCGTTCGACGGACGAGGGAACTACACGATGGGCGTGAAGGACCAGATGATGTTTCCGGAAGTGAATTACCAGAAGGTGGACCGGGTTCGGGGAATGAACATATCCATCGTGACCACGGCCAAGACCGACGAGGAGGCGAGAAACCTCCTGGCCCTTCTGGGGCTGCCATTCCGCAAGGATTGAGAAACTCGGAGGGAAGACCTTGGCGACCGCTGCCATGCGCGCGAAGCAGGCGAGAAAGCCGAAATTCAAAGTACGCCGGTATCACCGCTGCCTGAGCTGCGGCAGGCCCCGCGGCTATCTGCGGAAGTTCACGCTCTGCCGCATCTGTTTCCGGAAATTGGCGCTTCAGGGGATGATCCCCGGCGTGGTGAAGGCGAGCTGGTAGGATGCGCTTTCCGACACCCGCGGTGAGGACCAGGAGAGGAACCACGATTCCATGAGCATGACCGATCCCATAGCCGATATGCTGACCCGGATACGCAACGCGGTCCGGGCCCGACATCCTCGGGTGGAGATGCCCCACTCGAAGGTCAAAGAGCACCTGGCCGGTATTCTCAAGCGCGAGGGGTACCTCGACGCCGTGGCCGTCGTGAGGCCCAAGGAGGGGGGCTTTCCCGTGCTCCGGATCGCCCTGCGCTACACTCCCGAGGGCGCACCGCTGATCAGCGGCCTGGAGCGCGTGAGCAAGCCCGGACGACGGGTCTATTGCTCCAAGAGCGACATCCCCAAGGTCCTGGGGGGACTCGGGGTGTCGGTGGTCTCCACCTCCAGGGGACTCATGTCCGGCGAGGAGTGCGCCAAGGCGGGCGTGGGCGGGGAAGTGCTCTGCAACATCTGGTAGGAGAAGCGTCATGTCGCGCATCGGTAAGCAGCCCGTCAAGATTCCCCAGGACGTGACCATCAAGCTGGAGACCAATTCGGTCCACGTCAGCGCGGGAAAGGCCCAGATTCGCACGCCGCTCCCGAAGGGCATCTCGGCCAAGGTGGAAGGGGACGAGGTGATCCTCACCCGCGACCGGGACACCAAGGAGATGCGGTCGCTGCACGGTCTGGCCCGCGCTCTGCTGGCCAACGGCGTGTACGGCGTGACCAGCGGATTCAAGCGGGAGCTGGATATCGTGGGGATCGGATACCGGGCCCAGGTGGCGGGGAATAAGCTCCAGCTAAGCCTGGGCTATTCCCACCCGGTGGAATTCGCCATTCCGGGAGGGATCGAAATCCGGGTGGAGAAGCAGACCCACCTGGTGGTGAGCGGCGTGGACCGACATCTGGTGGGCCAAGTGGCCGCCAACATTCGGGGACTCCGGCCCCCCGAGCCCTACAAGGGGAAGGGAATCAAGTACACCGACGAGCTGGTTCGGCGGAAGGCGGGCAAGGTCGGCAAGACAGCGGCCGCGTAGCGAGGGCGACGGGGAGACCATGCAACGAGACACGCGCAAGCAAGAGAGGCGCGACAAGCGCCGAACCCGGATCCGGGCGCGCCTGAAGGGGAGTGCTTCCCGTCCGAGGTTTTCGGTCTACAAGAGCCTGCACCACATCTATGTGCAGGCGATCGACGACGAGAAGGGAACCACGCTGGCCCAGGCCTCGACGCTGGACAAAGAGTGTTCCTCTCTCAAGAGCGGCGGGAATTTGGCCGCCGCCCGCGCCGTGGGGGTTCTCGTCGCCCAGCGTCTGAAGGAGAAGGGGCTCGAAGAAGTGGTATTTGACCGCGGCGGATTTCCGTATCACGGCCGGATCAAGGCGGTGGCGGAGGCTGCTCGCGAGAAGGGATTGAGGTTTTAGCGCATGCGCTCAGAATCACGCGGTGCCTCCGCGCAACGTTTGAGGAGCTCGGATCTCGACCTGAAGGACCAGGTCGTCCACATCAACCGGGTCACCAAGGTGGTGAAGGGCGGCAAGAATTTCCGGTTCTCCGCCTTGGTGGTGGTGGGCGACGCGCAGGGCCACGTAGGGTACGGGATGGGGAAGGCCCGGGAAGTACCCATGGCTATCGCCAAGGGAGTGGAGCGGGCCAAGCGGAATCTCATCCGGGTCCCCATCAAGGAAGGTACCATTCCACATCCCATCGTAGGCAGGTTCGGCGCGGGGCACGTGCTTCTCCGGCCCGCCTCCACCGGCACGGGCGTCATCGCCGGCGGGGCGGTTCGGGCGGTGATGGAATCGGCGGGAATCCAGAACATCCTCACCAAGTCCCTGGGAACCACCAACCCCTACAACGTGGTGCGGGCGACCTTCGCGGGATTGTTGCTGCTCCAGGATCCTGCAACCCACCCTCGAAAGACGCCGAGCGCGGGAAGAGGGGAAAAGTGAGGGTGGCCAGAACCCCGAGGAAAAGGGGAAAGAGCCTGGAGATCGTCCAGGTGCGCAGTGGCATCGGCACACCGGAAAACCACAAACGAACCCTGCGCGCGCTGGGGCTGACCCGCCTGAACCAAAGAGTCGTCCGTCCGGACAACCCGGCGATCCGAGGGATGGTGGAGACCATTCCCCACCTGGTACGCATCGTCAGCGAGTAGTGGAGAGCGCGGGACGGAAGATCCCGCCCCTGGAGTGGACCGTGGCGAGAAAGAAGAAGGCAACGGAAAAGGCCAAGGAGATCGGTCTGGAGAGCCTCCAGCCGCAGGCGGGCTCCCGTAGGAAGAAGTGGCGGGTGGGGCGGGGTCCCGGCTCGGGTAACGGGAAGACCGCCGGCGCCGGAAACAAGGGACAGCTCTCACGCTCGGGCTTCGTCCACCAGCGTGGTTTCGAGGGGGGGCAGATGCCCCTGCACCGGCGCGTTCCGAAGCGAGGCTTTCGAAATCTCTTCCGGAAATACATCGTGGCGGTCAATCTGGACCGACTCGCGGGATTCAAGGGGGAGGTCACCCCGGAGAACCTGCTGGCCACCGGAGTGATCAAGGAAATCGGAGACGGCGTGGCCATTCTGGGCCGAGGCGACTCGCCCCAGGGGCTCAAGGTGAAGGCCCATCGGTTCAGCGCCGAGGCACGGCGCAAGATTGAGGCGGCGGGGGGATCCGTGGAGATCCTGCCCCGCTGAGCGGAAGGTCCGTGGACAGCATCAAGAATATCTTCAACATTCCCGACCTGCGGAAGCGGTTGTTCTACACCTTCGCCCTGCTGGCGGTCTATCGGATCGGGGGGCACGTGCCGGTCCCCGGAGTCAACTTCGAGGCACTGGATTCCATTTTTCGCAGCCAGGCGGGATCGCTGTTGGGTTTCCTGGATCTCTTCTCCGGGGGCAACCTGCGACGTTTGACCATTTTCGCCCTGGGCATCATGCCGTACATCTCGGCCTCGATCATCCTGCAGCTGCTCACGGTCATCTGGCCTTATTTGGAGAAGCTGTCCAAGGAGGGGGGCGAGGCTGGGCGACGGAAGATTACCCAGTGGACCCGCTACGGGACGGTGGTGCTGAGCATCATTCAGTCCCTGGGAATCGCGTTCTGGTTGGAGAACTTCAATGCCGGAGGGACCCAGGTCGTGCTCCGGCCGGGCTGGTTCTTCCGCTGCCTGACGGTCATCACGCTCACCACCGGCACGGCGTTCATCATGTGGCTTGGAGAGCAGATCTCCGAGCGGGGCATCGGCAACGGCATTTCCCTCATTATTTTCGCCGGAATCGTGGTGGCGCTTCCGGGCGCCACCGTGCGGACGGTGCAGGACCTGATCACGGGCAACATCGGCCTTCTCGCGCTGCTCTTCCTGATGGTCCTCATGGTGGCGGTGGTGGGGGCGATCGTCTTTGTGGAACGGGCGCAGAGAAGGATTCCGGTCCAGTATGCCCGGCGGGTAGTAGGTCGGCGCACCTTCGGAGGGCTCTCCACCCATCTGCCCCTCCGGCTGAACACCGGGGGCGTCATCCCGGTCATCTTCGCCTCCTCCATCCTTTCCATCTTCCAGACCCTCGGACAGGTGCCGCTGGTGAAGAAGACAACCTGGATGCGGGACTTCATTCACCAGTTCGATTTCACCATGCCGCTCTACAACCTGCTCTACTTCGTTTTCATCATCTTCTTCTGTTACTTTTATGTGTCCATCATCTTTAATCCCATGGACACCGCGGATAACCTTCAAAAATACGGAGGATTCATTCCCGGCATCCGGCCCGGACGCCGGACCGCCGAATACATCGACACGATCCTCACGCGCCTCACCTTCGCCGGCTCCATCTATCTGGGCCTCATCGCGCTGCTTCCCACCATCCTCATCTCGGGGCTCAACGTGGGGGCGCTGCCCTGGATCGGCCCGACCCTCGACGCCCTGCTCCCGGTATTTCTGACTCAGGGTCTCGGAGTGAAGTTCATGTTCGGCGGCACTTCCCTGCTCATCGTGGTGGGGGTGGCGATGGACACCGTTCAGCAGGTGGAGTCCCAGCTCATCATGCGACACTACGAAGGCTTTCTGAAGGGGGCGCGGATCCGGGGACGACGGGGGTAAGAGCGGGTGAACCTGATCCTCATGGGGCCTCCGGGGGCCGGGAAGGGGACCCAGGCGGTTCGCTTGAAGGAAAGACTGGGAATCCCTCATCTGTCGGTGGGGGATATGCTGCGGGATTCGGTGAGGCAAGCGACGCCCCTCGGAATCCAGGCGAAGGAGATCATGGCGCGGGGCGATCTGGTCCCGGACGGCCTGGTTTCCGACCTGGTGGCGAAGCGGCTTGCGGAGCCGGACTGCTCCGGAGGATTCCTGCTGGATGGATACCCGAGGAATCTGGCCCAGGCGCGGCGCCTGGAAGAGATCCTGGCGGGGATGGGGAAGAAGGTCGATCGGGTCCTTGCCCTACGGGTTGCCCCAGAAGAGCTGGTCCGGCGGTTGAGCGGCAGGCGGGTCTGCCCGGACTGTGGGGCGGGCTACCATGGGGAGAGCCGCCCCTCGAAACGCCCGGGAATCTGCGACGCCTGCGGCGGAGTCCTGGTGCAGCGTGGCGATGACCGCGAGGAGGTGGTCCGTGAGCGACTGCGGGTCTACTTAGAACAAACGTCCCCGCTGTTGGACCATTACCGGAAGCTCGGCCTGCTCCACGAGCTGGACGGGAGCGGCTCGGTGGAATCGATCGCGAAGCGGCTGGGCGAGGGGCTCCAACAAGTGCGACCTTGATCTTCTACAAGTCGCCGGCCGAGATCGAGTCGCTGGACCGGGCCAACGCTCTGGTCGTGAAGATATTGAATGCCCTGGAGGCGATGGTGGCGCCAGGAGTGACCACCTGGGATCTGGACCGCGTCTCCGAGGAAATGGCCCGCAAATCGGGCGCCCGACCGGCCTTTAAGGGATATCGAGGGTTCCCGGCAGCGCTCTGCGCTTCCGTCAACGAGGAGGTGATCCACGGGATCCCCTCGAAGAAGCGGGCGCTCCAAGAGGGGGATATCGTCAGTCTGGATTTCGGTGTGGTGCTGGACGGGTATTACGGCGACGGAGCCCGCACGGTCGCGGTGGGAAGGATTCCGAAGGAATCGGCCCGGCTGCTGACGGTGACCCGGGAGTCCCTCGAGAGGGGGCTCGCTCAGGCTCGTGCGGGGAACCGGCTCTCGGATATCGGCCACGCCGTCCAGTCCCACGTGGAAGCGGCGGGCTTCTCGGTGGTTCGGGAGTTCGTGGGGCACGGGATCGGCAGTGCCTTGCACGAGGATCCCCAGGTGCCCAATTATGGGACTCCGGGGACCGGGATCGTGCTGAAGGATGGCCTGGTGCTCGCGGTGGAGCCCATGGTGAATCAGGGTACGCCCGACGTGAGGGTCTTGGCGGACGGCTGGACGGCGGTGACCGCCGACGGGCTTCCCTCCGCCCACTTCGAGCGTTGCGTGGCCATCACCGCTGAGGGACCGCGGATCCTGGGCAGAGCGCCGGGAAGGAGCTAGGGAGGCTCGGTGGCGAAGGAAGAAGCGATCCAGGTGGAGGCCACGGTGCTGGAGCCCCTGCCTAATGCCATGTTCAGGGTGGAGCTGGAGAACAAACACAAGGTACTGGCCCATATCTCGGGGAGGATGCGCAAGAACTTCATCCGCATCCTGCCCGGGGATCGGGTGCTGGTGGAGCTCTCACCCTACGACCTGAGCCGCGGGCGAATCGTGTACCGCTACAAGTGAAGGCTGCGGCCTCAAGGGCGGAAAGGAAGGACGAGTGAAAGTCCGGGCGTCGGTGAAGAAGATCTGCACCAAATGCAAAGTCATCCGCCGCGCTGGGGTGGTTCGCATCATCTGCGTCAACCCCAAGCACAAACAGCGGCAGGGATAAGGAGGACTCGGCTTGGCTCGCATCGCAGGCGTGGACCTGCCCCAGAACAAGCGGGTGGAAATTGGCCTGACCTATATCCACGGCATCGGCCGCTCGCGGTCGAACCGAATTTTGGGAAAGGCCGGGGTGTCGCCGGACATCAAGGTCAAGGATCTCTCGGAAGAGGAGGTTCGCAAAATCCGCGACGTGATCCAGGACGAGGGGCAAGTGGAAGGAGATGTCCGGAAAAACGTCGCCATGGACATCAAGCGCCTGATCGACATCGGGTGCTACCGAGGGGCCCGTCACCGCCGCAACCTGCCGGTGCGCGGGCAGCGGACACACACCAACGCCCGAACCCGCAAGGGACCGAGACGGACCGTGGCCGGGAAGAAGAAGGCCCCGGTGGGCAAGAAGGGATAACCAGGAAGGACCATGGCCGAAGAGAAGAAGACAACTCAGGCGCAGCCCGCCGCGGGGGAATCCGCGGCACCCGAGGCGGAAAAGCCCGCCGCTCTCGCGAAACGTGGCAGGGGCAAGGAAAGAAAGAACGTCCCCATGGCGGTGGCCCACATCCACGCCACCTTCAACAACACCATCATCACTATCACCGACATGCAGGGGAACGTGCTCTCCTGGTCCTCGGCGGGTTGTCTGACTTTCAAGGGCTCCCGGAAGGGGACGCCGTTCGCGGCGCAAATGGCCGCACAGGCCGCGGGTAACGCCGCCAAAGAGCACGGCGTGCGATCCCTGGAGGTGCGCGTGAAGGGGCCCGGCTCGGGCAGAGAGTCCTCCATCCGTGCGCTGCAGTCCATCGGGTTGGAGATCAAGGCCATCAAGGACGTGACTCCCATTCCTCACAACGGATGCCGCCCTCCCAAGCGGCGCCGCGTGTAGGGAAGGGATTTAACGGAAACGGAAAGGGGAGCAACTTGGCAAGAATTCGCGGTCCGGTTTGCAGGCTCTGTCGCCGGGAGGGGATGAAGCTCTTCTTGAAGGGGGATCGCTGCTTTTCGGAGAAATGTGCCGTCGAGAAGCGCCGATTCGCCCCGGGGCAGCACGGCAAGAGACGCACCAAGGTCCAGGGGTACGGGATCCAGCTCCGTGAGAAGCAGAAGGTGAAACGGATCTACGGCATGCTGGAGAACCAGTTTCGGCTCGTGTACCAAAAGGCGGTGCGATCCAGGGGTGTCACCGGAGAGGTGTTGCTCCAGATGCTGGAGCGGCGGCTGGACAATGTCGTCCTCAAGCTGGGCTTTGCCTCATCGCGCTGGCAAGCGCGCCAGATCATCAGTCATGGTCATATTCGGGTGAACGGCCGGAAGGTGGACATTCCCTCCTACGGGGTGAAGGCGGGAGACGTTATCACCCTTCGAGACCGAATCAGGAAGAACGCGTTCCTCCTGGCGGCCGTGGAGCACACCCGTGGGATCCCCGAGTGGCTTTCCCTGGACGCCGACGCTCTGAAGGGAACGGTGGTATCCCTCCCCGTGCGGGAAAGCATCACCTTGCCGATCCAGGAACAGATGATCATCGAGCTGTATTCGAAGTAATCCCCATCTATGGGAGAATCCTGAATGCTTTGGAAAGATTTCCAGCGGCCCAAGCGCCTTGAGTTCATTGCTGAATCCCTCACGGGCACCCATGGGGAATTCCATGCCCAGCCCTTCGAGCGGGGATTCGGGACCACCATCGGAAACGCCATGCGGCGCGTGCTCCTGTCGAGCATCGAAGGGGCAGCCATCACCGCCGTGAAGATCGAAGGAGTCCTCCACGAGTTCACCTCCATTCCGGGAGTGGTGGAGGATGCCACGGACCTCATCTTGAACCTGAAGCAGGTCCCCCTCAAGATGAACGTCAATCACTCGGAAACGATCACCCTGCGGGCGGAAGGAGCCGGTGAGATCAAGGCCGGGGACATCGAGACCAATCCCAACGTCCAGATCCTGGATCCGAGCATCCACATCGCCACGCTGCAGGAGGAGGGACGGCTCAACATCGAGATGAGAGTGCGCCCGGGACGGGGCTATGTCCCAGCGGACCGAAATTTCGAGCCGGATCTCCCGGTGGGGTACATCCCTGTGGACTCGGTCCACTCGCCGGTCAAGAAAGTGAACTACACCGTGGAGGACGCCCGCCTGGGGCAGACCACCGACTACGACAAGCTCTCGCTGGAGGTATGGACCAATGGCGCCGTGCGGCCCCAGGACGCGGTGGCCCTCGCCAGCAAGCTCATCAAAGATCACCTGGCGATCTTCATCAACTTCGAGGAGAGTCACGAGGCCGAGGAGAAGGAGATCGACAAGGAGCGGGAGAAGCTCAACGAGAACCTGAACCGGTCGGTGGAAGAGCTGGAATTGTCGGTTCGCTCCTACAACTGCCTGAAAAACGCCGAGATTCGGACCATCCGCGATCTGGTGCAGAAAACCGAAGTGGAGATGCTCCGGACCAAGAATTTCGGCCGCAAGTCCCTGAACGAGATCAAGGAGATCCTGGCCGAGATGGGACTTTCGCTCGGCATGAAGTTGGACGAGCCGGCGCAGCCCGCGGCCGAGTGAAAGAACGGAGACGAGCGCATCATGAGGCACGGCCGCGCGCTACGAAAGCTGGGTCGCACCACCGAGCACCGGATCTCGCTCCTGAGGAATCTCTCCACGGCGTTGTTCGAGAGGGAGCGGATCACCACGACGCTCCCCAAGGCCAAGGAGCTGCGTCCCTTTGCGGAGAAGCTCATCACCCTCGCCCGACGGGACACCCTGCACAGCCGGCGCCTGGCTGCCCGGGACATTCAGGACAAGAAAGTCCTCAAGAAGCTGTTCGATACCCTGGGCCCAAGGTTTTCCCAGCGGCCAGGGGGATACAGCCGGATCTTGAAGCTGGGCTGGCGCCCGGGAGATGGCGCTGAATTGGCCATGCTGGAGCTCGTAGGTTCCGAGCCGGTGTTCGACAAGGGCAGCAAGAAAGCCCGGAAGGGACGCCGGGAAGCGAAGCGGGAAGCGGCGGAAGCCGCCCAGGCCGCCAAGGTCGAGGCGGAGAAAGAGCCGGAGCACGAGGGCCGCGAGCCTGCCGAGAAGCCCGCCGAGGGCGAGAAGATCCCCGCCAAGGCCCGCCCAAGGCGGCCGCCTCCCACGGCGGCGAGGCCGAAGGGAATCCGGAAGAAGCCGGGGAAATGAACTGGATTCACGAAACGCAGAAACCCTCAGGGGGAGCCGAAGGCCCCCTTTTTTTGTCCCCGGCTGAGGAGCGGACCCCGTGCCGCGCCGCCATGATTTGAAGACCATCCTGATCCTCGGCTCCGGTCCCATCGTCATCGGGCAAGCGTGCGAGTTCGACTACTCGGGGACCCAGGCCTGCAAGGCGCTGCGCGAGGAAGGCTACCGGGTGGTCCTGGTAAACTCCAACCCCGCGACCATCATGACCGACCCGGAGATGGCGGACGCCACCTATATAGAGCCCCTGACCGTGGACATGGTCGCCCGGGTCATCGCGAAGGAACGGCCCGAAGCTCTGCTCCCCACCGTGGGGGGGCAAACCGCCTTGAACCTGGCCATGGATTTGGGCCGGGAAGGAGTGCTGGATCGATTCGGGGTGGAGCTCATCGGCGCCAAGCTCCAGGCCATCCAGGTCTCCGAGGACCGGCAGCTCTTCAAGGAAGCCATGACCCGGATCGGCCTGGAGGTGCCCCACAGCGGCTATGCCGCTTCGCTGGAAGAAGCCCTCGAGATTCTGGGGCGCATCGGCTATCCGGCAATCATCCGCCCCTCTTTCACTCTGGGAGGATCGGGGGGGGGCATCGCCTACAACGTGAAGGAGTTCGAAGAAAGGGTGGAGCACGGCATCTCGCTGAGCCCCGTGCACCAGGTGCTGGTGGAAGAGTCGGTGCTCGGCTGGAAGGAATTCGAGCTGGAGGTGATGCGGGACCTTAAAGACAACGTGGTCATCATCTGCTCCATCGAAAATCTGGATCCCATGGGGGTTCACACGGGCGATTCCATCACGGTGGCACCGGCGCAGACTCTGAGTGACATGGAGTATCAGCGGATGCGTAGCGCCGCTATCCAGATCATCCGCGAAGTGGGCGTGGAGACAGGCGGATCCAACATCCAGTTTGCGGTGGATCCGGCCACGGGCAGGCAGGTGGTCATTGAGATGAACCCGCGGGTTTCCCGATCTTCGGCACTGGCCTCCAAGGCCACGGGTTTTCCCATCGCTCGCATCGCCGCGAAGCTGGCCGTGGGGTACACGCTGGACGAAATCCCCAATGACATCACCCGGGAGACTCCGGCTTCCTTCGAGCCGACCATCGACTACGTCGTGGTGAAGATCCCGCGGTTCACCTTCGAGAAGTTTCCCCGGGCGGACAAGACACTCACCACGCAGATGAAATCGGTGGGTGAGGCGATGGCCATCGGAAGGACCTTCAAGGAGGCGCTGCAGAAGGGGATTCGCTCTCTGGAGATGGGGAGCGACGACTCGTTCTGGGACGGCGCCGAGATGAAGGACCCGGCCCAGATCCGCGAGAAGCTCATCACCCCGACCCCGGAGCGCCTCATGGCCGTCCGCTCCGCCCTTCGAGCGGGCGTGTCGGTTGAGGAGATAGCCTCGCTGTCGCGCATCGATCCCTGGTTTCTGGAGAAGATCAGGGAGATCCTGTGCGCCGAGGACCGGCTCTCCGCCCACCGGCTCCAAAGCCTTTCCGACGAGCTGCTCCTGGAAGCGAAGCGCGACGGCTTCTCCGACCGCAGGATCGCGAAGCTCATCGGGAGTGCCGAGGAGGAGGTTCGGAAGCGCCGGCGGGCGGCGGGAATCGTTCCCGCTTATAAGCGCGTGGACACCTGCGGGGCGGAGTTCGAAGCGAAGACGCCTTATCTCTACTCCACCTACGAGCGGGAGTGTGAAGCCCAGCCCACCTCGCGGCGCAAGGTGATGATCCTGGGGAGCGGGCCCAACCGCATTGGACAGGGAATCGAGTTCGACTATTGCTGCTGCCAGGCCGCCTTCGCCCTGAAGGAAGAGGGTTTCGAGACCCTCATGGTGAACTGCAACCCGGAGACGGTCTCCACCGACTACGACACCGCCGACCGCCTCTACTTCGAGCCCCTGACCCTCGAGGACGTCCTGGGGGTGGTGGAGCGCGAGAAACCCCTGGGGGTCATCGTCCAGTTCGGGGGCCAGACACCCCTCAACCTTTCCATGGCACTGCAGAAAGCGGGCGTTCCCATTCTGGGTACCTCCCCGGACTCCATCGACCTGGCCGAGGATCGGAAACGATTCGCTTCGCTGGCGAAGGAGATTGGGATTACGGTGCCCGCCTGGGGGACCGCCTTCACCACCGACGAGGCGCTGGCGGCGGCGGCCCAGCTCGGCTATCCCGTACTGGTGCGTCCCTCGTATGTGCTGGGCGGGCGGGCCATGACGGTGGCCTATGACGAGCGACAACTCCTGGCCTACGCCGGCGAAGCGGCTCTCGTCTCACCGGGGCACCCCCTGTTCATCGATCGCTTCCTGGAGGACGCCTTCGAAGTGGACGTGGACGCCATCGGGGACGAGCAAGAGGTGATCATCGGCGGCATCATGCAGCACATCGAGGAGGCGGGAATTCACTCAGGCGACTCCTTCTGCGTCCTCCCGCCGTACCGAATCTCGAAAGCCAACCAGGACCTGATGCGGGAGCAAACCCGACGCCTGGGCAAAGCCCTGAGGGTCAGGGGTCTCATGAACGTCCAGTTCGCCATCAAGGAATCCGTCCTCTACGTGCTGGAGGTGAATCCGCGGGCCTCCCGGACGATCCCCTTCGTGAGCAAGGCCACCGGAGTCCCGCTGGCACGCTTGGCGGCCAAGGTCCAGGTGGGGCGGACTCTGGGGGAGCTGGGACTGACCGAAGAGCCGGCGCTGCCCGCGGTGTTCGTGAAGGGAGTGGTCTTTCCCTTCATCCGTTTTCCTGGAGAGGACCCGGTGCTGGGCCCTGAGATGAAGTCCACCGGGGAAGTCATGGGGATCTCGCCCAGCTTCGGTCACGCCTTTGCCAAGGCCCAGATGGCGTGCGGCCAGTCCCTTCCCACCTCGGGAAGAGTCTTCGTCTCGGTCAATGACAATGACAAGGAGGCGGTGATTCCCATCGCCTGCGGATTCGCCGAGTTGGGATTCCGGATCCTGGCCACTTCGGGAACCGCCAACCGGCTGGCCCGCCAGGGACTGGTGGTGGAGATGGTCTACAAGGTGAACGAAGGCAGGCCCAACGTGGTGGACAAGATCCTGAATGGGGAAATTGATCTGATCCTCAACACGACCCTGGGGCGCGCTTCCCACTTCGACGAGATGGCCATTCAGCGCACAGCCACCTCTAGGGCCGTCCCCTGTATCACCACCCTTTCCGGGGGCGCAGCGGCGGTGGAGGGGATTCGCGCCCTGAAGCGCGAGGGGCTGGAAGTGGCGCCCCTCCAAGCCTACCACCCCCGGACCGCCCGACCCCTGGCGCGCCGACGCCTCTAGGCGCTCCCTCCTTGGGGTCCCGCGCCAAACCGCTCCAACACGCGTCGGATGAGATCCTGGGTGGCGTGCTCTTTGGTATCCCCCACGATGACCACCCTGCCGCCCATCTCCCGCACCGCTGCATGCTCCGGCACCGTCTCCGGCGTGTAGTCATGGCCCTTGCAGTGGACGTCCGGGGCGAGGGCGCGGATCAAAGACTCCACCGTGCGTTCGGAGAAGACGGTGATGTAATCCACACAGTCCAGCGCGGCCAGAATCTCGCAGCGCTCCTGCTCGGGCACCAACGGACGCCCCGGTCCCTTCAGCGAGCGTGCCGAGACGTCGCTGTTCACCGCCACCACCAGTCGATCGGCTTCGCGGCGCGCCGCCTGCAGGTAGCGCACGTGCCCCACGTGCAGGAGATCGAAGAGGCCGTTGGCCAGGGCGATGCGGCGACCCGCGGTGCGCTCCGATCGCACGGCACGCCGCAGCGCTTCGCTCTCGAGAATCTTTCCCATGCGCACCGACTTCCCTAGAGCGCTTGCAGCGCTCCGGCGATCTCCGCGGGGGAAACGGTCGCCGTCCCGCGCTTCATCACTACAAGTCCGGCGGCCACGTTGGCCAGGGCCGCGGCCTCCAGAGGGCTTCCACCGGCCGCAAGAGCGGCGCTGAACGCCGCGGCCACCGTATCCCCCGCCCCCGTCACGTCCGCGACTTCGTCGGTGCCGTAGACGCAGAGGTGGACCGGTTCGCGATCCGCGGCGAACAATGCCATGCCTCGGCTTCCCAGGGTGACGAGGATCGCTTCGGCCGAGAGGGTCTGGCGAAGCTTTTCTCCGGCCTCCTCCAGACGGCGAGGGTCGCTGTGCACCGCAAGTCCCGCGGCCGTTTCCGCTTCCTCCAGGTTGGGCGCCGCGGCGGCGATCCCGCGGTAAAGGAGAAGCTGAGTCCGGGAGTCCACCACGGCGCGAAGTCGCGCTCCCTTGACCGCTTCCAGGACCTCCGGAACGTTGGCCGGATGGAGGAGACCGTAACCATAGTCGGAGACGAGCACTCCCCGACACTCGGGAAGGGTCCGTCGGAGGCTGCCCCGTAGGTGCTCCTCCTCGCCGGCGGTCATTTCGGCGGGACGGCCCGAGTCGATGCGCACCACCTGTTGTTTCACCGCGTGGGGGCCCCCGGCCAGAATGCGCGTCTTGGTAGGAGTTTGATAGCCGTCGGGGGTCCAGAGGAGACGGGTAGGGACGCCATGGCGGGTGAAGCTCTGCAGCAACGCGTTGCCCGAGGCGTCGTCCCCCACGCGCCCCACCGGGACCGGGTGGGCCCCCAGCGCCTTCAGGTTGGCCACGGCGTTGGCGCCGCCTCCGGGAAGCAGGTCCGTCCTCTGGTGATTCAGGATCAGCACCGGGGCTTCACGGGAAACGCGGACCGGCTCGCCATAACGGAATTCGTCCAGTACCAGGTCGGCCAGAACGAGGATCGGGACCGAGGAGATTCCCGCCAGGAGTTCCAGTAGTCTTCCCGGCTCCACGCCTCCCACCGCCTTCCTCATTCTGGCCTCCGCTTCCTCTGGAGTATCCACTCCGCGGCGTCGAAGAGATCCTCGGCGATGTGCTCCGGTTGCACCGTCCAGCGGGAGCGCCGGTGCTCGTAATGCCCCCGGCCATATCCGGTGAGGACCAGGATCGGAACCACCCCTGCGGCCCGGGCGGCGCCCACGTCCACCATTCCATCCCCCACCATGTAGGAGCCTCCCAGATCGATCTCAAGGTCTTGTGCAGCCTGGTGAAGCATCCCCGGTCGTGGCTTCCGGCATTGGCAGTCCCGCCGGTAGGGGGACTCACCCTCTCTTGGGTGGTGCGGACAATAATAGATGGCGTCCAAGGCCGCTCCCTCCCGAGAGAGGAGCTCCACGAGCCTCTGGTTGGCCTGGTGGACGATGCGCTCCTCGAAGTAGTCGCGGGCCACGCCCGCCTGGTTCGTAACCACCACCGCCAGATACCCGGCGCTCCGAAGCCGCTTCACCGCTTCGGCGGACCGGGGAAGCAGCCGAATCCGGGAGGCGTGATTGACGTAGCCCACCTCCTCGGCGACCGTGCCATCGCGATCCAGAAAGACCGCCGGCCGGCGAACCGGTGCTGCTGATCCCGGGTTCACGCGCGGGCCTCCCGAGGAGCCGGGTCCGCGGCAGAATCCTCTCGAGGACGCGTCCGCCACCGGCGGTGCATCCAGACCCAGAATTCGGGCTGCTCGCGAATCTGGTCCTCGATGATGCGGGTACAACGCTGGGTGAGCGCCAGGATGTCCTCCCGGGTATCCCCGGTGCGTTGGAATTCGACTTCCGGCAGGTAGCGGATGCGGTAGCGGCCGTCGGGGAGCGGAATGCCGAAGACGGGAACGACCGGGGCCTCGGTCTTGAGGGCCAGAGTGGCCAGGGCCGGTGTAGTGGACGCCGGCAGTCCAAAGAAGTCCACGAAGATCCCATCCTCGCCTCGGACGTTCTGATCAATGACGATGGCTACACCCCAGCCCCGTCGGATGGCCCGCAGCATTTCCTTCGCCGCCCCTCGCTTGTGGATGATCTGATTCCCCGAAAGGGTCCGATAGCCGAACAGGATTCGTTCCAGGTGGGGATTGTCGAGCGGCCGCGTGACCATGGCCAGCGGCATGCCGAGATACCCCTGGACCAGGGCAACCATCTCCCAGTTGCCGTAATGCCCGGAGAAGACGAAGACGCCTCGCCCCTGTGAGTAGGCTTTTCTCACATGCTCCAGTCCCTCGAATTCAGCGAAATCTTCCAGCCTCTCGGGGAGGACGCGCGAAAAGGCGGGCGTATCGCAAAGCAGACGTCCCAGGTGGGAGAACGAGGCGCGGGCGATGCGGGTCTTCTCGGCAGGGGTCTTCGTGGCCCCGAAAGCGCAGTCCAAGTTGGCTCGCGCCATGCGCCGGAGCCGAGGCACCAAAACGTAGAGGCCGAGTCCCAGCATGCGTCCCGTCATCAAGCGCAGGCGCCTGGGGATCAGGGAGAGGAGCACCAGGAGGGCGCGGACCATCCCCACTTCCATCAGGCTGCGAATGGGGTGTCTGGTCCGGGGCATCTAGCGACCTGAGGCGACGGCGGGAGAGTCTGCGGCGGTGAGCCTTTGCGCCACCAGCCTCAGAAGTTCGTCCTCTTCGTGGGGAACCATGCGAATCCTCAGGGCGTAACCCGGGACCGGAAGCCGGACGGTGCCGAGCCGCGCGCGGTCCTTTTCCGTGGTAATCACGACGTCGGGTTTGGTCCGATTCAGAGCTTGCCGCACGGCGTTGAGCTGGGCCGGTCCTAGCCATTGGTGATCCCGGAAACGCACCGTTTCGGCAAGCTCGAGGCCCACGGCCCGCAGATCGGCCTCGAAGGCGCCGGGAAAGGCGATCCCCGAGAAGGCCACCGCTTTCATCCCCTGGAGTGCTTCCGGGGCAAAAAAATCCTCCGAGTCGAGGCGGATGAACCCTTCCGATCGCCGCTCGCAGGGGAAGACAGGTCGCGCTAGGCCTTGTCGCGAGAGGAGCTGCCGAACCGTTGCTGCCCCTGCGTGGAGTTCGTCGGACCTTCCCGTGACCACCAGCGCGTCGGCGCGGGCCATCTCCTTCAAAGGCTCCCGCAATGGGCCGCAAGGGAGCATTCTACCATTCCCGAATACCCGACCGGCTTCCACCAAGAGGAGATCCAGGTCGCGAGCGAGGTGGCGGTGCTGGAAGCCGTCATCCAACAGCACCAGATCCGCGCCGAGCCGATTACGGGCGGTGCGGGCGGCTGCCACCCGGTCGCGACAAACCACCACGGCCACTGTAGGAAGCGCCTGGGCCAGGAAGATCGGCTCATCCCCCGCCTCTCTCGCCGACACCTTGGGGCCTGACCCGTCGCTGACCACGAGAGGAAGGTCCTGGGGAAACCCGCCGTAGCCCCGGCTGGCCACCGCTACGCGGCGGCCCGACTCCCGAAGGCGGGCCGCGAGGTAAGCGGTGAAGGGGGTCTTGCCGGCGCCCCCCACCGTGAGATTCCCCACGCTGACCACGGGGATGTCCAGTCGGCAGACAGGCAAGACACCTCGCCGGTAGAGGCTGTTTCTCAAATGGATGCCGGTGCGGTAGAGCAGCCCCGCGGGATAGAGCAGCGTGCAGAGCCAGGCCGGGAAAGAAGATTCCATCAGGATGTCCGAAGCGGAAGATGATCCAAGATTCTCTCCGCCGTCCTGCGCGTGGCGCCGCGATTCTTGGCCACCAGGGCCGCCGCCCGGCGGCCCGTTTCCTCGCACAGGCCGGGCTCGGAGAGCAGTCGGCGCGCCACCGCCAAAAGCTCCGCACTCGAGGAAATCCGAAATCCTCCGCTAGAACAGAGCAGCGCTGCGGCTGCCTCGGAGAAATTCTCGGTCCGAGGTCCGAAGATTACAGGTCGACCTGCAGCGGCCGGCTCGATGAGGTTTTGCCCGCCGCGACTCACCAGGCTCCCCCCCACGAAGCAAAGGGTCCCGGCTCCATAGACCCGCCGGAGCTCCCCCAGGGTATCCAGGAGCAGCACAGGGGAGAACCCGCCGGCAGAACGGCTGCGCCGGGAGAAAGCGATGTGACGATGGGCGAGCAACCCCGCCACCCGCTCGAAGCGGCGGGGGTGTCGGGGCGCGAGAACCAGTCCGAGGGTGGGGAATTCGCGTCTCAGCGCCGTCCAGGCGTCAAGCAGCAACGATTCTTCGCCCTGAAAGGTGCTCCCTGCCACCAGGACAGGGGCATCCGGAGCCAGCCCCAGATCCCTTCGGATGTCTGCGGCCGGCTCGCAGGGAGCCGGGAGGTCCCACTTGAGATTCCCGGCGATTTCCACGCGGTCGGGAGCGGCGCCAAGGCGCAGAATCCTTCCGGCGTCTCCCTCGGATTGCATCAGGAAGCGATCGACTCGTCGGAGCAGCTCCCGCATGGCGGTTCCGAAAAAGCGGTACCGCGGAAAGGATTGGGGAGAGATTCGACCGTTGGCAACGAGAATCCTGATTCCGTTTCGACTGCAACGGCGAATCAGATGTGGCCAGATCTCCGTTTCCATCAGCACCACCAAGTCCGGACGGCTTCTGCGCAATGCCTCGCCCACGCAGCAGGGAAGGTCAACGGGAAATGCGCTGACCAGGGTCCCGGGAAGATCAGCTGCCAAAGCCAGTTTTCTTCCCGCCGCCGTGGTGGATGTGAGAAGCGCTCCGAGATCGGGCCGGAAGGAGCGCAGCTCAACAAGAAGCTGGCGCGCGAGCTGGACCTCGCCCACCGAGACTGCCTGGATCCAGATCCTGGGTGCGGAAGAGGGCGGGGGACACGGGACGAAGCCCAGCCGCTCCTTCCACCCCCGGCGAGTTTCCGGGCTTCCCAACTCCAAGAGAAGATAAAAGGGAAGCACTACAAGCGCAGCGAGCAGGACGAGGATGGAATAGGCAAGCAGCATCCGGCGCCCCCTCCCCGCAGCCCGCGGGCGGGAGCGGGCGGTGAGTATAACCCAGCCCCCGGGGTCTGTCAACGCGCTGGACGGGTGACCATTGAGGTATTAAACCTTTACGATACAGCGAATTACAGAGATTGCCTGGCGCCGCTGCGTCGTCTCCATGACGGCGAATCTTCCTGCCGTCCCTTGCAGGGAGCGAGGCGCGCTTCCTATATTTGGAGAAGCAGCTCTCCGCCCAGGAGGAGTCCCGTGAACCGCAGCACCATCGTTTTGGTGGACGACGAACCCAGATCCCTCGAGATCCTGCGCCGGACCGTGGAGCAGGCAGTGGGGGAAGATCTGGAAATAGTGGCGGCCAGCTCATCGGAGGAAGGTCTGGGGACCCTCTACAGGATTCGTAGCGAAGGGAAGCAGCTC
>QHVQ01000024.1:0-1935 GCA_003222305.1 Acidobacteriota bacterium | reverse complement strand
CGGCACGCGCTTCCTCGAGATCGTCCAAAGCCAGTTCCCAGGCGTGATCAAGATCCTCATCTCGGACCGTCCCAACTTGGAGGAGGCGGTGTACGCCTTCAACAATGCGGGACTGGACCGGTATATAGCCAAGCCCTGGGAGGTGGAGGACCTGAAATTCACGGTGACCTCGCTGCTTCGCCAGGCCGCCATGCGCCGGACGAATGAGCGGCTCCTCGTGGACCTGCAGAAGCGGAACACCGAACTTCGGGAAGCGCTGAGAGAGCTGAAAGAAGCCAAGCAGGAGGTGGAAAACAGCTACCTTTCTGCGATCCAGTCCCTGGCCGTGGCGCTGGAAGCCAAGGACCGATACACTGCCGGGCATTCCCAGCGCGTTTCGCGCTTCGCCATGATGATTGCTCGTGGCCTGAACCTGCCAGGCGCGGAGGTACGAACCCTAGGCCAGATTGGCCTGCTGCACGACATCGGCAAGATTGGAATGGATGAACAGGTGCTGAACAAGCCGGGAAAGCTCAGCCGGGAAGAGTTCGAAATGGTCAAGCAACACCCGGTGATTGGAGCGCAGATCCTGGCACCGGTGCGCTCCTTGGAAGGGCACATTTCGGGCATCAAGCACCACCACGAAAGCTGGGAAGGCACCGGCTATCCCGACGGCCTCAAGGGAGAGGCCATTCCGCTCCCGGCGCGCATTATTTGCGTGGCGGATTCCTTCGACGCAATGACCTCCACTCGTCCTTACCGGATCGGAAGGACCGTGGAGGAAGCCATTCTGGAAATGCGCCGTTGCGCCATGATGCAGTTCGACTCCCGCTGCGTGGAAGCCTTCATCACCATCCTGCAGCGTGAAGTGAAGGCCGAGGCGCTTTCCCAGCCCAGAGCCGCCACCGGCTGATTGCCCGCCATGCGGGCACAGAGCCTTCGTTGACACGCCGGGAGGCGTACCCTATAAATACCCTCGCGAAAACTGAGACCCGGCTTCCGGGATCTCTCGCCGGAAAGGGAGGACCCTCGCCAATGGCTGCCGAGGTCCGGGCGCCGGAGCGACGATGGCCGATGGGAGGCGGCCGACGGTTCCGTATCGTCTATACTCTCCTCCTTGTTCTTCTGGTCACCGGACTTGTCCCCCTGAGCATCGCCGCCTGGAAACAGATTGCAATCTCCCGCGAGTCCCTCATCACCTCCACGCAAGAAAACCAGCTCATGGTGGCGGCCACCATCGCCCGCTCGCTGAGCAGCAGTCTGGAAGAGGCCAGAGTCCAGCTCATGAAGCTGGGAGATCTTTTCGAGGCGATGATCCGCGAGGGGGGTCCGGAGCTGCTGAAGAAAGTGGTGCAGAACCCCTCCACCATGTCCAGCTACCTGGCCAGCGACATGGTGCTCGTCCGCTATCTTCCGGCGGGCGGCGGAAAGTTCGACTCGGTGCGCGATCATATGGTGCTGGGAGAGGACGCGGAGCGGGTCCTCGCCCAGGGAGCCGAGCAGGCCAAGCGGGGCGAGACGACGCTTTCCGACCCGATCCCCGTAGGCCCCCCGGGGGCGTTCGCAGTGGCTTTCTCCACCCCGGTGGGGAGCCGGGATGGAGGAGCGGGCCATGGGACGCTCCAGAGTCTCATCGATTTGGGTCCGCTCTGGGAGCGGGCCGTGGGTCCCCGGCTCCTCGGGTACACCGTCTACGCATTGGACGGCAGGGGAAACCTGTTCGCCTCGCTCGACGAGGAGGGCGTGCTGGGACGCATCGACTTCAGGAGCTTCGACATCGTTCAGAAATTTCTGGCCGCCCCCACCAAGAGCAAGGAAACCTCCGACTTTTCCGTAACCCTCGACGGCGTGACGCGCGACTTTCTCGCCAGCGTGGACGCCACCAACCAGGGCTGGGGGATCTTCGTTCAGGTGGAGAAGCGTCTGGCCTATTCCTCGGTCCAGGCCATGATCCGA
>QHVQ01000102.1 GCA_003222305.1 Acidobacteriota bacterium | reverse complement strand
CGTGGAGGCGACGAAGCGGTCGGAGCCTGGGAGAAAGAAAGGCCGCGCGGACGCAACCGGGCCAGCCTCGGGGCAGCGGGAGGAAATGGGACAGAGCAATTGGGGACATGAGCCGTCTCCCGGAAAAGCGCCAGGCTGAAGAGGTGGGAGACAGCATATCCTTACAATAAGGTGAGCTTTCTGGAAAGGGATCCGACCCGCAAGAATCGGTGGACCACCACACCCCCGGAGAGATTCCCGTCCCGGATGTGAATGCCCCGAGCCGGTCTTCGCCGATCTCTAGAATTGCCACAATAATCGATATCGGACCTCAGGACCGGGCTTATACTTCTATCCTTAGGCCGATGCCTGCGTACGCGTGTCAAACTAAGATAAAGGGAGGAGGTACGATGGACGCCAGAGAGCTCGCCGACCTGCAACACCACCTTACGACCTTGTTCGGGCGCGCGCCGATCCGCACTCCCAGCGACAAGGAAGAGGCCCTCACCGTGGCGAAGTGGGCCCCGCTGGTGGACATCGTTGAGCATGACAACGAGTACCTCATCAAGGCCGAACTGCCCGAGGTCAAGAAAGACGACGTCAAAGTGACTGTCCAAGAGGATGTGCTCACGATCACCGGGGAACGGACCCTCGAGAAGGAAGAGAAGGGCAGAAAGTATCACCGCGTGGAACGGGCGTACGGCCGTTTTGCCAGGAGCTTCACGCTGCCGGAAGACGCGGATGGTAACAAGGTGGCGGCCGAGTTCAAGGACGGCGTGCTCAAGGTCCACCTCCCGAAGTCGGCGCGGGCACAGACCAAGTCCATCGAGGTGAAGATCGGATAGTGATCAATGGAGGGAGGGACAGGACTGCTTGTCCAGGACGGCATGCCAATTTTAGACGGTCCGCCCACGGAGCGTTAACCTGGAGCCCAGCGGCAGCCACTTCGACTCGGTGCCGTTCCGCAAGCTCTCATAGAAGCGGGCTTTTCTGGATATGCCGCGAGTGAGCCGAGACGTGCACGTAGGGAAAGCCCTGGAATCGCCTAGCGGAGACTCCCGTTATTTCCGCGCAATTACGTTTTAATTGCTTCACTTGTGCCAGCACTTTCTTCATTGCTTTTCGTGCGTTTCTTTCTCCCCAATGACCCCAGGCGGTCGCCTGAATGTTGGCAGCCAGAAAGAAGAAGTTCCAGTCAGCTTGTCGGATGTCCCGATCAACGGCATCGCCGTCGGAATTCTTGATCATTTCCCAGCCATGCGAATATGGTTCCGTTTCCACTCGTAAGGATTGGGGAGTGAGAGTGCCCACCCGTATCATGATGGTGCCCACTTTTATTGTGCCTGACAATCGAGTCTCCCCTTAAGTTGAAGACACCGGTGGTCCCGCAAGAAACAGGAGAAGAGAATGAGTAGCTTGGGAGGTGGTTCCTCTTCGTTGCTGATTGTCGTCGCCATCGTGGTCCTCTACATCCTGAGCTCCATCAAAATCCTTAGCGAATATGAGCGAGCCGTGGTTTTCCGGCTGGGAAGGCTCGTCCACGCGCCGAAGGGACCGGGCATCACGCTGGTGTTTACAGGCATCGACCGGATGGTGCGGATGTCGCTGCGCACCGTCGTCCACGACGTGCCGCCCCAAGACGTCATCACCCGGGACAATGTCTCGCTCAAGGTGAATGCCGTCATCTACTACCGGGTCATCGATCCCGCTAAGGCCGTGGTGGAGGTGGAACAATATCACTATGCGACCTCCCAGCTGGCCCAGACCACGCTGCGCTCGGTTCTGGGGCAAGTCGAACTGGACGACCTGCTGAGCCAGCGGGAGCAGCTCAATCACCAGCTCCAGGTGATCCTGGACAAGCACGCCGATCCCTGGGGGATCAAGGTCTCGATGGTCGAGGTTAAGCAAGTGGACCTGCCGACCGAGATGCAGCGGGCCATAGCGAAGCAGGCCGAGGCGGAGCGAGAGAAGCGGGCCAAGGTAATCCACGCTGGCGGGGAGCTCGCCGCCTCCCGGGCGCTGGCCGAGGCGGCACAGATTATCTCCGCGAACCCGACGACCCTCCAGCTCCGATACCTGCAGACTCTCGCGGAGATTGCCACGGAGAAGAACTCGACCATCGTATTTCCCATCCCCATCGATTTCCTCTCGGGGATTCTGAAGCGATGATGGGGAAAGGCCGAAGGAGGCGAACCTTGAAGCGAGTGTCCCTCCTGAAAAGTCCATCCGAGCCAGAGATGAGTCGTGGCGGAGAGCCCTGCCCCCGACTAGGCATTCGACCGTTGTGGGTGGGCGGGGCTTAGGCCAAGATTGCAAAGGCCGGGCGAAGTTTTCGGAGGGGCAACAAGAAAAAACCCCTCCGCCCTGATATCGGGACGAAGGGGTTAAGCGACCTACCGGGGGCGGGTCAGTACATCCCGCCCATCCCGCCCATCCCGCCTTGCCCCATGGCGGAAGCCTTCTCCTTCTCCGGCAGCTCGTAGATCATAGCTTCGGTCGTGAGCATCAGCCCGGCGATGCTCGACGCGTTTTGCAGCGCGTTACGTGCGACCTTGGCTGGGTCGATGATGCCCGCCTCGAACATGTCCACCCACTTGCCGGTGTAGGCATCGAAGCCGGCGGTCTTCTCCTTGGCCTTGGCCTCGGCCACAATGATCGACCCCTCGAAGCCGGCGTTGTTAGCGATCTGCCGGAGGGGCTCCTCCAGGGCCCGGCGGACGATGTTGATGCCGAGCTGGATGTCTTCGTTCTTCTCCTTGAGCCGCTCGAGGGCCGGGATGGCGCGGAGGAAGGCGATCCCACCGCCAGGGACGATCCCCTCCTCGACGGCGGCCTTGGTGGCGTGCATCGCATCCTCCACGCGGGCCTTCTTCTCCTTCATCTCGGACTCGGTGGCGGCCCCCACCTTGATGATGGCCACGCCGCCCACGAGCTTCGAAAGCCGCTCCTGGAGCTTCTCGCGGTCGTAGTCGGAGGTCGTGTCCTCGATCTGGGTCCGGATCTGCTTCACTCGGCCCTCAATCGCGGACGACTTACCGGCCCCCTCGACGATGGTGGTGTTGTCCTTGTCGATAGTGACCTTCTTCGCCTCACCGAGGTCGTCGGTCTTGACGTTTTCCAGCTTGATGCCGAGGTCCTCGGTGATCACGCCACCGCCGGTGAGGACGGCGATGTCTTCCAGCATGGCCTTCCGGCGGTCACCGAAGCCCGGTGCCTTGACCGCGGCCACGTGCAGCGTGCCGCGCAGCTTATTGACCACCAGGGTGGCCAGGGCCTCGCCCTCCACCTCCTCCGCGATAATGAGTAGGGGACGGCCGCCCTTGGCCGCCTGCTCCAACAGGGGCAGGAGGTCCTTCATGCTGCTGATTTTCTTCTCGTGGATCAGGATCAGCGGGTTTTCCAGGACGCACTCCATCCGCTCCGGGTCGGTGACGAAGTAGGGGGAGAGGTAGCCGCGGTCGAACTGCATCCCCTCGACGACCTCGAGGGTTGTCTCCATCGCCTTGGCCTCCTCGACCGTGATGACCCCGTCCTTCCCGACCTTCTCCATCGCCTGGGCGATGATCTCGCCGATGGTGGGATCGTTGTTGGCAGAGATGGTGCCGACCTGCGCGATGGCTTTCCCCTGAACCTTCTTGGAGAGCTCCTTGATCTCGTCGACGACCTTCTCCACGGCCTTCTCGATGCCGCGCTTCAGATCCATCGGATTGGCGCCTGCCGTCACTGCCTTGCACCCTTCCCGGTAGATGGCCTGGGCCAGGACGGTGGCGGTGGTGGTCCCGTCGCCCGCGACGTCGCTAGTCTTGCTGGCGACCTCGCGGACCATCTGCGCCCCCATATTTTCCCTGGGCTCCTTGAGCTCGATCTCCTTGGCCACGGTCACGCCGTCCTTGGTGCTGGTCGGCGATCCGAACTTCTTCTCGAGCACAACATTGCGACCTTTGGGGCCGAGGGTCACCTTCACGGCGTCCGCGAGCTTGTTGACGCCTCGCAGGATCGCGTGCCGGCAATCCTCAGAATAGACAATTTCCTTCGCTGACATGAAAAACCTCCTTGGACCGTGAGCCCCGCGGAACTGCGGAGCGTGCGTGTGCGTGTATGCCGAACGGGGGATCCCGGCCTCAGCCGATGATCCCGAGGATTTCATCCTCCTTGAGAATCAAGTGCTCTACATCTTCGATCTTGACCTCCTGTCCCGAGTATTTCCCGATCAGGACCCTGTCTCCCACCTTGACCTCCAATGGGATTCGCTTGCCGGACCTGTCGAGCTTCCCCGCACCGATGGCCACGATCTTTGCCTCCATCGGCTTCTCCTTCGCCGTGTCGGGGATGATGATGCCGCCCTTGACCTCGTCCTTCTTGGGGTCGAGGCGCCGGACCAGGACTCGGTCGTAAAGTGGCTTTACCTTCATGAGATGTCCTCCTGATTTGTTGAAAGTGCTCGGGTTGGCGCTGTGGCCTCTGTTAGCGCTCGCAGTAGGTGAGTGCTAGTGTAGCACCAACCCAGGGTCTTGTATATAGCCTTGAGTCACGCAGGTCCTTCCCGGGGCGCCGGTTGTTGTCCCTCTCAAGAACTCGGCTCACCGCACGGTGAAGTGAAACACGTCTTCTCAGGACACCCGTCCCTACCGAAAAGCCCATCCGCGCGGATCGATGGCTGCTGTATCCAATTGAAATATGGTCTGTTATGGGTGCGATCCAGAGTCTAGGGAAGATCTAGTCGGGCTTCGAAATGGATCGGGATGCTCACTCTACCCATTCCAGGACTCCCCGCGAATATTGGGTATTAAACTCCAACATATTAATAGCTGGCGCCACACGCGGCAGGCCCCAGGCAAAGGTTCGAGGTGACTGTCGTCTCGGGGGTCAGCCTATCCCCTGCCGCGAGTCTTCGGGGGCAGAAAAAGAGAGCCCCGTGCGCTCTCGGCAGCCGGGGCTCTCATACCTTCGGATCTGGGCGGGTTTCTGGTGGCCGCCCCCACCGGACGAAACGACCTGTCGGCTCTAGACGGCCACGCGAGCGGGGATCTTGTGGAAGGTCGAGTTGGACACCTCATACGTCAGAACCTGAGGCGTGCCCTCCACCACCTTCTCCATCGACTTGAGCACGGCGGGGTAGGTGTTACGGACATACGCATCCGCGTTTTCTTTCCGATCCCACAAGCTGATGCAGACTGCGTTGGCTTCGCCTGGTGCGATGAACGTAATCTCGTCCTGGAAGCCGTTCTGCTTCCGAAGCACGGGAATGACGTCCTTCTCAAAGGTCGTGTTGAACTCTGTAACGCGACCGGGCTTGAGAGTGCAGGAAACACTGCGAGCAAACATGTCAACCTCCTCGGTTGGCTAAGAAAGGGGAATCAGACAACCTGACTTAGTTCAGACAATCTGAAGAGTGGGGAGTAGTCCTCAATCTCGCTGACCATTATCGGTGAGTTAACTTCCTGTGTCAAGTAAAATGTGAGATAATCATGTTGAGATGGAAGTTGATTAATCATTATGAGTTAAGTCTAATCGGAGGCATCCCGTGGATCTACCGCTACTTATCCGGCACCGTCTCAAAGAGTTGGGGATCGAGCAGAGAGATCTGGCCGCCGCCGCCCAGGTCACGGAATCCTACATTTCACAATTACTGACAGGGAAGAAAGCGCCGCCGATCCCCGAGCGAACCGATATTTACGGGAAGATGGAGAGGTTCTTGAAGCTTCCTAGCGGCAAGCTGGCGAAACTGGCGGACCTTCAACGCAAGGAAGCCTTGAAGAAAACATTGGTGGAGCCTCCAACACCCTTGTATCAAGAGGTGCGCGA
>QHVQ01000101.1:6347-15409 GCA_003222305.1 Acidobacteriota bacterium | reverse complement strand
CGATGGAGCGTCTCCTGAAGAAAGACTCGCGCCTCGCTTCCATGCGCTTTGTCGTCGAACTGTACCAGCCGGTCCGGGTCGATGCGGGCGGAGAACCGATACGGCAGGCGCAGGGCCACTCCTTCCGAAGAGGTCAGGTCCTCGGTTTTTTCCATCTGGATGGCGGTGGAGGGGTAGCGATGGACCGAGTGGACGACCGGCAGCCGGAGGTGCCAGCCGGGCTCGAGTATCCTCGCTCGTCCCATGCCGAAGCTGCCCCGCAGCACCCCCCGCACGTCCGCGGGGATGCGCGTCAGTGTGGAGAGGGCCAGGAGGGCGAGGACGGGGAGCGCGAGGATGGGGAGCCAGGCGCGGGGGTTCTTCGTGATCAATCGCTGTTTCCTTCCACCGCTGAATTATACCAGCCGCAGGAATTCCCGGCCGGCATCTGCTTGGCTTGATGGGCGGTGTCCCCACTCCCCGCTGGGCCCGTCCGGACGCGCGCCGGGTACCCTTAACAGATGTGGGTGGCGCGCGCCGGAAGAACGAGCGCGCTTGGGGAGCGCGCGCAGTGTGCCCGAGGGGAGTGGGGACACCACCCTCGCACGAGACGAAGCGAACCATGCTACGAGTGACGGTGCGGGCTCCGGGTCGTGAGTAGGGGCTGTGTGGAAGTGCGCGGGCGCCCGCGCTCTCCAGCGCTCGGGCCGCGCACGGAACCAAGGCGAGCGCGCGTGCAGCGCGCGGAGCCGTGCCCTCGCGAACGAGCCCGGGCCCGCACCGCAGGATTGTCCGGCGATGCCAGCAAGGACGTCGCCGTCCGCCGATAGACCGGCAAGCATTGAACCCTCGCAGGGCGTCTGGTATATTCCGCCCGCCCTCAACCACCCGGGAGTCCCCCTCTTGGAATCGGTCTCCATCCGCACCCGCGGTCTCGTCAAGAAATATGGCGACGTCACCGCCCTCAACGGCGTCGACCTCGAGGTGCACGAAGGCGAGACCTTCGGCCTGCTGGGCCCCAACGGCGCCGGGAAGACCACCACCGTCAAGATCCTCATCACTTTGGCGCAGCCCGAGGCCGGCAGCGCCCAGGTGGGCGGCGTGGATATCCTGCGCGAGCCCGCCCGCGCCCGCCGCCTCTTCGGCTACGTGCCGCAGGAGCTGACGGCCGACCGGGCGCTGACCGCCCGCGAGAACCTGCGCTGGTTCGCGGGCATGTACCACCTGGACCGCTCCACCCGCGAGCATCGCGTGCGCGAGCTGCTCGATCTGGTGGACTTGGCGGAGGCGGCCGACCGACCGGTGCGGACCTACTCGGGCGGCATGAAGAAGAAGCTCGACCTGGCCTGCGGGCTCATCCACGACCCGAAGATTCTCTTCCTGGACGAGCCCTCCCTGGGGCTGGACGTGAAGGTGCGCGCCGATCTCTGGCGCTACGTGCTCGGCCTCAAGCAGCGCGGCGTGACGGTTTTTCTGTGCACCAACTACATGGACGAGGCGGACCGGCTCTGCGATCGGGTGGCGGTCATCGACCGCGGGAGGATTGCTGTGGCGGGGACCCCCGACGAGCTGCGCGCCGCGCTGGGCGGTGACGTGATCACGCTGGAGACGCCTCCCGAGGCCTCCGGCACGCTCGCGGGGCTGGCGCAGGCGCTCTCGACCCTTCCCTTCGTGAAGGAGACCCTGGCCGACGGCTCCCGCCTGTCGGTTTACGTCGAGGCCAACGAGACCGCCCTTCCCCGGGTCCTGGAGCAGGCTTCCGCCCGGGGCACCACTATCCAGCGGATCGCCTATTCGCGTCCCGGCCTGGACGAGGTGTTTCTAAAATACACCGGCCACCGCATCGACGAGGAGGCGCAACGTGTCTGAGTTCCTGCAGGAGACCTGGGCGCAGCTGGTCCGCTGGCTGATTCACCTGCAGCGCGAGCGGTTCAGCCTCACCTTCGCCCTGGTCTCTCCCATCGTCTTCCTGGTCTTCTTCGGCGGCGCCTTCTCCCAGATGGCGCAGGCCAGCCTGCGCGGCGAAAGCTACCGCACCTTCATCCTTCCCGGCATCGTGGCCCTGACGGTGTTCGGCGGCAGCCTGTCCGGCGGCATCGAGCTGTTGTTCGACAAGGAGAACGGCACGCTGACGCGCATCCTGGCGGCTCCCATCTCGCGGGCTTCCATTCTGGTGAGCCGCTTCCTCTACGTGAACCTGGTCTCGTCGATCCAGGTGTGCATCATCGTGGCGCTGGCTCTCCTGCTCGGGGCGCGCATTGCCACCGGGATCCCCGGGCTTCTGGTCTTGATTGCGATGGGGCTGCTCCTGGGCTTCGCGCTCACCGTGATCTCGCTGATGCTGGCGTTCGTCCTCACCAACCACGGCGAGTTCTTCGCCATCCTGAGCTTTCTCACCCTGCCGCTGGCCTTCCTCTCCTCCGCCTTCGTTCCGCTGGACAAGATGCCCGCCTGGATGGCAGTCTGCGCGCGGCTCAATCCGATGACCTACGCCGTCAACGGGATGCGCACGCTGGTGCTGTCGGGGTGGGACTGGGGTTACCTGGCGAAGATGGCGCTGGCCCTGATGGTCTTCGACACCCTCTGCCTGCTGCTGGGAGTCTCGACCCTGAGGCGGCGAATCGGCTGACGAAGATCGGCCGCCGGCGGGCGGATCAGGGTCGCTCCACCTTGGTGGTCAGCTCCACGGTCCTTCCGGCGCGGAGAACCTTGACCGTCACCGTCTGACCCGCGGGTTTGCTGATCGACTGCCTGATGCGATCGGCCGCACCGGGCTCCGACACCCGGATCCCCTGCACCTCCAGAATAATGTCTCCTCCCACGATGAGCGACTCTCCTTCGATCTCCGCCCGCATGGTCCCGGGTTGCAGGCCGATCTCGGTCGCCGGGGAATGCTCGGCCACCCGCTGGACCAGGATCCCGGCCGCCTGGGGAAGATTGAAGACTTTCGCCAGCTCCCCGCTGAGCATGTATCCCTCGAACCCGGTCCAGAGCGACTTCTGCTGCAGCAGGAGGTCCCGGGCCATGTTGGACGTCACCACGAAGCCCAGTCCGTGGGGCACCACGCCTACCACACGCCCCTGGATGTCGAACATGGGGCCGCCGGAGTTCCCGGGGTTGATGGCAGCGTCGGTCTGGAAGAACTCCGCTTCGGAGAAGTTGCCATAAACCCCCTGCATCTTCCGCCGGGCGCTGATATGCCCCGCGGTCAGCGTGTAGCTGATGCCAAGGGGCGCCCCCACGATAAAGATCGGGTCCCCCAGCTCCGCCACCGCTCCCTTCTTCGGCGGTCGTTCCAGCTGCAGCAACGCCACGTCCGCCGAGGGGGATGACGACGCGACCCGGGCTCCCAGGATTTCGCCCCCGGTGGTCAGCACCTGAATCTTTTCCGCGGTCTGCACCACGTGGGCGGCGGTGAGGACCTGGCCATCGGCGCTGATGAGCACGCCGGAGCCCAGCCCCGGCACCGTGACCATGCGACCTCCAGGCGCCGGAGCGAGGTCCCGCTCCGCAGTGCGTATCACGACCACGGCGTCACGGACGCGCTTGAACACCTCCGAGTAGGACTGGGCCCGGGCGGACCCGGTCGCGAGATCCAGCAGGCCCACCAGCAGGACGGCACCGGCGAGAAATTTCCGCATCGAGTCCTCCCCCATGAGACATAGCTCGGGCCCGGATTCGTCAAGTCGGTCCAGGCGCTGTGGGATTAGCTACAGCTTCGCGAGCTCGGCCCGTACGTCCCGGCGGTCCGGCGCATCGACGGGCGCGAGATCCAGGTACTGCTTCAGCTGGGCTTTCGCCTCGGATCTCTTCTTCTGTGAGGCCAGCAGGCGCCCCAGCTCCCGGTGGGCATCCGGGTACCGAGGGTCGGACTGGATGGCTTTGCGGAATCTCTCCTCGGCCTCCGGGAAACGACCCGGCTGGTCCGAGGAGAGCCGGGCGATACGACCCAGGTAGGTCAGGGAGGCGGGATCTTCCGGGAGGTGGCGGAGGACGCGCTCGAACCCGGCCTTGGCCAGCGGGTATCGCTTCGCCTCGAAGTCCAGCATGGAGTTGTCCCGGGTGAGCGGCAGCATCGCCTTCTGGTACCCCTCCTCGTTCACCGGGCGGGTGATCTTCAGCGCCGCCGGATCGCTGTAGTGGCGCCGGATCTCCTCTTGCTGGTTCTTCTTCCGGGCGGCATTGGTGGAGTGGTTGCCGTAGAAGAAGTTCTCGACCTTCGACTGGTCACCGTAGGTTTCGTTGAAGATGTCCCACACGCGGGGAGCCGGCGTC
Source organism: Acidobacteriota bacterium (assembly GCA_003222305.1). Taxonomy (GTDB): domain Bacteria; phylum Acidobacteriota; class Polarisedimenticolia; order Gp22-AA2; family AA152; genus AA152. Next base: position 11,155 of record QHVQ01000101.1, on the reverse strand, counting down.
GGGTCGTAACCCGCCTCCACCATGTAGCGCATTCCCACTCGGTCCGCCTGGTCTTCCTGGCTGCGACCGTACCCGTTCACCGCCGCGCTCAAGGTGAGGTTGAGACCCAAGGCGGTGGCGGCCTTGACGAACGAATTCTTGTCGTCGCCGACGGCCGTGCCGACGATCTCGGCGCCGATCATCGCCGGAAGGAAGGTGGTCAATTGCTTCTTGTACCCTCGGGCGCCGTGCCGCTGGGTGACGTGCGTCGCTTCGTGTCCGAGGATCGCGGCGAGCTGGGAGTCGTTCTCCACCCGCGCCAGCAGTCCCGTGTGGACGAAGATGCTCCCGTCGGGAAGGGCGAAGGCGTTGAGGGTCGGGTCGCGGATGACGCCGAACTGGAACTTGAACTGCGACTTCGCCCACTCCGGCACCACGCTCATGCCGATATTGCTCACGTAGGCGACCACCTCCGGATGGGTGTAGGCCTGCTTCCCCTTGCCGATCTTGTCCGCTTCCTGGAGCCCCTGGGACTTCAGCTGACCCTGAAACGTGTGGCCGGGATAATCCTCGTCCGTTTTGATCCGATCGGCCCGGAAGATGCCGCCTTCGCGCCACTTTCCGTCGACCTCAGCCCAATACCCCGTCTTGATGCGGCCCACCTGACGGGCTTTGCCGGTGAACAACGCGCCCGAAGCCGGCACGACCCAGGAGCTGTCCACCAGGAAGCGGTCGGCCTGGACCCGCTCCACGATTCCCTGCAATTTTTTGCTCGATCCCCCGGCGAGAGCAGGGCCAGGATCGCCCCGCCCATCCGGCCAATCCACTGGTCACGCATGAAACTCCTCCTCAAGCTCCGTGCCCCGAATGCTAGCGCAGCGCCTCGCCGCCAAGCAAGCGCGTGGACGGCTCTTAGCGAAGGAGCGTGGGACGACCCAGGATGGTTCTCCGCAGCGGCCGTCGGAGGCCGAGTGGTCGCCTCCGCTCGCGCGAGGCCGGAGGCGGCAGAGGCGCGCCCTTCAACGCAGCGCGCCGCCGAGCGAGGAGAAGCCATCCTGGGCCGCCCCCTCCCTCCTCCATCCTTCGCTTCAGGTAGAATGGGTCCCCTTTCGAGGGAGGTCGCATGGGTAAGGAGCATCGTCTCGCGCTCGTCCCACGGGGTTGGACTCTGGTCCTGGTTCGGTTGGTCACCGGCTGGATTTTCATCCAGTACGGATGGTTCGGCAAGCTTCACGACCCGAAGTTCGTGAACGGTATGGCCGAGACCCTCCGCAAGATGGCCACCGAATCATCCTTCTCTTTTTATCGCCCCTTCCTCGAGCAGGTCGCCATCCCCCACGCCTCCTCCTTCGCCCTGCTGGTGGCGTGGGGAGAGGCCTTGCTGGGAATGTCGCTGCTGCTCGGGGCCCTCACCAACGTCGCCTCGCTGCTCGGGATCTTCATGCTTGCGAACCTGTACCTGGCCAGCGGATCGTGGGAGGCGCTCCTGTTCGCCTCGCTCTGCCTGGTGTTCATGAGGTTCTCGGCGGGATCGCGCTGGGGGCTGGACGCGGCGCTGGCCCGCTTACTTCCGGAGCGCCTGGTCTACTTCCCCACTCGATAAATTTCGCACCGGCGAGACCGACACCCCCCTGCTTCGGTTGGCCCTGACCGAACGATCGTGTAAACTCTCGGCCGCCATCATGAAAAGCTTGCGTTCGCGTGCGCTTCCCCTGCTGATTCTCCTGGCCGGGGCTCTCCCGGGCTCGCTCGCGTGCGCCCGGGGGAATCCCACCGGCGGAGGCGATCCCAAGCCGCGGGAAGTGGCCCCTCCCACCGACCTCACCCCCGACGAGCGACTTACCATCGACGTGTTCGACAAGGCCTCCCGCTCCGTGGTGTTCATAACCACGGCGGCGCTGCGGCGCGATTTCTGGACGATGAACGTGTTCGAAGTGCCGCAGGGCTCCGGTTCCGGCTTCGTATGGGACAAGGAAGGCCACATCGTGACCAACTATCACGTCATTGCCGGCGCCAGCTCCATCACGGTCGTCCCTGAAGACCGCAAAGAGCACAAGGCGACCGTGGTGGGCCGCGATCAGGACCACGATCTGGCCGTCCTGCTGATCAAGGCGCCGCCCGAGTCGCTCGTCCCCACTCCCATCGGAAGCTCCGAGAAGCTCCGCGTCGGCCAGAAGGTGCTGGCCATCGGCAATCCCTTCGGCCTGGACCACACGCTGACGACCGGGGTGGTGAGCGCCCTGGGCCGCGCCATTCAGTCCATGAGTCAGCGGACCATCGAAGGAGTGATCCAGACCGACGCCGCCATCAACCCGGGCAATTCCGGCGGACCCCTGCTGGACAGCGCGGGCCGCCTCATCGGGGTGAACACCCAGATCGTGAGCCCCAGCGGCGCCTCCGCCGGCATCGGATTCGCCGTCCCGGTCGACACGGTGAACCGGATTGTCCCCCAGCTCATCGCCTACGGGAAAATGATCCGGCCCGGTCTGGGAATCCGGTCGGTGAACGATTCTCTGGCCCGGCGCTGGGGAATCAAGGGTGTGGCGATCTACGACGTCACGCGCGGTGGGGCCGCCGCCGGGGCAGGCTTGCGCGGCGTGCGGGAGCTCGAGTCGGGAGAGATCCTCCTGGGCGACGTGATCGTGGCCGTGGACGGGAAGCCGGTGGAGTCGCTGGACGATCTTCTCGATATCCTGGACCAGCACAAGGTGGGGGATGAGGTCACGGTCGAGTACATTCGGGACGAGGCCAAGAAGCAGACCTCCGTCACCCTCCAACAGGTCTGAAAGGGCGTGCCGCCGCCATGAGCAAGTCCGTCGCCTTTCTAGGGCTGGGAATCATGGGCGAGCCCATGGCCCGCAACCTTCTGAGAGGCGGATTTCAGGTCACGGTCTGGAACCGAACCGCCGGGCGCGGCGACGGCCTGGCGCGCGAGGGGGCGCGGCGCGCCCGGACCGCCGCCGAGGCGGCGCGCGCGGCCGACTTTTGCGTCACCATGGTGGCCGATCCGCCGGCCTTGGACGAGGTGCTGGACGGCCCTCAGGGAGCGCTGGGGGCGCTGCGCCGCGGATCGGTGCTCATCAACATGGGGACGCAAGCGATCGCCCAGATCGAGGGCCTCTACGATCGCTGCGGAGCGCTGGGCGTGGAATTTGTGGATGCGCCGGTGACCGGCAGCCGCTCCGGCGCCGTCGAGGGAACGCTGACCATCCTGGCCGGCGCCGAAGCTCCGGCGCTGGAGAAGGCCCGCCCGGTTCTGGAGAAGGTCGGGCGCACGATTCTTCATGTGGGAAAGGCGGGCGACGGAACCCGGGCCAAGCTGATCCTGAATCTGGTGCAGGCGGGAATGCTCATGGCCTGGTCCGAAGGGCTGGTCCTGGCAAAGCGCATCCATCTCTCCCCAACGACGGTTCTCCGGGTCCTGGAGAACTCTGCGGGTGACGCTCCCCTCTTTCGTTACAAAGGTCCGTTCCTCCTGAATCGCGATTTCTCCACCAACTTCTCCCTCAGGCTCATGGACAAGGACATCAAGCTGGCCCTGGGAGAGGCGGAGAAGCTGGGAATCGATCTGCCCGCCTCTCGCCTGGTGAACCAGGCCTTCTCCGAGGCGATGGCGGCGGGACTGGGTGAGGACGACTTTGTCTCCCTGGCGAAAATCGTGGAGACGCGCTCCGGGACGAAAATCGAGCCTTAGGGCAGACGATGGTTGGCAGGAAAGGGGCAGGAGCGAGCTTCAGCCCAGGTGCTGGTCGAGGAATTTGAGGACGCCGCGCACCGAGACGAAGCCGATGGGACGGCCCTCCCGCACGATGGGGATGTGGCGATAATGGCCCACGGCCATCCGGTGCACCGCAAAGGCCAGGGCGTCTTCTTCGGTGAGAACCTGAGGCGTGGGAGTCATCACTCCTTGGACGGTGAGCTTCGCCAGGTCCAGGCTCTCCCCCGCCAGGCGGTCCAGCACGTCCCGCTCGGTGAATATCCCCACCAGCTTCCCGTGCTCCACCACCAATACGTTTCCGTGCCGGGTTTTCTGCATCAGGCGCACGGCGTCCAGCGCCGAATCTCCCGGGGCCACGAGGTTGGGAGGCAGAAGGCCGACCTTCTTGAGGGGAGTCTCCAGGAGGATCTGCTGGAGGCCGTCGCGCGGCATCGGAATGTCCTGGGAGCGCAGGTCCTGCCCGCACTCCTCACAGCTGTCGACTCCGGGCAGATTGTCGGTGCCGCAGTCGGGACAAATCATGGCACGCTCCTCCTCGCAGGGAACGGCTGTGAAGGGCGCAGACGCGACTAGGTGACCGTCCAGGTTTCGCCGCCGCGGATCAGCTTCTCGAGGTCTCCCGGGCCCAATTTGGCCGTGACCTCCCGGCCCTGCTGTTCCAGGATCTCCTCGAAGCAGGGGCGCTGCGCCGAGTAGAAAACGCCCACCGGCACGGGGAATTCCGGGTAATTCATGCGCGACAGCAGGTAGGCCAGCGTGGGCTCCGGCGCGTTCTCGTCGTGGACCAGCAGGTCTTTCTCGGTGAGGCCGCCCTGCCCCAGGGTTACCACCTCCGGCTCCATGCCATTCAGGCGGATCCCTTTGTCGTGGTTCTTACCGAAGATCATAGGGTGGCCGTGCTCCAGGGTGATCATCCGGTCGGAGCGCACTTCCCGACTGCTGAACTCCTCGAAAGCGCCATCGTTGAAAATGTTGCAGTTTTGGTAGATCTCGATGAAGGCGGTCCCCTTGTGCCTGGCGGCCCGCTCGATCGTCTTGGAGAGGTGCGCCGGGTCCACGTCGAGGCTGCGCGCCACGAAGGTCGCTTCCGACGCGATGGCCACACAGAGGG
>QHVQ01000101.1:0-6335 GCA_003222305.1 Acidobacteriota bacterium | reverse complement strand
ACGACTTGGTCTTCTTGCCAAACTCCGAAGTCGGCGAGTACTGCCCCTTCGTCAATCCGTAGATCCGGTTGTTGAACAGCAGGATCTTGATGTCCAGGTTGCGGCGCAGACAATGGATCAGATGATTGCCCCCGATGCTCAGCCCGTCGCCGTCCCCGGTGACCACCCAGACCGACAGCTCCGGTCGGGCCGTCTTGAGACCGGTGGCCAGAGTGGCCGCCCGCCCGTGGATGCTGTGAAAGCCATAGGTGTTCATGTAGTACGGAAACCGGCTGGAGCAGCCGATCCCGGAGACGAACACGATGTTTTGCTTAGGGATGCCCAGCTCGGGCATCACCCTCTGCACCTGGGCCAGGATGGAGTAGTCCCCGCACCCCGGGCACCAGCGCACCGTCTGGTCGCTGACGAAATCCTGTCGCGTTGGCTTGGGGGGCTCCAGCAGCCCCGCACCCGTGGAATCAGTCTGCGGCATCAGCCATCCCTCACAGCAGCTCCTCGATCCGGCGTGCGATCTCGGAGACCTTGAACGGTTTCCCTTGGACCTTGTTGAGCCCCACCGCATCCACCAGGAAGCGGGCGCGGACCAGCCATCGGAGCTGGCCCAGGTTCAGCTCCGGAATCAGTACCCTTTCGAAGCGGCGCAGCACCTCCGCAAGATTTCGGGGGAAAGGATTCAGGTAGCGCAGGTGGGCGGAGGAGACCGAGGCGCCTTTGACCTGCATCTTTTCCACCGCGGTGGTGATGGCACCGTAGGTGCTCCCCCAGCCTAGCACCAACAGCTTGCCGCTCTCACGACCGAAGACTTGCAGCTCCGGAATGTCCTTGGCGATCCCGGCGATCTTCTCCGCCCTCAGACGTACCATCTTTTCGTGGTTGAGGGGGTCATAGCTTACGTTGCCGGTGACGTCCTCTTTCTCCAGCCCTCCCACCCGGTGCTCCAGCCCCGGTGTGCCGGGAATGGCCCAGGGCCGAGCCAGCGTGTTCGGATCCCGCCGGTAGGGCTGGAACGTGGCTTTGTCGGCGTAGAACTTCACCTCGATCTTGGGCAGGTCCTTCAGCTCCGGGATGCGCCAGGGCTCGGCACCGTTGGCCAGGTAGCCGTCGGATAGGAAGAAGACCGGCGTCATGTACCGGGTGGCGAGGCGAAACGCCTCGATCGCCATGCTGAAGCACTCTGCCGGCGTGGCCGGCGCCACCACCGCCACCGGGCACTCGCTGTTGCGCCCGAACATCGCCTGCAACAGGTCCGCCTGCTCGGTCTTGGTGGGAAGCCCCGTGCTGGGGCCCCCCCGCTGGACATTCGCGATGACCACCGGCAGCTCCGTCATCACCGCCAGGCCGATGGCCTCGCTCTTCAGCGCCACGCCGGGACCGCTGGTTCCCGTGAGGCCCAGCGAGCCGCCATAGGACGCCCCGATGGCGGCCCCGATGGCGGAGATCTCGTCCTCCGCCTGGAAGGTCTTCACCGGAAAGTTTTTGAATCGCGCCAGCTCGTGCAGGATGTCGCTGGCCGGGGTGATGGGATAGGAGCCATAGAAAAGCGGGCGATTGGCCAGCACCGCCGCGGAAATGAATCCGATGGCGGTGGCTTCGTTTCCGGTGATCTTCCGGTAGGTGCCCGGGGTCAGCCTTGCCTTGGTGACCCGGTAATGGGTGTTGAAGATCTCGGTGGTCTCGGCGTAGTTGTATCCCGCCAGCAGAGCCGCCAGATTGGCCCGCGCCACCTCCTGGTTGTTCTTGAACTTGTCCTTGATCCAGCTCTGGGTGTAATCCACCGGGCGCTCGTAGAGCCAGAACACCAGCCCCAGAGCGAAGAAATTCTTGCAGCGAGTCGCCTGCCGCGTGCCCAGGGTGGTTTCGCCGATGGCCCGCAGGGTCAGGGTGGTCAGGGGGATCTCGATGAGACGGTACCCCGCCAGGCTTCCGTCCTTCAGCGGATTGGTCTTGTAGCCGGCTTTATTGAGGTTCTGCTGGGAGAAGGCGTCGGTATCCACGATGAGGATGCCGCCCTCCTCCAACTCACCTAGATTGGTCTTCAGCGCCGCGGGGTTCATGGCCACCAGCACCCCGGGGGCGTCACCGGGGGTCCGGATGTCCCGCGAGGAGAAGCTGATCTGATAGCCGCTGACGCCGGGAAGCGTTCCCGCAGGCGCGCGTATCTCCGCCGGAAAATCGGGAAGGGTGGCCAGATCGTTCCCCAGGATCGCCGTGGTGTCCGCGAACTGGGTGCCAGTGAGCTGCATGCCGTCCCCGGAGTCACCGGCAAAACGGATGACGACTGTTTCCAACTCTTCAACGCGTTCGTCGGATTCCTTGGTTTCCGCCTGCGTGCTCACTTCGATTTCCGCTCCTTAGCCGCCTTCGGGCTTGCGCATCACCTGATGCAGTCGAGGGGGCAGGTTGACCACTTCTGCCGGGAAGTGCTCGGCGATGTACTCCACAATATCCTTGGCGCAGACCACTCCGGCATCGTGTCCGTCGCCGTCCACCAGCGGCACGTGCCGGTATCCCTTCTCGGTCATGAGGTGGATGGCCATGGCGAGCGTGTCCTCGCGATGCAGGGTGCCGGGCTGGGGCGTCATGAATTCCCGCACCGGGCGATGCAGATCGACAGACGCGCCCACGATCTTGTTCAGAACGTCCCGCTCCGTGAGAATGCCGATCACTCGGCGCCCGTCGCAAACCAGCGCGCAGCCGATGGCGGCCTGGCGCATGGCTTGAATCGTCTCCGCCAGGCTGGTGTCGGGCCCCACGCGCGCCGGCTCGGTGAGCCGCAGGGCGCGGATCCGCTCCTTCCTGAGAACCGTGTTCCCTGGCATCAACATTCCCGCAACCTATAGATTACGCAAGGGAAGCGCGCTCCATCCCCCACTGCCTGAACGGCGATCCGAAACGCCGTCTCGGGCGGCGCTCCGCATGGGGTACAGGAACCTCGGCGCTGGAGCGCCCTGGAATCTCCGACGACAGCAAAGGCGGGCCTAGTCTACCGCTTCGAAGTATTTGTCTCAAGCGGCCGCGTCTGCCAGGACCCGCTGAGGCCGGTGTGGTATGTTTCAGCCCCCCACACACGAGGAGGGTTCCCATGGCGTCGCAGATTCCCAACTCCTATAAGAAGATGAAGACCAGCCAGCGGGCCATCATGGAGGCTTACGAGAAACTCGGCGAGGCTTGCACCGAGGCAGGACCGCTCACCGATCGCGAGCGGGCGTTGGTAAAGATCGGTCTCTCCGTGGGAGCCAGGCTGGAGGGAGGTCTCCACTCCCACGTCCGCAAGGCCCTGGAGGCCGGCCTCGAGCCGGTGGAAATCCGCCAGGCCGTCTTTCTGGCCCTGCCCACCCTCGGGCTTCCCACCATGATGGCCGCCTTGACGTGGGCCGAGGATGTGCTGGGTTCCCGGAAGAGCTGAGCCCGATCTACCTCATGACCATGGCTGGGAAGCTTGCGCAACTCCTGAGCGGCCCAGTTAGGGAAGGGGGGAGGAGCGGCCTTCAGCGCGAGACGAGACTGACATTTTCCGGATAGGCGACGATCATCGCGCCGAAGGAGCCCAGAAGCACCAGCAGCGTCAGCGTGGTCAGGATCGACCACACCCGGCGCGCTCCGGGCGTCTGCGGCTCGCCGGCATCGATGAACATCGCCAGTGCCGCTCCCGCCAGGAACCCTCCGATGTGGGCAGAGTTGTCGATCCCCGGCAAAAAGAGCATCACGATGGCCGGCGTGATCCAGCTCATGAGCTGCTGCGAAATGGCCCGTCCCTGCGAGCCCGCCCTGAACCTTCCGAAGATGATGCCAAAGCCCAGAAGGCCGAACAGGGGCCCCGAGGCTCCCACGCTCGGCGTGCCCGGCCTGAAGAAAGCGCTCACGGAAAAGGCGACGATGTCACAGACGGTGTAGATGAAGAGGGTCTTCCGCCAGCCGAACGAGTCTTCCACCAGCGGCCCCAAAATGGACAGGGCGTAGCAGTTCATCCCCAGATGGAGGATTCCGCCGTGGAGGAATCCGGCGGTCACCAGCCTCCAGACCTGTCCCAGCTTGACGATGGCATAGGTCAGCTTGGCTCCGAAGGAGAACTGCGCCACCCAGGGAGGCGAGAGGATGGAGAAGAAGCCCCGCATCTGGGGATCGGTTCCCCAGAGGACGAGCTGCAGCGCCAGAATTCCCACGTTGGCGGTGATTAGAACGGAAGTGAGGCTGGAGAAGTGAGGCAGGACCGCGGCGAAGAGCCGCTTCGATCCGCCGCCCGGCACGCCGGTCATGGAGGCGCCGCAGGCGGTGCAGACGGAGAGGCTCCGGTCCACCAGCTCCCGGCAGCCCGGGCACATTCGGACGGGTGCGCGAATTCCGCGCTCGGTCATCTCCCAGGAGGCGATCTTCGCTTCCAGGGACATCTTCCAGCGGGTCTTGCGCCACTCCCAGGCGGGGCTCCTCATTCCGAGCAGGTTCAGAAGTCCCACCCAGAGATCGAACCCGTCCCGAAGCAGCTTGGCGAGCAGGCGCATCCGCGGAGTTTAACCGATTCCCATTCGGCATTTCAGGCCAGGGCCTTCTCCGGTCCAGGTTGACGAACGCGATCCTAGGCCGGCTCAATAAGCGCTCCTCATCTCACCTCCCCTCTCAGCTCTTCCGGATCGTGCCGGCCGAAGAGGCGGGTCGTTCCACTACCTTCGAGGATCTCTCATCCATCCTGCTGCCGGCACGCCGCTTGTAATGAAGATCCAACACCTGCCCCCTTCACATCCAACCGGATCCGCAGGGTCTGGTACCCGGGGTACCGGAGTTCTAGGACATGATCGCCTGGGGAAAGGCAGACAGGAGAAGTCCGTGTCGTAGTCCTGCCCAGGTCATTGTCGTCCGCCAGGAGATCGGCCTTCCGTGGGCGGATGTGCAAGCCGAGACGCGCCACGTCGGCCGGAGCCACCGGCATGGTTTCACCCGACGGGGGAACGTTCACGCCGTCGGCGACACGGTGGTCCGTCCCACCTTCGAGCATGTCTTCCTAGGGGTCGTACACGATGACCTGCGCCACGCCCTGGCCGCCGCCTTCGCGCATCGTGTGGCCGCGCCGCTGGAGTTCCTTGATCGTATCCGGCGAGAAGCCGAACTTCTCGTAGTTGATCACGCCGGGTAGCCACTGATGATGGAACCGTGGGGCGTCAATCACTTCCTGCGCATTCATGCCGAAGTCCACAACGTCGACAATCGTTTCGAGCTGTACTGGTCTACCGATTCTTGTGGGTCGGATTCCTTCCCGGAAGACTTGCCCTATTAGATAAAGGATATGTTGCCTCCCGCCCTTGCTGTCCCCTTTCTCCGTGGCTTCGACCGCTTCGTTGCCTCCGTGACCGCTGGGATAGCACCCCGGCCGGGACGACCTTTACCGGGGCAGGACTCTCTCCTGCTGGATCAGCGAGCCTTTAACCACGGCGCACCTGGACCACTACAGCGGTACCGCCCCGGGCGTGAAACTCGAGTTCGCTGTCGTGGCGAGGCCGCCGGGTGTAGAATCTCCTGGCGTTTCCTCCTGGGAACGGGCTGTCTCCCAGCTCCCAGCCTCTTTGAGATCGGACAGGCGCCGAATCGGGCCTTGATGAATATCACGCGCTTTCAGTCGACGGTGGGCATCGGGCTCGCAGCCGACTGGAAGTGTCAACGCTCAACCACCGTGCCTGAACCGTAATCCTTGAAGCGTTCACACCGGAGACATAATGTCGACTCCCAATCAGCAGGACACTCCCGGCAGCGGCCCCTCCGAGGGCGCGCATCGTATTAAGGTCGGAGTAATGCCGCTGTTCTCGACCTGGATCTACCTCTGCGAAAACGGTCCCGTCCACCTGAATGAACGACTGGAGGATCTCGCCCACCGGCTGATGCAGGACGACTGCAACGCCAGCCAGCGAACGAACTGCGGGGGTTGGCACTACGCCTTCGACGTCTTCAAACTGGAGGAACAGGTGGTCGGAGAGTTTCGCGATCAGATGAAGCAGCACGTGCAGGCTTTCCTCAACCACTTCCGTCCCGAGGACCGCAAGAAGACGGACCAGTTCCGCCTGGAAGGATGGATCAATGTGAACCGGCCGGGCGACTACAACATCCTGCATTGTCACCCGGGGTGTTTTCTCTCAGCCACTTACTACGTGAGGATTCCTCTCGACATGAAAGGTGGAGAGATCGTCTTCCGAGATCCGCGCGGCCCGGCCGTGGCGATGTATGAAACGTCGGGGATGGAGCTACCATGGGTCGGGACCGGCATGGGAATCCCGTTCTCGGCGGGAACCGGCCACCTGCTGCTGTTCCCGTCGTGGCTGGAGCATCGGGTAGAGCGTTTCGAGGGGTCG
>QHVQ01000105.1 GCA_003222305.1 Acidobacteriota bacterium | reverse complement strand
CCAGGATTTCAGCTCTCCACTTCATAAACGTGCCCCGGACTGAGACTCTCCAGAAATCGGCGCGTGGCCGTGGCCTCGAACTTCGCGTCCTTCGCCTCGATGCACAGGAAGAAATGATCCCGGCTGGCCAGCCGGAACTCGGGAACGTTGAACACCGGATGGTACGGCCGGGGCAGACCATTCAGGGCCAGCATTCCCAGCACGGCGGCCAGCGAGGCCACGAGGATCGTCATCTCGAAGGTGATCGGAATGAACGAGGGCCAGCTGTTCAGCGGCCGCCCGCCGATGTTCAGCGGGTAGTCGATCACCGAGCACCAGTACTGCAATCCGAATCCCGCCAGGCACCCGGCGAGCCCGCCGGCGAAGACCAGCCTGGGAAGCCTGCCGCGGGTGTGATGGCCCAGCGCCTCCCCCAGCTCGGCGATGGGGAACGGTGCGTAGCCGTCCATGTTCCGGTAGCCCGCTTCGTAGGCTTTCCGGGCCGCCGCCACGATGGAGGTGGGGTCGGTGAACTCCACCATCAACCCGTACAGCGGCGTCTCAGGAGTGGACATGGCCTTCCACCTCGGCCTCCGGCAGGATGGCCCGCATCTCGAAGATGGAAATCATGGGCAGAAACCGGATGAACAGGAACAGGAGCATCACGAACAGTCCGAGGGTCCCCAGAAAGGTGGACCAGTCCCAGAAGGTGGGGTAGTACATTCCCCACGAAGAGGGGAGAAAATCCCGGCTCAGGCTGGTCACCACGATCACGAAGCGCTCCAGCCACATCCCCATGCTGACGATCAGGGAGATCACGAACAGCATAGGCACACAGCTGCGCACCCTGCCGAACCAGAGAAGCTGCGGGGTGACCAGATTGCACGCCAACAGCGACCAGTAGGCCCAGCCGTACGGCCCCGTCATCCGATTGAGGATCATGGATTGCTCGTAAGGATTGCCGCTGTACCAGGCGAAGAACGCCTCCATCAGGTAGCCGTAACAGACGATCATGGAGGTGGCGAGCAGCACCTTGGCCATGTTCCGCAGGTGCCGCAGGGTGATGAAGTCCTGCAGACCATAAACCGCCCGCAGCGGTATGGCGATGAGCAGCACCATGGCGAAGCCTGCGTAGATCGCGCCGGCCACGAAGTAGGGCGGGAAGATGGTGGCGTGCCAGCCGGGAATGATGCCGATGGTGAAGTCGAAGCTCACCACGGTGTGCACCGAGACGACCAAGGGGGTGGCCAGGCCGGCCAGGAGCAGCGACGCCACCTCGTACCGATGCCAGTGGGCGGCGGAGCCGCGCCACCCCATGGCCAGCATCCCGTAGGCGATGCGGGCCGAGCGATTCTTGGCCCGGTCGCGCAGCGTGGCCAGGTCCGGAATCAGCCCCACGAACCAGAAGAGGGCCGAGACGATGGCGTAGGTCGATACCGCGAAGACGTCCCAGACCAGCGGGCTGCGAAAATTGGGCCAGAGCCCCATGGTGTTGGGATACGGCGTCAGCCAGTAGGCGAGCCAGGGGCGCCCCATGTGGATGAGGGGAAAGATTCCTGCGCAAGCCACGGCGAACAACGTCATGGCTTCGGCGAATCGATTGATGGAGGTGCGCCACCCCTGTCGCAGGAGGAGCAGGATGGCGGAGATGAGGGTGCCGGCGTGGCCGATGCCGATCCACCAGACGAAGTTGATGATGGCGAAGCCCCAGCCCACCGGGGCGTTGACGCCCCAGATTCCCACGCCCCTCGCCAGCAGGTAGGCGATGGACAGCATCAGCCCCATGACCAGGGCGAAGGAGATCCCGAATCCTATCCACCACCCCATAGGGGCGCCGCGCCCCAGGACGATGGAGCCGATCTTGTCGGTGACGGTGGCGAAGCTGTAACCGGGCGCCACCAGAGGCGGCTCGAAATTCTGCGGGGCGCCCGCGGGGCGCGGCTCCGTCTCCATCAGGCTTTCCCTTCGGGGAATTCAGGATTCGGGTTCTTCAGCGACGCGAGGTAGGTGGTGCGAGGCCGCGTGTTGAGATTGCCCAGGAGCGCATAGTTGCGGGGCTCCGCTTTCAGCCTCGACACCCGGCTCGCAGGGTCGCTCAGATCCCCGAAGACGATGGCCTCCGCCGGGCAGACCTGCTGGCAGGCGGTCTGGATCTCTCCGTCCCGGATCGGGCGCCCCTCGACCTCGGTCGTGTTGCGCACGGCGTTGATGCGCTGCACGCAGTAGGTGCACTTCTCCATGACGCCCCGGGTGCGCACCGTCACGTTGGGATTGAACAGGAGCCGGGCGGTGGGAGAGGCATAGTCGCTGTACTGGAGGAAGTTGAACCGGCGCACCTTGTAGGGACAGTTGTTGGCGCAGTAGCGCGTCCCCACGCAGCGGTTGTAAACCATGTCGTTGAGCCCTTCCGAGCTGTGCGCCGTGGCCGCCACCGGACAGACCTGCTCGCAGGGAGCGTCCTCGCACTGCATGCACGGGACCGGCTGGTGGTAGATCTCCGGTGTCTCCGGGTCCCCTTCGAAGTAGCGGTCCACCCGAATCCAGTGCATCTCCCGGTTGCGTATCACCTGCTCCTTGCCGACGATGGGGATGTTGTTCTCCGCCTGGCAGGCCACGGTGCAGGCGTTGCAGCCGATGCAGGCGTTCAGGTCGATGGCCATTCCCCACGCATGCCCCGCATATTTCACCGGGGGGTAGAGGGAGAGGTCCGAAGCGGGCACCTCTTCCATCTCCCGCGCGAAGTCGGGATGCTCCAGGTACTGGGAAAGCTTGGCGTGGCGTACCAGGGGACGGCCTTCCATGCTGCCGTGATCCTGAGTCACGGCCAGCCGATAGCGTTTTCCGGTGGGCTCGATGCGGAGCCCCCGGGCGATCCAGGGGGAGGAGGAGAGACGCACCGCGTAGGCGTCGAATCCGCTCCGGCGCCCGACGCTCCCCACCCGCTTCCGGCCGTATCCCAGGTGCACGGTCACCGAATCATCGGCGTGCCCCGGCAGCACCCAGAGGGGAGCCCGCACGCGACGGCCCCCCAGGTTGAGCACCACCAGATCCTCCGCGGCAAGTCCCAGCTTCTTCGCCGTGGCCGGGCTGACCAGGGCCGCATTGTCCCAGGTGAGCTTGGTGAGGAGCCACCCGTTGTTGGCGAAACGCCCATCGTAAAGGGAAGCGTCGGGCTTGAAGACCAGCTCCAGATCCCCGTCTCCCGGCGCGGCGATCGCCTCCGATTCCTGGGAGAACCCCGGCTGCAGCCGGACCTCCCTGGACTGGAACTGGGTTCCGGCCACCAGGCCGTCGTGCAAGGCACGCTCCCAGTTCCGCTCGAAGCCGGGTCCCGGCATCTGCCGCGCCCAGAACTCCTTGACGATTTCGGCGCCGCTGCGCAGCGGGCTCTCCGTGAACGCCGCCAGCAGCTCGTGGGCCGTCTTGCCGTTGTAGAGCGGCGCGATGAGCGGCTGGAGCAGAGTGACGCTGCCGTCGGCACTGCGGGCGTCGCTCCACGACTCGAGGTCGTGCGCCTCCGGGACATGCCAATGGCAGTGCGCCGCCGTCTCGTCGTCGTGCAGGCCGAGATGGATGGTCAGACCGACCTTGGAGAGAAGATCTCCCAGGTTTATGTCGGCCGGGGCGGTGAACACCGGGTTGCCTCCCATAATCACCAGGAGCTGCACGCGTCCCGCGCCCATGTCGTTGGCCAGATCCGCCAGAGTTTCCGCCGCGCCCACGCCCGCGTCCGCGGGAAGCTGGTAGGTCACCGTCTGGCCAGCGTTCCCGAGCGTCTGGTTCATGGCGTGAGCCAACGCGTGCACTGGCGGAGGCTGTCCGGCACCGGCCAGCACGAGGCCGCGCCGCGGATGGGCGCGCAGGTCCCGCGCGATGGCCGCCAGGGCGGTCTCCGAGAACCCTTCCACCGAGGCGCGGCGATTCACTCCCGGGACGCCCAGCGTGGAAGCCAGATCGGCCTCGGCGAGCGGCGGCACATCGGCGCTGCGTGACACCCCCGGCACGCCCACCGCGGAGGCCACCGCCTTCGCGAACGCCGCGATGTCGCCGGAGCGCAGGGAGAAGCGATGGTCCGCCATGGCGCCGGTGAGGCTGGGCATGCTCTCCGCCACGTAGAGCCGGTTCATGGCGGGTGCCGGCCTCCCCGCCGCGGCTTCCCCGGGCTGCGACACCCTGCGCCGGCGGGCGAAGTCGCGGACGTGCCGCACCTGACCCGGTCCCCCGCCGAGAAAATCGGCATCCAGAGACAGGATGACGTCGGCCTTCTCCAGGTGGAGTCGCGCCTCCACCACCTCGCCGAAAGCCTGCAGCGCGCCGGCGCGGGCGTTTCCGTCGTCCACCGCTTCGTACCGGTGCCACTTCGCCAGGGGGAACCGGCGGAGCAGCTCGGCGATCTGCCAGGCCAGCGTGGGAGAGGTGACCGCACCGGTCAGCAGGCGCAACCCCGCCCCCCGGGCCACCCGCTGGGCGTCGGCCGCCTCGTGGATGACGCCCAGCAGATCACTGTAGGGGCGGATGCCTCCCAGGTTGGTCACCGTCTTCGAACGGTCCGGGTCGTAGAGTCCCAGGAGGGCCGCCTGGGTGAAGACATCGGTAGCTCCGAGGCTCTCCGGGTGGTCGGGGTTTCCTTCGATCTTGATGGGCCGCCCCATGGTGCTGGTGACCAGCACCGGCAGCGTGCCGGCCGCCAGGCGGATGGCGCTGGCGTAGAAGAGAGGTTTGCCGGGGATGAGGTCTTCAGGCTGCTTGACGTAAGGGACGATTTTCTCGCCGAAGGGCTTCGTGCAGGCCGTCATTCCCGCGAAGGCCAGCGACGCCCCCATGAGCTGCAGGAATCGCCGCCTTCCCGTGGGATCGTCCCACTCGGAGGCCTGCGCCGGGAATTCCCGCTGCAGGATTTCCTGGAACTGCGGATTGTCGGCGAGATCTTCCAGGCTCCGCCACGCGCGCCGTTCGGTGAATCTTTGGGATGCTCTCCGCGCCTCGCTCATGACCCTCCCGCGGCACTACCGGTGGCAGGTCGAACAGTCGGTGCGGGTGTGGACATCGTATTGTTTCATCAGCTCTCTCCCCAGCGCCACCCGATCCCCCTGCGGCTCGTAGTCCATTGTGAAGATCGCCTCCCGGGGGGTGAGGTAGCTCTCCGGGTGGCGGTGGCATTCGAGGCACCACTCCATCTGCAGGCTGGCGCTCTTCCACATCAGCGGCATGTGATCCACCCGGCCGTGGCAGGTGACACAGGCCACCCCTTTGGCCATATGCACGCTGTGATCGAAGTAGACGAAATCCGCCAGATTGTGGACCCGGTTCCACTGCAAGGAGACGCCGCTCCGGTAGCTGTCCCTCACGGGCGCCAGGGTCGGGCTGTCGTTCCAGAGCCGGGAATGGCAATTCATGCAGATCTGGGTGGGAGGAATCCCGGCGAAGGACGAGGTCTCCACCGAGGTGTGGCAATAGCGGCAGTCCAGTCCCACGCCCCCCACATGGTGCTGGTGGGAGAAGGGCACGGGCTGGGTCGTGGGCACCCCCCGCCGGGTCACGAACGACGAGCGCTGCAGCGTCACCAACACCCAGAGAGCACCGCCCACCAGAAAAACGGCTCCGAAAAGGCTGACACGCGCGAGGGTGTTGGTGCTGGGATGGAAGATCTGGGGCATGCCCGCCCGACCGTTTCGCTTTTGGCCGTAAGAAGGGCGTGATGCTACCACAGTTGACCGGGGGACGAAAGCTTCGAACCCTCGGGTCGCGGGAGCTCCTTGTTTTCCCCACTCGCGGAAAGATCTCTTGGTGTACGATGCACCTCGACGGAGCGGAGGGCGCAAGAGCAGGGTGAGCGAGCCGGTGGATCCCTCAGGAACGATGCCCTTGTCCGGGACCCCGACCCGAAGCGCGCCGCCGCGCCCGTCCGGATCTCACTCCCTGGACATCCCGCGGCTGCGCCCCCTGCGAGTGCGGCTGCGCCGGCTCGACCGCTGCACGCGGGCCCTTCTTGTCTTACTCAAGGCGGGTTGCGCACTCACCGTCGTCTATTACTTCGGAGCCTATGCGTGGGTCGTTTGGAGCCGCGCCCGCTATCCCTTCGACCTGGAGTGGATGGAGGGCGCCATGGTGGACCATGTCCGGTTCCTCCTGGCCCACGGGAACATCTACACTCCCCCCTCGATCGAATTCGTTCCCTATCTCTACAATCCCCTCTATTACGTCGTGGCCGCCTCGCTCTCTTGGATCACCGGGGTGGACTACTTCACGCTTCGCCTGGTCTCCATCCTGGCCTCGCTGGCCTGCTTCGCCCTGATCTACCGGCTGGTGTCGCGCGAGACGCGCGACCCGCAGATGGGCCTGGTGTCCAGCGGCCTGTTCGCCGCGACCTACGCTTTGAGTGGTGGCTGGTTCGACATCGCCCGGGTCGACTCGCTTTCTCTCGCGCTCGGTCTTGCCGCGATCTACGGAGTGCGCTTCGCCGCCGGTCGCCGGGGACTCGTGACTGCGGCGGCGTTCGTGTGGCTCGCCTTCGAGGCGAAGCAGAGCGCCGTGGGGCTGCTGCTTCCGCTGGCGCTCTACCTGTTCCTCTTCCAAGGGTGGCGGCGAGGGCTCTGGTTCTTGATACCCGGCGTCCTGCTGGTGGGAGGATCCGTGGTAACGCTCAATCTCATCAGCCATGGTTGGTACGGCTTCTACACCCTTCTTCTGCCGAGCCGACTGGCCAACTACTACGGTCGCTATCTCTGGCGGTCCGAGATCTTCGGGAACCTGCCGGTGGCCCTCGCTCTCGGGTTCACCTTCTTCGCCGCCCGGCGCTCTCCCTCCGGATTGCGAGTGAAGGCGTTCCACGGACTGGTGGCGCTCAGCCTGCTGGTCGTCGCGGCCCGGGTGCGCGCCCATGCGGGAAGCTGGCTCAACGACAACATGCCCGCCCATGCGGCGCTGGCGATTCTGGGCGGCCTGGGAGCGGGTGCGCTGCTGTCATCGACCGGCGGCGCTCTCCGCGCCAGGCGCCTGGCAGCGCTCACCTATGCGGCCCTTCTCTTTCAGTTCCTGTTCCTCGCCTACGACCCGCGACAGTGGGTGCCGACGCAGGCGGACCGAAGCGAAGGAGAGCGCCTGGTGGAGATGCTGCGCGCGACCCCGGGCCCCGTCCTCTTGACGCATCGCGGATTTCTGGGGTGGCGCGAGGGCAAAGGGAGCTTCGCCCACCAGATGGCCGTGTCCAACCTGTTCCTCGCCCCCGACGACCTGCGTCACGCGAAATCCGGGCTCGCGAGCGAGTTCGAGAGGGCGTTCGAAGAGAAGCGGTTCGCGGCCGTCATCACCGACTTCGACGATTTCCAGTTCGCCGAGGATCTGAGGCGCAGCTATCGCCCTGCGCCGCCGCAGTTCGTGCAGGATCCGAAGGCCTTCAGGTGTCTGACCGGGGCCCGCCTGAAACCCGAGTTCCTGTACGTGCCGAAGTAAGGAGGCGGTGGCAGTCCATGATGCGCAGCGTCTGGAGACTTTGGCCGCTCTTCGCCGCCCTCGCCGCCTACGGAGCGACGGTGGCGATCATGCTGTCGGTGTCGGTGCGGCAGAATCAGGGACATCTGATCTACACTTATGACGACGCCTACATCCATATGGCCATGGCCAAGAACTTCGCGCGCCACGGCGTGTGGGGAGTGACGCGTCATGAATTCGCCTCCGCCTCTTCCTCCCCACTCTGGAGGCTTCTCCTCGCGGTGGCTTTCAAGCTGCTCGGCGAGCATGACGTCATCCCGCTTCTGCTCAACGTTCTGGCGTGCATCCTGACTCTCGTCGTGGCCTATCGGTTCCTGGAAGCGCACTTGCAACGCGCCTTCCCGGTTCTCGCCGGCCTGTTGCTCCTGATTTTCGCCGCTCCCCTGCCATCGCTGACGCTCGCGGGAATGGAGCACAGCCTGCATACCCTTCTGGCGCTACTTTTCGCCTGTCTCTCCGCAGAGTTTCTCTCCCTGGAGCGCCTCTCCTCGAGGCAGCTCGCGACCCTGCTAGTACTGGCGCCGGTGCTGGCACTGGTGCGTTACGAGGGCCTATTTCTGGTGGGAGCGGTGGCTCTCCTCTTCATTCTCCGAGGAAAGGTAGGGATGGCCCTGGGCCTGGGCGCCTCGGGCTTTCTCTTCGTAACGATCTACGGGATCGTCGCGCTCCGGCAGGGATGGTATTTCCTGCCCAATTCGCTGCTCCTCAAAGGCGCCCTGCCGGAATTGACCTCCCTCGGGGGCGCCGCCGAATTTTTGGGGAAGGCCGCCGTGCGACGCGTCTGCTCCAATCCGTACATCCTGGTTCTGTCGTTGTTGAGCCTGCTGGCCATCGTCTACCAGGGCAGGAATCGAGAAAAGGCGTGGAAAAGCCCGATCCTGTGGTCGAACGCATCCTTCATGATTGCCGTTCTGCTTCACATGCAGTTCGTGGGGCAGGGGTGGGCCTACCGCTATGAAGCCTACCTCGTGTCACTCGGCGTGGTGGTGATCACGGCAGCGGGTGGGGAACTGCTTTCCGGCGAGCTGGCGCTGGGCTTCCAAAGGGACCGACTGCCGCAATACCTGGCCGCCGGCATTCTCGCTCTCCTGGTCGGCCATGCGCTGGGGGAGAGGTCTCTCCCGATCCTCCTGAAGACGTCGCAAGCGACCACCAACATCTACGAGCAACAATACCAGATGGGACTCTTCCTCCACCGGTTCTACGAGGGCCAATCGGTCGCGGCGAACGACATCGGGGCCATCAGCTATCTTGCGGATATCAGGCTGCTGGACCTGGAGGGACTGGGCAGCCTAAAGCCTGCGACCCTCCGAATGAAGAAGGCCTTCAACGCGGCCCAGGTCCGCGCCTTGACGGCGGCGGAACGAACCTCCATCGCCATCGTTTACGAAGGCTGGTTCCAGGGCATTCTGGATGATTGGAGCAAGGTGGGGGAATGGAAGATTCGCAACCGGGTCGTCGCCGCCGAAGACACGGTGTCGTTCTGGGCTGTGGACCCTGCCCAGAAGGAGTCGCTCATCCGGAACCTGCAAGCCTTCGCCGGCCAGCTTCCCGCCACCGTCCTCCAATCCGGCGAATATACCCAGGGAATTCCTCCGGCAGCTCCTCTGGTCGGAACTGCCACGACCCAACCTTAGTCTGGTCGTAAGGCTCGGTCGCCGCCGTCGAAAGGCTTCTCTT
>QHVQ01000104.1 GCA_003222305.1 Acidobacteriota bacterium | reverse complement strand
GCTGACCCGCGCTTGCTTGAGCTCAGCGAAACTTCGGTCGTTTCGTCACCTCCGTACCTGTTGGGATAGCTACCCCGCCCGGACGACCTTTACCGGGGCGGGACTTTCTCCTGCTGGATCAACGAGGCTCAACTCACGGCGCACCTGGACCACTTCGGTCTCTTCCGCGCCAGCGACCCCTGATTTCTACTTCTTCGATCCCACCGTCCAGTTCAGGACGACCGTGATGGGCGAGGACGAGGCTCCTTCCGCGATCGTATTCACCAGAAACCGCTGGCCATCTGGAGAGACGACGAAGTGGTTTCGAAAGGAGCCGATGCTCACGGCAGGCACCCGGACCCCGAACAGCGGCACCGGCACGGCTGCCTCGAACGTCGGACCACCCTTGACCTCCGCCGCCATCAGCTTGCCCTCAGGAGCCAGATAGAACAGTTCCCTCCCATCCCGGCGCCACTGCGGCTGATCCCCGCCGTCGGTCGAGACCTGCCTCTTGCCGCCAGCGCGGGGGAAGGTCTGGACATACACCTCTGCCCGCCCCGACTCGTCCGACACGTAGGCCATCCAGCGAGAATCAGGAGAGAGCTGAGCGTGGGTCTCATTGAATTCAGTCCGGAGAAACGGGAACGGCTTTCGATCGGCCGATAACGGGAGGACCCAGAGATCGACGAGCGTCTTCGGGTTCGTCGGGTTCGACTCCTCATACACGATGAACCGGCCGTCGCGCGACCAGTCGTCGGGCCATTTGACGTGATCGGACTCAAGAAGCAACTCGTCCTGGCTCGCACCGCTCGAGGGTTTGAGATACAGATCGTCGTGGCCCGCACGGTCGGACGCCCACACGATTCGGCTTCCGTCGGGGGACCACACGGCCCAGTAGTCGTTCGAAGGGTGAAATGTGAAACGGGAAAGCACTCCACGCGAAAGATCGAGCACCCAGAGATCGGACCGGCCGGTCTTCGGGTCGTCTCGGCCAAGAGCGACGCGCTGGCCATCGGGCGACAAGGCCGGCTCGGTATACGTCCCCGGTGGGCCTATGGGCCCAAGGGGCTGGCCGGTCCGGTCGAACCAGACAAGTTGCGTCATCCGGGCAGCAACGCTGCCGTGCGCGAGCACACCGGTTCCCGAGGCAGAGAAAGGAGCATAGCCGGTCGGGCCACTCTCGCCGAAGCTGCCGACCCCTTCCGCGACGGGAAAAGAATCGCCTGAAATCTGGAATTTGGTCGCATCGAACGGCTGCGCCATCAAGATGCGCTCGCGAACGAAGAGCAGGTAGCCGGGCGCTGCATAGGCGGCGCTAGACTCGACGCTGACAAGGCGCCTCGCATCTTTCGAATTGAGCGAGGCGACGTAGATGCCCCGGTGATCGGGCTGCGCACTCCGCACCAGGTAGATGAAATGGCGCCCGTCCGGCAAGAAAGAAGGCCAGCGATGGCTCGTCTCGGCCTGCGATGCGTCGAGCGCCGTGACGGGTGTGGACGTACCGCCGCCAGCCGAGACCTGATGGAGTGGCGAGCCGAAGTTGGGGCTGAACAGGATAATCCCGTCTTGGTTCCATGTGCCGCCGCGAGGGTCATCCGAGGCATCGCACAGCGTCTGAAGTAGACTACCCGCGGCATCGATCCTCTTGAGCTTCCCCTGCGCGAAGAAGCCCAGTGAACGGTTGTCCGGCGACCAGAAGGGCCAGGCAGCCCCCTCCGTCCCCACAAGCGGCTGGGCAGCGTAGCTGTCCAACGGCCGCAACCAAAGGAGGGTTCGCCCATCCGGGCCCATGGCCACGAATGCCAGGCGTCGTCCGTCCGGCGAGACGCTGATCGATTCGACCGTGCTACCCTCGGGCGGAGAGACCGAAAGGCGAATCACCCGGGCGTCGGGCGTGCTCTGTCGTGGGTAAAGGGCGATCGCGGCGAGCCCGGCAAGCAGAAGAACGCCCGCCACGATCCAGCCGAGATTCTCACGTCCCCGTCGCGCCGCGACCGATGCGGAAGAGGCCGCCTGCGGCCCGCCCTCGGCAATGAAGGTCAGTTGCAACATCACGTCGTGGGAGGTCTGCCACCGCTCGTCCGGATCTTTGGCTATGCAAACCTTGACCACCCGATCCAGAGCCGGGGGGGTCATAGGCTGGAGGGCGGAGATCGGCTGCGGGTCGAAGGACATGATGGCCGAGATCAGGCTGGCCTGGCTCTTACCCTGGAAGGCCCGCTTTCCGGTGGCCATCTCGTAAATCAGCACGCCGAGGGCGAAGAGGTCGGTCCTCGCGTCGGCCTCCTTCCCTTCCAACTGCTCCGGCGCCATGTAGGCGAATGTCCCGAGGATTGTCCCCTCGGCGGTAAGGTTTCGTCCTTCGGTGGTCAGGGCGGACACGCCCGCCGTGGAGGAGCCCGCTTCGAGCCCCTGGAGCTTGGCCAGGCCGAAGTCCAGTAGCTTCGCGCCACTCTTGGTGAGCATCACGTTGGCCGGTTTCAGGTCCCGATGAATCAAGCCTTGACGGTGGGCCTTGTCCAGGGCCGATGCGATCTCGATGGCGGTACGGAGGACCTGATCCAGAGCCAGGGGTCCCTTCTCGAGCCGCGCGGCGAGCGTCTCGCCTTCCAGGTACTCCATGACAAGGAACTCGACGCCTTCCTGCTGGCCGACGTCATGAAGGGTGCAGATGTGAGGATGATTGAGACTCGAGACCGCTTTCGCCTCGCGATCGAATCGCAGCCGCGCCTCCTGGCTCAGGGAGAGGCGCGAGGGGAGGACCTTGATGGCGACCGTCCGGTCCAGCCGGGTGTCGCGGGCCTTGTATACCTCCCCCATCCCTCCCGCGCCGATCAGCGTGAGGATCTCGTAGGGGCCTAGCCGGCTGCCAGCCGTGAGGGTCATCTCTCGACCAGATTCGTCCGCAAGAAAGTACCTATCGCCTGCTTCTCAAGGAAACTGCTCCCGATTGAGATTTGAGAAGCCGGCCAGGATCACCTTGACTCCCGCGCAACAAGCGGCATCATGCCATTGCACGAAGGAGTCCCGATGCCGCACTTGTCCCAGTCAACCCTGACCCATAGCGAACAAAAGGCGATTCTTCGCGCAACGGCCTGCAATCCCCGTGACCGCCTGATTTACTCGCTTGCTCTCGGGACGGGGCTCTGGCTGGCCGAAGCAGAGGATTCGGGGTCTCACATGCTGAGACGCACCCCCCGCTAGGATTTCCGAGAAGTCGCCACGGAGACGCTACTCCAGCTCCTCTCGACCTTCTTACTAGCGCACTTAGGACAGGTGGCTGCTTTGCGGCCATTTTCCTTGATGCGCCTAATAAGCTCGAAGGACTTCTTGCACTTCTGGCAGACGTACTCGTAGATTGGCATGGTGCTCACCTCTTCTCCGTTCTCGATAGTTTGGCCAGATTATACGGACCTTTGGGAGGATTGAGATGCGCTCCCGCGGTGGGGCTACATCGACAGCGCAGGTTGCAGACTTGCTTTACGGCACACGAGCCGGATGGACTCTTCGGGAGGAACAGCCATCCATTTCAGTTATCCAAAGCGAGCCCATTGACGCGCCTATTCAGTCGGACCAGCCCCTTCTCTCCTCTTCCTCCTCTTCCTCTTCCTCCTGTTCCTCTTCTTCTTCGTCCTCCTCTTCTTCCTCCTCCTTCTCCTCCTCATCATTCCCGGAGAGCGGTGTCGGGGGTCTTCGGCTGAAACCACTGCCCATCGCCTTCTTCTTGCCGAAAATCATTTTTCTGCGCATCTTTTTTCCCCTTGCTGTCGTCTTGGCCTTCTGATGTTTCGCCACGGCCTAGTCCTCCTGGAGAAGACTCGATGCTGAGTATAAGGGAACCTGCGACATCCGGCATCGTGACACCCCTCGCAAGTGTGCTCCGGCGCACAGCAGTAAATGGCTTCGCGGTTCTCTGGAGGAAGGAATACTAGCCAATTTGCGCTGCGCTTTTCAATGGGATTTCCTGCGTCCCTGCGTTACTCGCTTTCGCAGGTCTTCGCCGCGGGGATAGTGTCGACTCTCTTTCGACTTCTTAGCTTCCAGGGATCCTGAATCGCCACAGAGCGAGCACTTTCCCGACCCTCCACACTCCCGGCAGGGTCGAGTCTCAGATCGCAACGTTTGGACGCTGCCATTGCCTCCACAACGGTGGCATAGCCTCGTTCCGAGACAGAATGGGCAGGTGCGCAACGCAGAAGGCACTGCTGCTCCTCTCGAAGGACCGGTTATGTGGGGAAAACTTACGAGAAGTATATGCCTAGGGTGAGCTCTTGAACAGCGTCGTAGGGCAAGGCCTGAACTTATGCTGTGACGACAGCTTCCAAGCGTGCAAGGAAGTCCACTCGGCGTTCGAGGATCTCTTCCTGGCGTACCGGTTCGCCAGGCACGTAAGCCCGTTGACCACTACCATTTACACCCATCCCTCCGATGAAGGGCTGTTCGAGCGAGTCCGAACGCTC
This sequence comes from Acidobacteriota bacterium, assembly GCA_003222305.1. Classification (GTDB taxonomy): domain Bacteria; phylum Acidobacteriota; class Polarisedimenticolia; order Gp22-AA2; family AA152; genus AA152. The sequence goes on along the minus strand of QHVQ01000104.1, from coordinate 2,018 downwards.
CCTTGCTCAACCTGGCGGGGCATTCCTGCATGGCCTTTGCCGACTGAAAGGATCGTGCAGCGAAGGTGAGTCTGTCCAATTCGACGAGAACACTATCTGGACGGCAGGCGAAGAAAACCCCGGGCACCAGAACCCGGGGCCGATTCACAAGACACCCATATTGAGGGGGCAAAATGGGCGGCTGACGGATGAAGTGAACGACCTGAGATTATGTTGGGGAGACTCGCTTGTCAACCGCCTCAGCGCACGGTGCGCAGCGATTATTGACGTCGAGGCTCTGAGGGGAGGGAATACTAGCCGAGGAGCAGGGAGCGTTTCAATGCGGCTTTCTATGTCCCTGCATCACTCGCTTTCTCTGGCCTTCGCCGCGGAGCTGGCCGTTCTTCTCCGCCTTTTCACCTTCCCGGGACCCCGTGCCTCCACAAAGAGGACACTTCCCCGTGGCTCCACACTCTTCGCAGGGGCGGGAACGGTATCGAGTGGTGCGGAAGGTGCCAGTGCCCCCACATCGATGGCAAAGGCCGGAGCCCAAACAGAATGGGCAGACGTTTGTCTGTGAGGCCAAACCCGTCCCTCGCATCGGACTGGCTCAAGGGGATGAATCTTTTTGTAGTGTATGCCTAGGAAGGGCTGAGGTCAATTGAAGGGATCAAGTTGGTCTGGCGCAGAGGTTCGCCCGCCACCCGAGCCCGTTGACGACCAATGTGTATACGCACCCGAGTGGCCAGATGTGGGAGAGGATACGCGGGCTTTCGTGCTAAGATTTCAATTAGCACCGGCGCGCTGAGGGCCACGAGCAAGTGAACTCCCACGACATAGCTGCGCTGCGCGGCGAGCACTACAACGCCACGATCACTTGGATGAAGCGCGTAAACGAAGAGTTGATGCTTCTCCGCGTACGGCCGGATCAGCTGGTTCCTGACTTCAAACCGGGGCAGTATGCGACGCTCGGCCTCGGGTACTGGGAGAAGCGCGTCGAAGATTGCCAGCCGGAGGAACTGCGTGAGGATCTTCGGTTCGACCTGGTCCGTCGAGCCTTCTCGATCTCGTCGCCGATCCTGAGTCCAGACGGACTGAGCCTGCTGGAGCCCGGGCAAGAAGACTCACTCGAGTTCTACGTCACCCTGGTGCGCTACAGCGAGGAGGGGGATCCGGCTCCGGCATTTACTACTCGCCTGTTTTGCTTATCGAGGCGGGATCGAATCTGGATCAGCCCGAAATCCACAGGGCATTACACCCTGGAAAGCCTGTCTCCGGATGCCAACGCGCTCTTTTGCGCGACCGGCACGGGCGAGGCACCACATAACCGAATGATCTGGCATCTCCTGCGCTCAGGGCACTCTGGACGCCTCGCCTCTGTGGTGTGCTGCCGACGCTGGGGAGACTGCGCCTACCTGGATGCCCATCACACCCTCGCTCGGCTCTACTCCAATTATGCCTACGTGCCGATCACGACGCGTGAGGTACCAGGAGCCCGCTTTTATATTCAGGACCTGATTCTCTCTGGCGAGCTCGAAGAGAAGACGCGTATCCAGCTCAACCCGCAATGCGTCCATGTTTACCTTTGTGGAAATCCTGCGATGATCGGGATCCCCCGGGAGATTGAGGGGCGTACCGTGTACCCGAAGACGTCGGGGGTCATCGAGATCCTGGAGACTTGCCATGGGTTTCGGGCCGACCGGCGCGGTGCTCCCGGCAACATCCATTTCGAGAAGTACTGGTAGGGGCCAGCGGAACAAACACACGGTCACTAACGTCTACCGGGCCAGCAGGGACCTGTTTCTGGCGCAGAGGGCGACCGCCGATTCCAGCGTAGCGGGAGCAACCTCAGGCCGGTTGCCTCGGCGCCGGCATGGCGACGCCTTTGATGAGCAGCCACAGGGCGAGCGGCACCTCGAATGCGAGCATTGGTAACCACATGAGCGAGGTGATCTGGCCACCGCCGAGAAATCCGGCGAGCTGCAGGGGAAGGACTACCACGAGCAGGACCGACGCGACGACTCCTAGCCAGGCCAGTG
>QHVQ01000023.1 GCA_003222305.1 Acidobacteriota bacterium | reverse complement strand
GCCCCCAGGCGGAGACCACCAACTGCGAGGTGGTCAACACCAGCGCCTACTCCGAGTTTCTGGGAATACCCATCTCGGCGCTGGGAATTCCGACCTACCTCCTGCTCCTGCTGCTGGTCGGGCTCGGGTGGCACCGTCCCCGTTTCCTGGCCTATGCCTTCACCATCGGCATCCTGACCGTCGCTTACTCGGTCTACCTCTACTACGTCTCGACGGTGAAGGTCGGTTATCTGTGCGCCTGGTGCTTTCGCCTCTACTGCATCAACGCCGGCATCCCGGTTCTCTCCTGCCTGGCGGCGTGGCGCAGCCCCTGGGGGCTGCTGCGCGAGACGCTCGCGGTTCTTCGACGACCCCCCCGGGAGCTTCGTCGGATCGCCGCCGCCTTCGCCTGCCTGCTGATCCTTACGGTGGCCGCAGATCGGGCCTACCGCTTCACCCTCTCCGGGTCCCGTCCGGCGGGCGCGACCCCCGGGACTTCCGGCACCCCGGCGGCGAACGGGGCGGGAGCCGCCTCCGCGAGCAGCGCCCCCTTCCACGCGGCGAGCCCCTTGAAGGAGTTTTACGAAAAGGACGGGAAGCTACAACTGAGGCCGTTCGACCTGAACGGCCGACTCGGCAAGGGGAAGCCGGTGGCCCTCATTTTCTGGGCTCCCGGCCTGCGGCTTGCGGAGGAGGGGCTCGTGAGCCTCGCCCGTTTCCTCCGAGAGCAGACGCCTCAGATCGACACCTTCGCGGTGGTGGGAGCGAGTCCGGAGGAGCGCGGCGAGATCCAGTGGGAGCCGTTCTGCATGCTGCAGCTCCCCGCGGATCTTCCGCTGCTCAGGGACGACAGCTTCTCCCTCTTCAAACAGCTCGGCTTGACGGGCCTCCCCGAGGCGGCCCTGTTCGACGCTCGAGGGGACCTGGTAACCGCCCATATCCAGGGTTTGAAGCAGATCGTGGGCGGAGCTCCGCAGCAGGAGCTCACCGCGGAAGATCTCATCCGGCAGGTCGCCCGGGGAGCTTCCCCCGGGTCCCTCCCGGAGCTGCGCCCCTATTATCCGGCGAGCGAGCTCTTCGGCCGATGCGCGCCCGCATTCCATCTCCCGGAGCTGTTCACCGGGAAGGACGTTGCCTTCTCCCCGCGCTCGGAGAACGGAAAGCCGACTCTGCTGATGTTCTGGTCCTCCACCTGCAAGCACTGTCAGAAGGAGATCCCGCAGCTCCTCCGGTACGAGAAGAGCCATCCCGACCAGTTCAACATGGTCTCCGTCACGCTCATCCGGCCCGACCGGCCCGACGGTTTCTCCCATCGCAAGATCACCGAAGCCTACGTCCGGACCAATGGAATTCCGTGGCAGGTCCTGGACGATTCCAGCTCGCTCGCCTCCGACCTCTATAAAATCATCTCGACGCCCACGACCTTCCTCATCGCCCCCAGTGGAGAGATTCTGGGAGCCTGGTTCCATCCCCACGAGGACCTGGAGGCGGCCATTCCGCCGGTCCTGGCCCAGCTTGCCCGGTCGGGAGGCGAGTGCGCCCCGTCGCTTCCGGGCGAGAGCGGCCGGGCCTCCTTCTCGGTGGCTGGACTCGATGGTCGCAAGGTCAGCATCGATTCGCTCACGGACCGGCCCACCGTCGTGCACCTCTGGGCTACCTGGTGCGCTCCCTGCCAGGCGGAGCTGCCGAGCCTCCTCAAATTCCGCGGGGCGCTCGAGAGGCGAGGAGGGCGGGTCGTCCTCGTCTCGGTGGAGGACGCGGGATCTGCGGACCGCGGCTTCGAGAGCTTTCTCGCGCCTGAAGGCGGGTTGGCGGACCGTCTGGATCTCAGTTATTCCGTGCCTCGCACCTATCTGATCGCGCGCGGCGGGGAGGTCGTCCGCACCTACCGCGGCGCCCAGCCCTGGCAGGACCCGACCTTCGAGCAGGCAGTCTTCACGCTGCTGCAGGTGATGGGGCGCTCCTAGAACCCCCCATCCTGAAGTCGGATCTTCGTCGCCCGATTGAGCGACCAGTCATAGTCCATGAAGGCGATGGGGGGATCCGTGCCGGCGGCATCGATCCAGTGCGCTACGTCTTCGGCGGCATACTTGCGGATGTAGCGGGGAAGGCTCTTCTCCGCGCCATGGAATCCCTGGGTCACGAAATCTGCTCCATACCAGCTCAGAAGTTTCGTGATCAGCAGCCGTTCTCCTTCGAGGCGGACGTAATCGGGGGACGAAAGAGTCCGGTGGGCGGCATACTCGAGCTGCGCTTCCAGGTTGCCGCCCGTGAGGGCCTCGAGCGGCAGCGGCGCGCAGCTTCGCGAGGCGCAGTTCACGACGAAGTGGGAGCGGGGGTCTTTGAAGAGAGGGCGGATCAACCCGTGCTCCAGGTCGTCCAGGCTCAACAGAAAGCCGCCGACCTTGTGGGTTTTCCGTGAGAATACGTTGGGGATGTCGCGGATGCTGGCGACGCCGTGGGGCGCGCTCGGCGAGAGTGTCTCCAACACCGACTGAATGGTGTAGGCATTGTAGGCGTTGATGAGCAGGGCCAGCAGCTCGTCCCGCGACAGGCCCGGCAGGTCCGCCTCTGCCACGGTGCGGAGATAGGCCGCGAAGCTCTCGCGATGAGCCTTGAGCCCTTCATAGTCGAAGCGGGACCCCATCTCCCGAGCGTGGAGCCTGAGCACGTCGTTGAACAGGCGGTGGTCGAAGACGCCCCGGCCCGACAGGATCCCCTTGCGCACCGCTTCCGACGCTTCCCCCCTGAGCGCCACGGCCCGGGGGGCGCAGGTGGTCACACGCAACACGCTCAACGTGCCTCCTCCGAAAGAGCGCGCCGGGCAAGGCGCGCCAGAGTATAGGTCAGCAGCGCGGTGGCAGCCAGACCCACAGCCCAGAAGATCCCCTCCCAGAGGTTTCCCACGCCCGGGCCCGGGGTAGTCTGCGCCAGGGCCCGTCCCGCGAAGCCCAGGTACACATAAAGAATGGTGCCCGGGAGCATCCCGAGCCAGCTCGCCAGCAGGTAGGACCAGAAGCCGACGCGGGTCAGCCCGAAGAGGTAATTGAGCAGGGTGTAGGGGAGGATGGGGCTCAGGCGCGTCAGGAAGACGATCTTTCCGCCTTCCCTCCCCACCGCCGCATCCAGCGCGGCGAAGCGGGGGTTGTCCCGGGCCCAGATCGCCACGCTCTTCCGCGCGAGGTAGCGGGCGATGAGGAACGCGGCCGCCGAGCCGAGTGTGGCGCCGGCGGAGACGGCCAGTGTTCCGCGCACCAGGCCGAACAGCGCGCCGGCGCCCAGCGTAAGGACCGAGCCCGGGAGGAAGAGGACCGCCGCCACCATATAGAGGAAGGCGAAGATCACCAGCCCCGGGGTTCCGGTATGGGAGGCCCAATTCACGAACCGCCCGAGCCATGCGTGGACCGGAAGAAGACGGGCGACAAGCAGCAGAGCCAGCCCCAGGCTCAGGAGCAGGATCCCCTTCAGCTTCCAGCCTCTCACGGCCCGCCTCCCACTGCCTTCTGGTGCTCCTGCAGGCGCTTCCCGCCGGCGGCAGTTCCGCAAAAATAGCCCGGATAGTAGCGTCGAGCCAGCTCGTCGGTGTCGGCGCCCGAGAAATAGAGAAGCGTGAGCCACAGGTTGAGCGTGAGCCGGCGAAGGTTTCCTTCGCGGCGAAACCGCCGTCCCGAGGCAAGGACCGTCTCCCGGACCAGACGCGTCGCGCCCCGTCGCGCCAGCCTTCGTGAGAAGGCCAAATCCTCGAACAAAAGCATGTCGGGGAAGCCCCCCAGAGCAAGGAAGTGTTCGCGGCGGACGAACATCGCCTGGTCACCCAGAAAGAGGCCCAGGCTCATTCCCCGCAGATCGGCCAGGTGACAGCCCAGCCGCAGGAGGGGAGAGGGAGTGTCGAACCGGCGGCGAAAGGCGCCCCCGATCACTCGGGAGTCCTGCAGGGTTTGCAGCATGGCCGAGTAGGCGTCCTGGGGAAGCAGCACGTCGGCGTGGAGGAAGATCAGCGCCTCACCGTTGGCTGCCGAAGCTCCCAGGTTCATCTGGAGCGCCCGCCCTCGCCCGGAACAGGCGAGGGCCACTGCACCGGCCCGGACGGCCAGAAGGAGGGTCGAATCGGTGCTCGCGCCGTCCGCCACCCGCACCTCCGGCCGCGGCACCAGCCCCAGGCAGCGTCGAACCTGGCCCGCGATCGATTCGGCCTCATTGAACGTGGGAATCACGATGGAGACTTTCATGGCTTCCCCTGCCTGCCGCTCCCCTCGGGGTGGGCGCCATTATCGCCCAGGGGGCGGACCGGACGAATCTGCCGTTCAAATTCCGCCGGGCTGGTGGTGGGCAGCCGGCAGACCCGGTTCTCACAGACATAAGCGGTGGTCTTTCCCTGCAGCGCCTGCTTCCCCGAGAGAAGCGGAATCTGGTCGGCCTGGGCCGACAGCTCCTTCCCTTCCGTGCTCACCACCAGGACCTTGTTGGGCAGGTAGACTCTTCGCGGCCTTTCCAGAAATGGGACCGCTTCTTCCCTTCGGTGCGGCGCCACCAGGACGATCTCGCGTGGCGCGTCATCGTGGAAGTCGACCGCCAGAAGCATCTCCGAGAGGGCCGTCGGATTCTCGGCGAGGATCGCCCCGAAGCTCTTCAGACCCCGTTCGGCCCGCTCTCGAAACCGCTGCTGCGTGGTCAGTTCATGGAGCCGGAGGAGATTCATCACGGCCACCGAGTTTCCCGACGGCTCGGCCCCGTCCTCCGAGGGCTTCTCGCGGACCAGCAACTTTTCGCCATCCTCGGCGGTGAGGAAGAAGCCTCCACCCTGGGTGTCCTCGAAGCGCTTTTCCAGCAGCGAATCGAGACTCAGAGCCTGGCTCAGCCGCTCAGGGTTCCCGGTGGCCTCATAGAGATCGAGCAGCCCGGCCTCGAGAAAGGCATAGTCCGAGAGGAACCCGTCCTGGCGCGCCACCCCCGCCACGACGCTGCGGCGTAGACGGTCTCCCAGGAGGGCACGCTTCAGCAGGAAGTCGGCGGTTCGGTTCGCCTGTCGGGCATAGGTCGGATCTCCCAGCGCCAGCGAGGCGCGCGCGAAAGCGGATACCGCTAGACCATTCCAGGCGGTGACAATCTTCTCGTCCCGATGCGGGGCCGAACGCCGCAGCCTCTCCCGATAGAGGTCGTCTCGGCAGGCATCGAGGGAGGCGCGCGCCTGCGCAGGGGAAAGGCCCAGTTCCCGGGCCGCCTCCTCGGGGGGTTTCTCCCGGTAAAGGATGCTGCGGCCGCCGAGGAAGTTTCCTCCGGTTGTGACTCCGAAGCAGGCGAGAGCCAGGCGGGCGCGAGTCTCGCCCAACACCGTCCGGAGGTCGCCCGGAGTCCAGGTGAAAAACCAGCCTTCCGCTGGCCGCCCCTGGCTGTCGTTGCTGTCGGCATCCGTGGCGGCATAGAAGGCGCCTTCCGGTGACATCATGTCGCGCTGCAGGTAACGCAGGGTTTCCCGGGCGACCCGGGCGAAGTCTTGCCGGCCGGTAACCTGATACCCCTCCAGGTAAGCCAGGGACAGCAGAGCGTTGTCGTAGAGCATCTTCTCGAAGTGGGGGACCCGCCACCGTGCGTCGGTGGAATAGCGGTGGAAGCCGCCACCGACCTGATCGTGGATCCCTCCGGCCGCCATCTTCTCCAGCGTCAGAGTGGCCATTCTCAAAGACTGCGCATCACCGCTGCGCCGGTGGAAGCGCAGGAGAAACCGGACGGGGAGCGTGGCGGGAAACTTGGACGCTCCACGCAGCCCTCCCTCCTCGGAATCAAAGGCGCGCTGGTAACTCTCCATCGCCTTGCGAAGCGTCGCGGGACCCGGCAGATCTCCGGCGCTGGGGGAGGAGAGCGCCGAGTGGAGGGCGAGGGTGAGCTTGCGGGCCGACTGTCCCAGGGAGGTCCCGGGCCGACGGTAGGATGCGTCGATCTTCCGCAGCAGGCTGAGGAATCCCGTGGAAGCGCCGCGGTCGCCGTCCCGGGCGGGGAAATAGGTCCCCCCATAGAAGGGCTCCCTGGCGGAGGTGAGCCAGACGTTCAGGGGCCATCCTCCGCCGCCGGTGAGGGCCTGAACCGCGCTCAGGTAGAGCGAGTCGACGTCGGGTCTTTCCTCCCGGTCCACCTTGATGGTGATGAAGTGCTCGTTGAGAAACCGGGCGATTTCCTCGTCCTCGAACGACTCCTGCTCCATCATGTGGCACCAGTGGCAGGTGGAATACCCGACGCTGAGCAGGACCGGACGGCCCAGCCGCTTGGCTTCCTCGAAAGCTTCGTCCCCCCAGGGTCGCCAGTCCACCGGGTTGTGGGCGTGCTGCATCAGGTACGGACTCGTCTCCAGGATCAGGCGGTTCGTGTACCGCGGCGAGCCATCGGGATTCCGGTGCGCCGCCTCGGGGTGGTAGGCGGGACCCTTGGCCTGCAGCACGGCGCGAATCTTCGTCGCCAGCGACGGTTCCATGGGGAGCGCGCCGGGGAGAGGTGCGATAACCGCCTCCCGCGTCAGGGCTGCAAGGAGGAGCAGGGAGAAGGAGAAGCCTGTCGGCCGGCAGCTCATGAGGTTCCCGGAGGATGTCGGGGCTGGTGCGCTGGCAAGTTTACCCTCTTTTCTGCGACAATCACCGCCCGCCTCGCGTCCAAGGTGCACTCCGGAGGAAGCATGGGCTGGCTGCTGGCCGGCGCGGCGCTGTTCGTCGCCTACGCGAACGGGGCCAACGACAACTTCAAAGGCGTCGCCACCCTTTTCGGCAGCGGCACCACCAGCTACCGGAGGGCCCTGGTCTGGGCCTCTCTGACGACGCTCGCGGGGTCGGCGGCCGCCATCCTCGCCAGCGGCTCCCTGGTGAAGGCGTTCTCAGGCAAAGGGCTGGTCGCCGACGCCCTGACCCGCGACGTGCACTTCCTGCTGGCGGTGGGAGGCGGTGCCGCCCTGACCGTCCTCCTCGCGACCGCCACCGGGATTCCCGTCTCCACCACGCATGCCCTGCTGGGGGGACTGATGGGGGCCGGCCTTGCCGCTGGGGGCTCCCGGATCAATCCGGTCGCTTTGCAGAATGGTTTCGTCCTCCCTCTGCTTCTGTCACCCCTTTTCGCCATGGTTCTCACGATGCTCATCTACCTCCCCTGCCGCGCGGCGCGGAATTTGGAGAAGGAGACCTGCCTGTGCGTGGGAGATCGCCAGGAGCTGGTCCAGATTCAAAACGACGGAACCGGGGTGCTGCTCTCCACGGGGCTCGCGGTATCCGTGGCCGACATGTCAGCGTGCCGGACCCGCTATCCGGGGACGGTTCTGGGCGTCTCGGCCCAGAGAATTCTCGAGGGGCTCCACTTCTTCTCGGCGGGGGCGGTGAGCTTCGCCCGGGGCCTCAACGACACTCCCAAGATCGCGGCCCTGCTGGTGGCGGGAAGGCTTCTGGGAGTGAGCGGCTCGAGTCTGGCGGTGGCGGGAGTGATGGCCGTGGGGGGGTTCTTGAGCGCCCGTCGCGTGGCGGAGACCATGGGTCATCGGATCACCGCCATGAACGAGGGACAGGGCTTCAGCGCGAACTCGTCCACGGCTTGTCTCGTCATCCTCGCATCCCGCTGGGGGCTCCCCGTCTCCACCACGCACGTCAGCGTAGGATCCCTCTTCGGCCTGGGTCTGGCGAACCGGCGGGCCCGCTTTCGCACCATCCTGAGCATTCTCGGGGCCTGGGTCGGCACCCTGCCGTTGGCCGGGGTCACTTCCTTCGGGCTTTTTTATCTGGTGAGCCGCCTCGCCTGAGGCGGGCGGGCCGCTGCTTCTGCAAGAGGGATTCGAGCTGGGCCAGGGGGCGCTTCGCCGCCTGCAGGCTCGCCGACTCCAGCTGCCGGTAGAGCTGTAACACCCGATGCCCTTCCCGGGTCAGGCTCGTCCCCTTCCCCCTCCATGCGGAAG
>QHVQ01000022.1 GCA_003222305.1 Acidobacteriota bacterium | reverse complement strand
CCGCGGATGAGTCTCTCATGGATCGGCTGTCGCAGGCGGGGCTCGTGCAGGAAACCTCCCGGCGCTCCGTGCTGTCCAACCGGCTGGTGGTCATCGGCCCGGCCGACTCCATCCTCTCCATCCGCTCCGCGGCGGACCTGGCAGGGCGCGCGGTGCGCCATCTCTCCCTGGCAAACCCGGAGGCGGTGCCTGCCGGGAAATACGCCAGGGCCTGGCTCGAAAAGGCGGGACAGTGGGGGGCGGTGAAAGATCGGGTCGTCCCCGCCGTCGACGTGCGGGCCGCCCTGGCGGCCGTGGAGTCGGGCTTGATGGACGCAGGGATCGTTTACGCCACCGACGCTGCTCTTTCTCGAAAAGTTCGGATCCTGCTTGAAGTTCCCGTCGAAGACGGCCCGCCGATCTCGTATCCCCTCGCCATCCTGCGTAACCGGCCGCATCCGGAGCGGGCGAGGAAGGTGGCCTCCTGTCTTCAGGGGCCGGAGGCAAGAGCGGCCTATGTCGCCCTCGGCTTCACTGTGAAGAGCGAGGCCCCGTGAGCTCCCAGGCCTGGATGGCCTTGTTCCTGAGTCTGAAGGTCGCCCTTGCCGCTACCGTGGTGGTCTTGCCGCCGGGCATCCTCCTCGGACTCCTGTTCGCCCGCCGCAGCTTCCCGGGAAAGAGCGCTCTGGAGACGATGGCCTACCTGCCGCTCGTCCTCCCGCCAACCGCCGTGGGCTACCTTCTCCTGGCCCTGTTGGCTCGCGACGGTCCGCTCGGCTCGAGGACCTTAGGCTTCGATCTGGATATCCTCCTCAGCTGGAAAGGCGCGGTGCTGGCCTCCTCTCTCATGGCCCTGCCGCTGGTGGCGCGGACCGCCAGGATCGCCTTCGAAGGCGTGAGCCCGCGCCTGGAATCGATGGGGCGCACTCTGGGGATGGGCCCCCTGAGGGTCTTCAAAGAGATCACGCTGCCGCTCGCCCGCCGCGGTCTGCTCGCGGCCGGGGTCCTCGGATTCAGCCGCGCCCTCGGAGAGTTCGGTGCGACCGTCATCGTGGCGGGAAACATTCCGGGAAAGACCCAGACCCTCGCCCTCGCCATTTTCAACGACCTGCAGATTGGCAGGGACGAGGAGGCGCAGCTGTTGGTCGGGATCACCGCGGCGCTGGCGTTTGTGGCCGTCTGGAGCGTGGAGTTCCTCCTGCGCCGTCCGCGGAGCCGGGCTTGAGCGACGGCATCAAGCTGGATCTGAAGGTGCCTCTGGAGCGCTTCACTCTGGAGCTGAGCTGGGAGACGGGGGAGCGATGGTTGGGCATCTTCGGCCATTCCGGTGCCGGCAAGACCACGGTGTTGGAGACCCTCGCCGGACTCCGGTCTCGGGCCACGGGACTCATCCGGGTGTTCGGAACGACCTGGCTCGACTCGGCGCGTGGGGTTTGTCTGCCTCCCGAAGGGCGCGGGGTGGGCTACGTGCCCCAGGACGCGCTCCTGTTTCCCCACCGCAATGTGCTGGGAAACCTCCTGGCCGGGGCGTGGCGCCTGCCGGCGATGGAGAATCGGCGGCCCTCTCCGGAGAGAGTCATGGAAGTGCTGGAGCTCACGCCCCTCCGGGACGCGGACGTAGCGGATCTCTCGGGGGGAGAAAAGCAGCGGGTGGCGCTGGCGCGGGCCCTCTGCTCAGGTCCCCGCCTCCTGCTGATGGACGAGCCATTCGCGGGACTGGATCTGCCCCTGCGCCGGCGAATCCTTCCCTATCTGCTCCGGGTCCAGGAGGAATTCGCCCTCCCCACTCTTTACGTCTCGCACGATGCCACGGAGATGAAGGTCCTGAGCCGCGAGGTAGCGGTCCTGGCGGAGGGGAGAGTCCTGGCGCGCGGCCGGCCCGACGAGGTGTTCCTTCAATCCTCCATCCTTCCCATGGTTCTGGAGGAAGGCTTCGAAAATGTCCAGGAGGGGACCGTCAGGGAAGCGAAGGAATCCGGTTTCCTCCTAGAATGGGAGCCGGATCTTTGCATTCTGGTACCCAAAGGGGATCTCAAGAGCGCCCGTAAGGTGGTGTTCGGCCTGCGGGCGGAGGACATTCTCCTGGCTCTCCGCCCTCCCGAGGGACTGTCCGCCCAGAACGTTCTTCCGGGAGTCGTCCGGGGAGTCAGGGAAGAACTTCAAGGGGGCGAGGCTGCCGGCCCCGTGCTCGTCTCGGTGGCGACCGGTCGTGGCGGGCGGGCCCTGGTTGCGAGCATCACCCGGCAGGCTCTCAGTCGCCTCGCTCTGCAGGAAGGCGTCCAAGTCCATCTGGTCTTCAAGGCCCAGAGCTGCCGGGTCCTTGCGGCGCGATAGGAAGAGCCGGAACGGGAAGCAAGGGGGAGCACACTTATTGGAGCGCAGCGGCCCGCGGAGGGAGATCTTGAGCACAAGATGGCTCGTGGTCTTGGGGTTGGGGATTCTGGCGCATGCAGCTTGGCTCATCTCACCGGCTGCGGCTCAAGAGGCCGGCGGTGAGCCGAAGCCCACCAAACCGGTGGAATGGAAGAACGGGCTCCAGTTCCAGAGCGATGACGGCAACTACCAGTTTCGGATCGGGGGATACCTTCAGGCGGACGGGAACTTTTACCTGGACGATTCCCAGGAGCTCGCCACGGATACTTTCCAGATCAGGCGGGCCCGGCTTGTCCTGGAGGGATCCTTCTGGAAGCGCTTCGACTTCCGAGTCTCGCCCGATTTCGGCCTGGGGAAGACGACGCTGTTCGATGCCTACATAGATCTCAAATTCAACGAGGCCTTCAAGCTTCGTACGGGAAAAGCCAAGGCGCCGCTGGGGCTGGAGCGCCTGCAGTCGGCCACCAACCTCACCCTGGTGGAGCGCGCCCTGCCCACCAACCTCGTCCCGGCGCGCGACGTCGGAGTCCAGGCCCAGGGAGAATTGAGGCACGGCGCGGTGGCCTATGCGGCCGGTGTGTTCAACGGTGTCCCGGATCTGGTGAACGGTGATTCTGACACCGACGACGGGAAAGACGGCGCCGCCCGCATCTTTGCACGCCCCTTCAAGAACTCCTCCAGGGCGGGGTTGCAGGGACTGGGCCTCGGGGTCGCGGGGTCCTTCGGCAACGCCGAAGGGGCTCTCGCCTCCTACAAGACGACGGGCCAGGTGACCTACTTCAAGTACCTCACCCTCTCCGAAGCCGACGGCAGGAGGACCCGGATCAATCCCCAGGCTTACTACTACGTCGGTCCCTTCGGTCTGATGACCGAGTACGTCCAGTCGGCCCAGGAGATCCGCAACGGCGCGGCGCGGCAGGAGATCCGGAACCGGGCCTACATGGGCACCGCGTCCTGGGTGATTTCGGGAGACAAGGTTTCTTATGAAGGAGTGGTGCCCGAGAAGCCGCTCGGACCCAAGGATGGAGGGCTGGGCGCGCTGCAGCTGGCCTGGCGCTACAGTGCGCTGCGGGTGGACGATGCCGCCTTTCCGACCTTCGCAGATCCCGACGCGAGCCCACGCCGGGCAGGCGCCTGGGGGCTGGGGGTGAACTGGTTCCTGAACTACAACGTCCGCCTCTCCTTGCAATACGAGTGGACGAAGTTTCTGGGTGGAGCGGCGGCCGGCGGCGACCGCGAAGACGAAAAGGCTCTTTTCCTGCGCTTGCAGATAAGGACCTGACCGTGGTGACCTGCTGACTCTCCTGCAGCGGTGGTTTCTTCTCTTGATATAGAACTGCCGGTCGGCTATTCTGCCCGCGGCTCTCGGAGACCGGATGCCTACCTATTCCCACTCCCGCCTGGCTTCGTACGAGAAATGCAAGCTCCAATACAAATATCGCTACGTCGATCGGATTCGCCGGGATGTCCAGAGCATCGAGGCGTTCATGGGGAACCGGGTCCACGCAGCCCTCGAAAAACTCTACCGGGACCTGCAGATGGAGCGGCTCCCGGTTATGGACGAGCTGATCTCGCTCTACCACCGGAGCTGGGAGAACCAATATTCCGAGAAGATCCGCATCGTCAGGACGGAATACACCGCCGATCACTACCGGAAGGTGGGGGAGCGCTGCCTCATCGACTTCTACAAGACCTATCACCCGTTCAAGGACGGGGTGACGCTGGGCCTGGAAGAAAAGCTCGGCATTCCGCTGGACCCGGCGGGAAAATATTGGATGGAAGGATATGTCGACCGGATCGTCCGGGTGGCGGCGGGCACGTACGAGGTCCACGACTACAAGACGGGAGGAACGCTCCCCTCCGCCGAAGATCTGAAGGGCGACCGCCAGCTCCCCCTCTACCAGCTCGGAGTCCAGGCGAAGTTTCCCGACGCCCGGGACGTGCGACTGGTCTGGCATTACCTGGCTTTCAACCAGGAGCTGCGCTCCGCCCGGAGCCCCGACGCGCTGGAGGCGCTCAAGTCACGCACCGTGGAGCTGATCCACCAGGTCGAAGCCACCCGCGAATTTCCGCCCACCGAGAGTGCCCTCTGCCGCTGGTGCGAGTACCAGGACATCTGCCCACTGTGGAAGCACCGGGTGAAGGTCGCTCCCTTGCCGGAAAACGAATTCCTACACGACTCCGGGGTGATGCTGGTGGATCGGCTCGCCGACCTGGAGTCGAAGCAAGCGACCCTGGACAAGGACCTCGCCAAGGTCCGCGAAGCCATCCTGTCCCTCATGGAGCGGGACCAGCTCCTGGTGCTCGCCGGGACCAAGCATGAAGTGCGCTTGACGCGGGAGGATAGGGTCAAATTCCCCGAGTCTGGAGAGATCGGTTGGAAGGGGTTGGAGATGGTCTTGAAGGAGATGGGGGTTCTGGAACGCTTCGCTTCCCTCGACTCGGCCTCCCTGGCCCGCGCTTTTCAGGATCCCGAGACCGACCGCTACCTGAAGGCCGCATTGGAAAAATTCGCCAGCTCCGAGAAAACCCGCCGCCTCCGCCTCGTCCCCAAGGGCACCCAGCAGCTCCGTCTGTTCGAATAGCCCTCCCATCGCTTCGGTCTACCGAACCCGGACCTTGAACTGGATGGAACCCGAGGCGCCTGGCGAGACGGTGCCGAGGATGACGGTCACCAGGCCGTTCACCGGAGTGAGGGGATCGTCCGGATTGACCGTGGACGAGACGGAGAAGATGCCCGCGTCGGCATCGTCGAGGTTCGTGAGATCGGTGGAGACCCCGAGCGTCAGCCGGATGCCCTTGCCTGGAGCGAAAGCGTCCGGGACGAAGTCGGTGTGAAGGGGGACGCCGTCCCGGGCGACCAAGGCGCCGGCGGCTCGCGAGCCATCGTTGAGAAAAAACAGGCCGTAGGTGAGGACGTCACCCGGGACGGCGGCTGCCGACGACGCGCCCGAGACTCCCGGCGGGTTGGAGGGATCGTTGGGAAGCGCCGTACCGTTCAGCTCGAGGATCCGCTTGGTGAGGACCATCCCCGGTCCCCGGACGACGGCCACGGTGGGATCGTCCAAGGTGACCGTCGCCGGATCGTCGCTGGGGATGCCGGATTGAGTGGTGCTGGAGAGGAAGGCCTGGTTCGAGATCACCGTGCCGTCGGCGGCGCTGGGGACGACTCGGGCGGTGAAGGTGAGGGTCACGTCTCCCGCCGGTGAGGTCCCGACGGAGTTCAGGGCCGGCGTGGTCGTCCCGTTCCAGATGATCGTGCTGCCGGAGAGCGTCCCGCCCTGGCCCGGCAGGAGGTTGGCAAGTTTCGTCGCATCCACCGTGTCGCTCACCGCCACGCTGCCGGCGGGGCCGTTCCCCGTGTTCTTCACCACGAGAGTGTAGGTCAGGGTCTGTCCCGCCACGGGCGTGGCACTGCTGACCGCCTTGGTACTGGCCGAGAGATCGCTGGCCACGTAAGTGATCGTCAGCTTCGGCCGCAGCGTGGGGCTTCCATTCTCGCTGCTGTTGAACCGCCGCTCATTGTTGCCGCTCTGTCCCGGGCTCTCCAGCAACACCCCATTGTTTGTGGCAGGTCCGCTCAGCCAGGACTGGACGAGCGACGTGATGGTCCACTGCTTCCAGACATTCACGGTCCCGTCCAGGTTCGCCGAGGCCACCACGGCCGGGTCGAAATCACCTCCCGGCGCGGTCCAGTCGTTCACGCCGTCGGAGGAGCGCCAGGTCGCCCCCAGCTCAATCCAGGAGCGGGTGATCCGGTGCAGCCGGAGCGCTTCGCTGAAGGTAACGCGCGTGGAGGCGTAGTAGAGCTCCATGACGGCCGATTGAATCGTGGCGCCGGCGGGGATCCCCGATAAGTCGAAGCGAAGTATCAATCGGCTCTGGGCGTTGGATTGGGAATTGCTCAGGAGCAGCGTGGCGGCTCCGAAATTTTGCACCGACGAAGCCTGGGCGATGTGCGTGTCCTGGCCCGCCCGGGGGTCTCCCTGCAGCACGACGGTGGTCTGGGAGAAAGCCGGTGACGAGCCTCCCATCACGATGGCTCCCGCGAAGAGCATCCGAAGAGCGGCGCGGCGCTTCACGGCTTCTTCCTCAAGAGGTCCAGGATGGCATTGGCCTTGGCGGAAAGGTTGAGATAGAAGCCGCTCTGGATGGAGTCATCCGCCCCCTGCAGCGCCACGGACTGGGTAAAGCCGTACCCCAGCCCGATGCGCAGCTCCTGCATCGCCCAGATCCCCCACTCGACTGCGGCGCTGTTCCGGTGGAGCGAGCCCTGCCAGAGGATCACGTTGCGCGCTTCGCCCGCGGCGTCGAAATACTTCCCGAAGCGGTACTCCAGACGCGTCTGGAGAAGCGTCGTGGTGGTGGCCACCCCCGGCAGGCCGAGGGGGTCGTCGTGGGAGAAGGTGAGGCCCCCCTTCGCGAAGCAGCGGACTTTCGCAGTGAGCTGGAACACGCTGTCGGCGGACAGCGTGTCGGTGAGGACATGCACCTGAGTGCCCGGCCCCAAACTTCCCTGCCTCTGGTCCCGATGGCGCCACGAGAAGAGAAGTCCATAATCGTCGCGCTTGAGCGGCCGCCAGGCCATCCCTCCCAGCCAGTCCACCAGGGTCGTGTCCTGGCCGTTCTGGCTGGCGTCGCTGACTTCCAGCCTGGCCAGCAGCGTGACGTCGTCGGAAGGCTTGCCCACGGCGCCGCCGGCGAGCGTCTGCCCGAGTCCGTTCATGTTCCGAAGCTCGTAACGAAGGGTGGCACGGAAGCTGTCCACCGGGAGCCAGGACATGCCCGTGCTGACGCTTTCGAAGGAATCGCCGGGGCCGGCGGCATGCAGTCCCGCCTCGCCTCGGGCGTCCACCGAGAGCTTTTCATTCAGCGGGAAGCGCGAGGCCAGTCCGAGCACCGCGTAGCTGTCGGTGCCTTCGATGCCGCTGTCGATCTGGTACCGGGAGACGAGCGTCGAATAGGTTCCCAGCCGGGATTCGGCTCCCATCTGCAGCTCCGTCCGGCTGCGCGGGGGGTTCAATCCGGTGACGGCGAGATCCGCGATGGCGGCGATGGCCTGGCTGCTGTCCCGCAACTTCAGGAAGTAGCGCAGGTCGAGGTTCTGCTGGTAGGACCCGGAGAGGAACGTGCTGTCCGGATACGAAGGATCGCTGTCGGAGGAGAGGTTCTGCTCGCGACGCAGGCTCATCCGCCACTTCGGAACCGGGGCGTAGGTCAATCCCGCCGTGAGGAGGTTCGAGAGGGTGGTCTCATCCGAGATGTCATCCTTGAAGTCGCGGTGGTCCAGGCCGCCGGTGAAATGGAGCTGCTCGTTGACGGCGCCGTTCAGCTTCACCGAGGCGGTGGTGCGTGAATTCTCCACACTGCCGGTCCGGTTCTCCTCGTCCTGCAGCGCCACGCCCAGCTTGAGCCTCTCCCCCCATGAGGAGTCGGAGGCGAAGGCGAGCTTGCGATTTCCCGGAGTGACGGTGGCACCGTAGGGGCTTAGGAAGCCGGCGTCCGCGTCGGCATAGGCGAGGTGCAGGCTGCCGCGCAGCGCCGGGACCGGCTCACTCACCTCGAAGCGCACCGCCGCGCCGGAACCGGAGGAGCCGAGGCCCGGCGACGCAGTCCCCAGGTTCAGCGGGACGCCGTCGCTGTGGGCCACTTCCAGGGCCAGCCTACCGGAGCCGGGGAGCTTCTGCGTCAGGTCGGCGGCGAACAGGCGGAAATCGTCCCTTCCGTCCTGAGTCTCTCCGAACGCCGTCACCCCGAGCTGTGTCCCGCCGCTCTTGAAGCTCTTGTGGGCGCGCCCCGTCCAGGCGAGGTTGTCCAGGCCGAGGGTCTGGAATTCGTAGAGGACCACCAGCTCAACCAGGTCGAATTCACCGCCGGAGAAGGAGTCGATAGGGTGCTTGAACAGCAGCGTCCCCGCCAGCGGGTCGAGGTCGTAGTCGATGCCCCGGAGCAGGATCTGGCGGGCGAGGATATCTTCCGGATTCCGGCGGTCGTGGATTTCCAGCGCTACCGTCTCCGATCCGGGCAGGATGGGGGTGTGCTGGAGCCGGTAGAGACCCGTGATTCCCCCTCCAGGAATCACCTCTCGGGCGAAGGCGTTGTCCGGACGGGCCAGGGAGAGGCCGATCCGATCCCCTGCGGGATTCTCCAGATTCAGATTGACGCCGGTGAGCTTGCGAGAGTATCCGGCCAGCTTGGAGCTTTCCATGTCGGGCAGGAAATCGCCATACAGCAGGTACGAGCGCTCCTTCTCCAGCTTGAGGTAGGCGCGGGAGTTGCTCAGCGCGTCCTGAAACCGCGTGGAGCTGTCCCCCATGACCGGGTAGGTCTCCAGGAGCGGATCCAGGTCGAACATCCGGTTGGTGTCGGCGGTCCGATTCAGGCGCTGGTCGGAGTCGTAGGCGGTGGTGAGCAGAGTCCCCGGAAACGCCGAGCCTTTGTAGAAGAACGCCAGGCGCCCGTGGGTTCCCCGCTCCGGCGTGGCGGCGTCCTTGCCGACCTCAGGATCGGCACGGGACGCTGAGAAAGTGGCCTCCGCCAGTCCCACCAGGAGGGATGGGTGCTGCGCCGGCAGAATCGCCACCCGGGATTCGCCGGAGATCGCACCGACGGAGGCGCTCAAGACCGCTTGGCCGGTGGCCAGGTCGGCGATGAGGCGGACGACCGCGGACCCGCCGCGCGTGGACAGCACGATGTCATGATCTCCCCCTCCCTCGCCTTCCGAGGCGAGTCGCCCCAGGGTCGTCTGGAGGTGGAAGCGGGAATCCTGGGCCGGGTGTCCCCAATCGTCTATCAGATCGATGCGCACCTGGAGGGTGGACCGCCCGTCGGCGGGGAGCGTGTCGCGTGCGGGCGTGATTCGCAGACCCGACGCATTGCCGCGGCCGTAAACGGTCAGCACCCGGTGCTCACCCGCGTCGCCATTCAGAGTGAGTGCGTCCACTGAGACTCGGTTCGGTCCGGCAAGCAGGGGGATCCCCACATAGTGAAACGTGGCCAACAGGTTCCTGTCATCCAGGTCGGTCTGCCCCAGGAATTCCTCCGCCACGAGGCGGTCGTTCACGGAGACGCGCACCGAGCCGCGCCGGTGGGTCCGGGCGATGAGGTTCAATCCTCCGGTCATGGCCACCGAGCCGTCGGATGGCTCCAGAATGCGCAGGCCTCCCTCGGCCACCGGCGCCAGAGCTTCCTGCTGCTCGAAGACATGGGTCCCGGCCGATAGAGGCTCGGCCGGCGCCGCCGCTGCTTGAGCTTCCGACCCCGGAGCGGGCGGTGTGGCGACCGTGGAATTGGGCACGGCGGTCCGAATGCAGTCCTCGCGCCGTTCGAGAATGAAGTTCTGCTTGAGCAGCAGCCCGCCCCCGAGGGGAGTTCGTAGGAGACGATAAGCGCCCCGCTCCGCAAGGTGCTCCGCTGCGGCGGGACAATACCCGGAAGGGTAAGTGACGGGATCCAGCCCGATCACGTGCGCTTCCTCGGGGACCGATGGCAGGCTGTAGAGGCCCTGCGGATCGGTGGTGGAGGTCATGCCATTGTCCAGAACGATCCGGACTCCCGGGATCGGGACATCGGCCGCATCGAATTCCCGGTTGTGATTGGTATCTTCGAAGACCCGGCCGATCAGAGACTGCTGGAACGAAAAAATTCCCTGGCGGACGAAGATCACCGCCCGCGCCGGACCGGCGGTGATCGCATCACCGTTGGGCAAGGTCCCGGAAGCGACCGCGCGGTTTTCCACCGCCTTCGCCTGGGCGCCCGGAGCGATGCGCAGCCGGTAGGCGATTTCGACCGTTTCGCCCGCCGGCAACGTGCCCAGGTTGAAGACCAGAGTGCGTCCCGTCTGGACCGGCGAGAGGGAGGAAATCGCGGCGGAGCGCACGAGCCGGCTGGTCCCCTCGACCGGGTCGGTGAATTCCGGGAGCCGATCGGTGAGGGTCAGGCCGTCGATCGGCAGGGCCCCGGCATTGAAGAGCCGCACGCGGTATCCGATCGCCTCGCCGACCTGCGCATGACTGCGATCGGCCGTCTTGAGAAGCGCCAAGGGGCCCGCCGGGAACAGCGGCAGATTGAATCCCACCGACGAAACGTTGGAGAGCACCACCGGTCCCGGCACGAGTGCAAAGCTGTCCGGGGCGGCCAGGGGAAGGTGGTCGACGGCGGAGACCGTGAGCGTGTAGGCCGGGACCGAAAGGCTACTGCCCGCTGAAGCCACGGCGTCGAGGCGGACCAGACGGTTCAGGAAACCCTGCTTCTTCGCCGAGAGGTAACAGGTCAAGGTGGATCCGGGCGCTCCCAAGATCGAGGGGTCCGGCAGGAAGCTGTAGCGTCCCGAGGCGTCGGCGATGAATGGGTTCAGGTTGTCTACGTTGGGCACCGCTCCGCTTCCCCCGAGCCCAGGAATGGGGCAGGGAAGGCCAGTGGATGCGTCGGCGAAGAGGGCGACCTGAGCGGCATCCACCCCCAGGCCCGACCCGGCCTGAAAAAGAATCCCGAAGGGATCCTCCAGCACCTCCGCCCGGGTGGTTCCCACCCCCGCCACTCCGTCTGCGGCGATCTGCGCCGCGTTGACCAGCAGGAGTCCCGGGGCAAGTCCCGGGTCGATGCGGCAGCGGAACCGGACGGTATGCGTCTCGCCGGGGACGATGACCGCCACGCGGACCGTCACGGTGGCCGCAGAAAACTCTCCGGCATCCAGGTCGGGAGCGTCGGAGAGGGGAGCCCCGTCCAGCTCCAGGCTCCCGGCTATGTAGTCGAGTCCCGGGGCCAGCGAGTCGGTGAAGATGGCATGGGTGGCGAGAGCGGTGCCGCTGTTGGCGAAGGCCGCCTCGAACCGGACCTGGTTTCCCCGGGAGGCGTTGATCCGTGCCATGCCGTTCACGGTTTTCAGTGGAGGCTGGCCCGGACTGGTGGGATCGCTGAAGACCACGCCCCCTCCGACTTGGTCGAGGATGGTCCCGGTGTCCGACGCCAGGCCGTTGGCGGAGCCGGGCTGCAACGTTTCGGCCGTCAGGCCCGCCACCACCAGTGTCCCCGAAGGGAGCCCCGCCGCCGAGTAGGCGACCAGCACTCCCAGACTCCCGCCGGGAGGCAGCAGCGGGGAGGCCGTGGAGCCCACCGTCACCGGGGGATCGGTGGCATCCAGAATCGCGTTTCCGTCCAGGTCGAGGAATACACCCCCCAGTGTGGCCGGGGCCGAAATTGAGACGGCCATCACGCGAAAGTCGTCGTCCCGATTGCCGAGGTTGGTGACCAGAAAGCGCCGAACGATGCCGGCTGAGGGCGGCACGAAACCGGAGATTCCCAAGTCGTCCGGGGTCACTGAAATTCCGGACGTGGGAGCCACGGCGATGGAGACCGGATTCGATACGGTGGTGGTGCTTCCGCCGCCGGCGATTGTGTGAGCAGCGACGGCCCGGTTGGTCAGGTCCTGTCCGGCGGAGCCTGCGGCGAGCGCGGTCCCCCCCACGCCCCCCCCGACGCAGGCGACGAGGGCAAGCAAGAGAAGCGTCCCTGCCCGCGAACCGGAGCATCCCGCTTGGCGAGACGGTTTCGGCATGGCCAAGGTCCTTCGAGAAGGGAGGGGTATCGGATAGACCCCGAGGGCCCATCCCGTGAGGACCATCTCCTCCTGGAGGGGGCCGGAGAATTTCCCCAGCCCCCTCTCCCCGAGGGACTACTGGATGGTGCGCCGGATCGTGAACGATCCCGACGCGCCCGGCGCCAGCGCAGCGACGTTGTTGGTGAAGATGGTGTTCAGCGGCGCGTTGTTCGTCACCGTTCCCTGGGTTGCCGTGGCGGCCAGGTGGGTGGTGGAGGTAGCCCAGTTGTTGGGTGCCGCGGAGCCGTCCTCAGTGATGACCAGGTTGAGCGCTGTGAGCGTGGCGTTACCGGAACCGCTCGCGGAATTGGCCACGTTCAGGTAGGCGATGTCGTACCGGATCTCCGCACCCGGAACCGGGTCCAGGGGGCCGCCCACCCCGGTCGTGTTGTCGATCAGATACGTCTTGGTCACCCGCACGAATCCCGGGAAAAAGTTGTCCCGGGTACGGTTGGTGGTGCCGGGCGAGTTCGCGGACTCGGCTTGCAGCACGGTGGTATATCCCTGCAATACCGTGGTGCCGGAAGGTGCCGTGACGTTGGTGGTGAAATTGGCGGTGGCGCCCAGGGAGACGGCGATGTCCACGAAACCTCCCCCCGAGACCAGCGTGGGGGGCAGCGGACCGGCCCCGTCGGGATCGACGCTCACGGTGAATCCCCCGGGCACGATCGGTGCGGTAATCCGGAAGGTGTCATTGGCGTTGCCGCTATTCTGCAGCGAGTTGGTGAAGGTCAGGGTGTCGGGGGCGGTGGTGGCGGCGCCGGGAGCCAAGCCGTTCCCCGACGCGGACGACAAATCGGTAAAGTCGTCATTGTTGGTGGTGTTCACGGCTCCCGGAACCCCGTTGGGGCCCAGCAGCGCAGCGCCTAATTGGATCAGCAGCGTAAGCTGCACGATGCCGTCGCCGTCCACGTTCCCCGGGGCGGCGCCCTCGGTGAAATCGGCGTTCTGATCTCCGACGTTGGCCACCGCGTCGCCCGATTGGTCAGTGATGTTGCTGCCCACGGAATTCTTGGCAAAGGCGTCGGCGATATTGCCAATGGGGCTCGTGGCGTTGGTGGTGGTGATGATCACCGAGAAGGTGAAAGGGCCGGCGTTGGAAGCCGCGGCCAGGCTTCCCCCGGCCGCGAAGAAGCCGAGGCGCGTCACCGTGGCAAGCGGCGGCGCCGTGGTAGTCCAGGCGGCGGCGGAGGGAGCCGTGGTGAGCCCCGCGAGGGTGTACACCACCACGTAGCCCGCCGGTGCCGATGGGGCAGGAGCGCCCAGGAGATGAGTTCCTGCCGGGACGGGGTCGGAAACCAGAATCCCGCTCTGGGGCCCGCCGTTCACGTTGAAGCTCTGGCCGCCGGCGGCCCGACTGCCATTGTTGGCAAGACTGAGGCTGTAGGCGATGTTGCTGCCCAAGGCCACGGGGCCTGCCGGTACCGTCTTCGTAAGGACCAGCGCAGCATCGTCCTCCACGGTGGCAGTGATGTCGCCGAGATCCTCGCGCCGCCCGTTCACGGGAGTCACATTCACCGTGCGCACTTCGTTGGCGGAGAGATTCGCACCCTGGCTGGCCTGGTCGCCCAACAGCACCTGGAGGGTGTCCCCACCCGTGGCGCCTGCGTTGATCGTGAGCTCCACCAGAACGATGAGAGTCCCGCCTTGAGCCACGTTCGCGGAGGTGACGTCGGCACCGTTGGTCAGAATGTCGGTGTCGCCCGCGCTGATGGAACTGCTGTTGTCCACGTCAATGACTGCCCGGGTCACGGTGACGGTGGTGGTCCCGGTGGTTACCGCCCGGAAGCTGCTCCCCGAGGCCTTGAACAGAAAGTTGTCCGTGAGGTTACCGGTGTTGACCAGCGTGAATTGAAACAGCACACCACTCTGACCGGAGACCACTGCGGGGTTCACCCCGGCATCGGGGGTGATGGAGATCCCGGCCACGTTGGCCACCGTGGTGGTGACGGTGTTGGACAGGGTCGTGAAGCTGTTGGTGCCGTCCGAATAGGTGGCGGAAGCGCGGTTGACGATCACCGTGCCGCCAGGGGTGGACTGAGCCAGGATGGACGGAGCAAGGGCCTGCAGGCCCAAGGTCAGGAGGAGGGCGATGGCGAATTTGTTCATCATGTCACCTCACCTGAACCTGGTAGGACACTCTGGCTTGCGCTCCGGCCGGCAATACCGAGTTCCACATCCAACGCACGGTGGTGTACCGTCCCACCGGCGCCGGAACCGTCTGGGGCTTTCCGTCCTTGCCGAGGGTTGTGAAGGTCGGGGAGGCGGAATAAGTCTTTCCGCCGTCGATGCTGTAATCCACCTTGATATTGTGGCCCTGGCTGGCGGTGCCCGCCACGAAGGCAGTGCCCGCCGGGATGGGGCCGAAGGCGACGGGATTTCTGGCCTCGCGATCACCCTGGTTGGCGATTTCCAGGTTGTAGAGGAGGCGATCGCCGGGAGCCACCTTGGAGTCGCCCTGGAGTGCAGCCCACTTGACCTGCGTCCTGTCGGCTGGCTTGTAGCTCCCCTGTAGCTGAATTTTTATTTCAGGCCCGGCGGCCCAAACCCAACCGGCGCACAGGGCGAGCGCCATGGCGGCAGCAGAGGTCTTGCGTTGCAAATCGTGGCTTCGACTCACGGCTTCCCCCTCTTGGTGAACGTTCGTAACAAGTCGGTATCACTGTGACGCATATATGTACACAGCGAGTCAATATATTGTTAATTTGTAAAAACAGCAATGTCAGAGGGTTACAGTGATGCGGATCGACTAACTGGTTTAATTGTAGTGTGTTAGCTTGATAGGCTAGGTGTTAACCCTTGACTGTAGCGACTTTTTGGCTTCGGGGTTGGTAAGAATGTGGGAAGTTCAGGGGGTTATTGAAGCGGCGGCAGACGGCACCAGGCTCGGGTCCACCACGAGACGGTCGTCCACTTCTGCCACTCCCGGCACGGAGAGGGCCATCTCCTCGGCCTCGATTCGATTTAAGTAAAGCGGGACTTTGCCCCGAAGGGTCGCCACCTGTCCTTTCATCGAGACCTGGAATCTGCCGGGAACGGCGGTCAGTCCGCCGCTCAGCTGGGACAGAACTCTCCGGGCCAGCTGCGGCTCCTCGAGATTGGTCTCGGCGGTGACTCGAATCCGGTTCTGAATGTCCACCACCCCCATCACCTTGGAGGTTTCGTTTTCCGCCAGCAGCTTCTGGCTGTACGACCCGGTGGTTCCGGTGAGGAGGACCCGGCCGCTGTTCACGGAGGCCTGGACGCCGCCGGAGGAGAAGGAGGGAATCCGCAGAGCATTCTGCACATCGATGAGGATTTGAGAGTCCGGAACTCCGTGGCGCGAGACCAGGGCGATCACCACCACGTCCAGGATCCCGGGAATCTCTCCGGCTCGACGGACGGCGCGCCGGAGGGCGTACAACGAGTCGGCGGTGCCTCCCAGGGTGAGGATGCCGGCGTCGCACTTGATCTTCAGGCTGGTCCGTTCCCCCAGGTCCTCGGAACGATCCAGCGCTGCCTGAACGGAGGCGAGGATCTCGGCGTCGTCGGAGGACAGAGGGAAGGCGAAGGGGGGGAGCGGAAGCAGAGCCAGGGCCGCGAAGAGAATCGATCGCAGGATGCGTCGCATGAGAATTCCCCGAGAGGCGGTAAAATGCAGCGATTCCAATATCGCCCCAGCTCCATCCGGAGTCCAGTAGGTTGCCAAGATTTCTTGCGCTCCCGTTTTCCGCGGTCTTGGGTGCGGGTCTGTCCCTCTCCTGCGGGGCTCGCGAAGCCCCGCCCGACACAGTGGACTGGGAGGTTCGGCGCGACCTGATGGTCGCCGGGCAGATCGAAGCAAGGGGAGTGCGCGATCCCCGGGTGCTTGCCGCCCTGCGCGAGGTTCCTCGCCACCGCTTCGTGCCGGAATCGCTGCTGGAACAGGCTTACGAGGACCGACCGCTTCCCATCGGCGAAGGCCAGACCATTTCCCAGCCCTACATCGTCGCCCTGATGACCGAGCTTGCCCGTCCGGCTCCCGAGGATCGCGCCCTGGAGGTGGGGACCGGATCGGGGTATCAGGCGGCGGTTCTCTCTCGCCTCGTGCGAGAGGTGTACACGGTGGAGATTCTGGAGCCGCTGGGGAGAGAGGCCGCTGAGAGGCTGGGCTCGCTCGGGTACAAGAATGTTACAGGAAGGGTGGGAGACGGCTATGGAGGATGGCCCGAAGAATCGCCCTTCGATCTCATCCTGGTGACCGCCGCGCCGGAGCGCATCCCACCCGCTTTGCTCTTGCAGCTCGCCACGGGTGGACGTCTGGTGGTCCCCGTAGGTCCCGCGGGCGCAGTGCAGAGCCTGCAGCTCATCGAGAAGGACCAGAACGGAAAGCTGCACACCCGCGAGGTGCTTCCCGTGCGTTTCGTTCCCCTGGTCCATCCCCCCTGAATCGGCCTCCGGACAGCCTACTGCGCCGATGCTATAATCCCCGCCCGCCGCGGACCGCGCAGCGGGCCGCGTTCCACATTCCATCGTCAATCCCTCGGGAGGCTCGCCATGCGCCGAACCGCAATTCTGTCGTCGCTTTTTGCCATCCTGGCGCTGAGCGGGGTCTCGGCCGAACAGGGGAGCTATTCCGTACCCCGCAAGGCGCGGGGCGCCCTGGACGCCATGAGCGGCGACCGGATGCGGGCCCATTTGAAGTTCCTGGCCTCCGACCTGCTGGAGGGGAGAGGCACCGGTCAGCGGGGGGGAGAGGTAGCGGCCTCCTACATTGCCACTCAGTTCGAGCTCATGGGACTCAAGCCGGGCGCCGCGGACGGGACCTATTATCAAAAGGTTCCCCTCATGGGAATTACCACCGAGAGCGGGACCAGGCTGGGTCTGGCCAACGCCCGCGGCAGCGTCCCGATGAGGTTTCTGGAGGATTACGTGGCCTGGTCGCGAACGGAGGAGAGGACTACCGACCAGAAATCCGATCTGGTCTTCGTAGGATACGGCATCGTGGCCCCGGAGTTTGGCTGGGACGATTACAAGGGAGTCGACGTTGCAGGGAAGACCCTTCTGATGCTGGTGAACGATCCTCCCTCGCCGGATCCGAAGTTCTTCGGCGGGCCCGCGCTCACCTATTACGGCCGCTGGACCTACAAGTTCGAGATGGGGCTCAAGAAGGGGGCCAACGGGGTGATCCTGATCCACACGACTCCCTCGGCCGGCTACGGCTTCAACGTGGTGCAGAATTCCTGGTCCAAGGAGCAGCCCTTCGTGGGCCGGGCGCCCGGGGAGAGGGCCCTGAAGCTGGAATCTTGGATCACCGAGTCGAAGGCCAAAGAGCTCTTCCATCTGGCGGGAAAAGACCTGGACAAGGAGCGCGAAGCGGCAGCGAGGCGCGACTTCCATCCCTTGCCCATGGGCCTCACGGTCACCTCGCACATTCTCTCGAAGGTGCGCCCGGTGGAGACGGCGAACGTGCTGGGCCTCCTGGAGGGATCGGATCCATCGAAAAGCCGGGAGGCGGTGATCTTCACGGCCCACTATGACCATTTGGGAATCGGCAAGTCCGAGAAGGGCGACAATATCTTCAACGGCGCGGTGGACAACGCTTCAGGGGTTTCCATCCTGCTGGAGTTGGCTCATGCCTACCTGGAGGCCGCGGCGCACGGGGCTCGCCCCGCCCGCTCCATCCTCTTCATGGCCGCGGCTGCGGAGGAGGGGGGACTGCGCGGCTCGCAGTACTACGCCACGCACCCGACCTTTCCGCCGGGAAAAATCGCGGCCGATTTGAACATCGACGGGATTCAGGTGGTCGGCAAGGCGATGGAGTACACCTTTCTGGGGAGTGACAAGACCACGATGGGTCCCATCATCACCTGGGCGGAGAAGGAGTACGACTTCAAGAACGTCCCGGACCCAGAGCCCGGCCAGGGCTCCTACTACCGCTCGGACCATTTCAACTTCGCCAAGGTGGGGGTCCCCGCCGTCTCCATCGATCAAGGGGACAAGTTCGAGGGAAAGGACGCGGCTTGGGGGAAGAAGGTCTGGGAGGATTACAACGAGAACCGTTATCACCGCCCCTCCGACGAGTACGACCCCGCCTGGGACTTCTCCGGACTGGTGAAGCTGGCGCGCATCTCCGGGGCCATCGGCTGGGTCATCGCCTCGGAAGATCGTCTTCCCTCCTGGCGGCCCGGGGACGAGTTCCTGGCCGCCCGCCAGGCGAGCTGGAAGACGGGCTCTTGAAGGGAGGGCGGCGGCCCGGCCGAGGATCCCACGCGGCTTGAATCGGCCAAGTCGCATGCATGCCTCGATGAGCCGCCGAACGACTGCCTGGTGTGCACGGCGATGGAGTGCGGGCAGGGAGGAGACTCAGCAGCCCGACCTTCCAGCCGACCGGCCAGTGGACGGCCGGCGGCTAAGCGGCAAGCGTCGGCCCACGTCGGGATCCGGATGACGACCGACTTCGTTGTGGTGGGTGGAGGCATCGGCGGCGCCGTCCTGGCCGAGCTGCTCGGCCGCGGCGGAAAGCAGGTCGTGGTGCTGGAAAGAAGCAGTGCTCCGCCGCCAGGGGTCCGGCCGGAGATTCTCTGGCCCCGGACGATGGAGGTACTCTTCTCTCTGGGTCCGAGAGAAGTCTGGGAGCTGGAAGCCGTGCTTCCGCTGCGGGGCGTCGAGTTTCACGACGGCCGGCGAATCGTCCCCCTCATCACCGCGGACCTCTTGCGAGACGCTGGCGTCCAGCCCTTTTCCACCAACCCCAACCAGACTCGTGAAAGCCTCCTGCGGTTGGGCTCCTTCGAGCTGCGTCGCGGCGTGGAGGCGATCGCCATTCTGAAGGAGAAGGGTCGGATCGCAGGCGTCCGCATCCGGGATACCGCCACCCGAGAGGAAGGTGAAATCGAGGCGCACTACACGGTCGGTGACGATGGCACGCAATCGCTGGTGCGGAAGGCCTGCGGCATCGACATGCAGACGAGAGAGTTTCCAATGGATTTCGTCTGTTTCGAATGTGCCTGGCCCGCAGCGGTGCCCGCGGCCACGGCCCGGTTCTGGTTGAACGCCGAGCGTCGAACCTCCGGGATCGCCGGTTTGGCGATAGTGCCTCTTCCCAACGCCAGAGGCGCCGGCCTGGTGCCGCTGCTTTCACGGGTTTTTGACGCGACCCCGTCCGCGGAAGCATCGTGGAGCCGATTTTGTGCCGCGGATCCCACCGTCCGGGAGGTGATCCGGGACCGGCGCTTGCCGCACGATTTCGTCCGCGTCCGCCGGACGGAGGGGAGGGCGCATTCCTGATGGGCGACGCTGCACACCCGGTCAGCCCGGCCGGCGGCCAAGGAGCCAACATGTCGGTCGCGGACGCCTGCGTCTTGGCCGAATTGGCCTTACGTGGCTCTCGCGACTTGCTCGTGGAATATGAACGGCGAAGGCGACCGGCCAATAGACGTTCCATGATCCCCACGCGGACGGCGGCCCTCCTCCTCTCGCTGCCGCAGTGGTTGCCTCCCTCTTCTGTTTTCGTCCCGGCCGTACGCTCCTTGGCCCGTAGTCCGTCGCTGTTGCGCTACTTGCTCCGTTCCGCCTCCACCCTGTTCCAGGAGGCTGGGGTGAGACCGGCATGACCGACGACCCGTCTCGAGCAGCGTGGCCCGCGGCTTCCGGTGGGGAGCGTTCGGCGCGATCACTTCGTCGAGTATCGAATCGTTCACGAGGTGCAGAGTGACCGGAGCGTCGCGCTCGTCGGCCCGTGTGCTGAAGGATTACGTCGCGCAGTATCCCGACCCGATCGCGATGGTGCCAGGGGACGTCGTGCAGGTCGGCAAATTCGATCCCGAATATCCCGGCTGGGTTTGGACCACCTCAAAGCGCACGGGTAAGAGCGGGTGGGTGCCCGAGGAGAGCCTGGCCATCGAGGGGACGCAGGGCAGGGCGTCACGAGCATTCACCGCGCAGGAGCTCACGGTGAGCGCTGGAGAGGCTGTGACAATCGTCGAAGAGCTGCTGGGGTGGGCCTGGGTGGAGGCAGGACCCAGCCGCAAGGGATGGGTGCCGCTGAGTCATTTGCTGCGGATTGGGGACACCGATGGCCATCGCGCCCCCTGAGCGGCAGGCAGCCGCCGGACATCACACTCGGCGCTCGGTCGTGGCAGCCCCTTACGGTTCCTCGCGCCGGGCCAGGCGGGCGACAACCCATTATTCCCGCTCCAAGAGGACCATGGCGCCCATGCGGCGGAACATCTCGCGACGCTGGGCGGAGGCGAAGCGCGCCATGAACCGGAAGAGCCAGGCCAGGGGCATCTCCCGTTTGAGTCGGTGGGCCTCCTCCCAGGTCGAGCGGAACTCCGCCTCCTTCCAGCCGTGCCTGCGGAAGAACTCGGTCCCCTCCGGGGGAGCGAACTGCATGACGGCATTGGCTCCCGCCAGGCTGGGTCCGTAAGTCTTCTGCAGGCGCTTCAGGAGCACCGGCGACGCCAGATCGATGATCCACCACCGGAAGCTTCCGGGGGCGTGAAGATCGTCGGCCAGGGCTCCCACCTGCTCGGCGCTGAGGTAGACGAGAAGCCCCTCGCTGACGGCGACCGCCTTCTTCGCCACCGCGCCGAGGCGGCTGAAGAGCGCGCGGCGCCCCTCGACATCGTTCAGGTCCAGCCTGACCGATTCCCGCAGGCAGTGGGGCCGCTCGTCCTTCAGCTTCGCGTCCTTGTAATCGAGGACAGCCGGCAAGTCCACTTCCACCCAGCGCAGGTCCGCCGGCAGGGGAAGCCGATAGGGGCGGGTGTCCAATCCGGCGGCGAGATTGAGCACCAGATCGGCGCCGTCCCGTTCGACGCAGCGCAGGAGCAGCTCGTCGAAGACGCAGGTGCGTACCACCATCGGCCAGGAGCCGAAGCGAAAGCCCGGAAGCCGGCGAGCCATTTCCTCCCCCTGCTCTCCGGCCAATAGGCGGGCGTAGGGGTCCCGGAAATGGGCGTCGGGGCGATCGGACTCGAGCGCCCGATACATGGCCACCCACCGCGCGGTGTCGGAGATGTTCTCGAGAAGGGGCGACGAGCTGTTCATGGCGGCCCCTCGGGTCAATCTCCTCGCAGAATGTTGCCCAGGATCCCGCCGGCGGCACTCCCGCCCCCGCCGCTTCGACCCGGGATGCGCGGAATGAGCCAGGAGAGGAACGCCTGGGTGGAGCGGGTCTGCAGGAAGAGGTCCCCGGCTCCGCGAAATTCGCAGACGAGTCCCTCGCCGGAGAGCAGCGTCGACTTCCAATTCCCCACCCGGCGCACGTCGAAGTTCAGTCCTTCGGTGAAAGCCACCACGTGTCCGGTGTCGCAGATGTAGGACCGCCGTCCGTCCAGCGGGACCTTATGAATGGCGCCGTACGAGCAGAGGATGATAGGTCCCGTCCCGGAGGCCCGGAGCAGAAAGAGCCCTTCGGAGCCGAAGAAGGTCTTGGCGCCACCCCATTTCAAGTCCAGGTTGATCTCCGGGGCGCTCGCCAGGAAAGAGCCGGACTGGACGTAGAGCGTGCCGCCCGTGAGCGGGAGCGTGGCGATGTCGCCGGGCAGCGAAGGGGCGAGGGTGATCTCCCCGGGACCCCCCCGAGAGGTGAAGGTGTTTGCGAAGAGGGTCTCTCCACCCAGGACCGAGCGGGTGAGTGCCCCCAGCATGCCCCCTTTCATGGAGGTATCCACCTCCAGATTGGTAGACATGCTCACCATGGCCCCGGCTTCCGCCTGGATCGACTCGCCGGCGGCAAGCCCCACGATGGCCAAGGAGTAGGCGGGTTGGTAGCGGATGTCGATGTTCATGCACTCTCTCCGTCGCGCCCGACGCCCAGGGCATCGGCCACGCGATTGATGTAATTGAACCAGGAAGCGATCAGAGTGATCTGGAGAATCGCCTTATCTGCGAATCCCGTCGAGCGCAAGGAATCCAGATCCCGGCGGGAGATTTTCGTCGCGTCGCTCGTGACCTGGACAACGTAGTCCAGCATGGCCCGGTCCTGCACAGAGAGCGGGGCTCGCGTGTAGTCCTCCCGCAGGGCTCTCACCAGCGCTTCATCCAGCGTGACCCGACGCAGAAACTCTGCGTGGGAATCGATTCAGTAGACGCACCGGTTCGTCACCGAGACCACGGTGGTAATCATCTCGTGCTGCCGCCGTGACAGGGGAAGCTCCGGGTCCATGAGGACGCCGAAAGTGGCGAAGGCGTGGTACAGGGCTTCGGGAATCAGCGAATGGGAGGCCACGATGCCTGCCACGGGGTCGGCCTCGGGATGGACCGGGACGGCGTATTCCGCCGGATAAAGCTCTTGCTGCGCCTCCAACGCCCTCCGCAGCTTCTCGTCGGCCTCGGCGAGTGGCACGGTGCGAATCCAGGTCATAGCGCCTCCCTTTGATCTTGCCGAAAGACCCTGGCGTGGTGCCGGACGAATCGCTCGAAGGAGGTGGCCCGACGCCCGAGTATCTGCTGGACCGATCCCAGCACGTCCGAGGCCAGCCCCTGCATGGAGTAGCGCTGGAATTCGATGAACCCATCCGCCATCCACTCGGGCGCGCCCCGCTCCATCACCCCCCTCTTGAAATCGGCCTCGGGGATGTCCGAGTAGGTGACGCGCTTGCCCAGGACCACCGAGAGGGTATGGGCCATCTGAGGATAGCTGAGGGACTCGGGTCCGCTCAGATCATAGGCCCGGCCTCCATGGCCCGGATCGGAGAGCGCTCTCGCCGCCACGTCCGCGATGTCCCGGGTGTCGATGAGGCTCACCTTCGCGTGGCCCCCGGGCAGGTCGATGGCCTGCCGTTCCCGGATGCTCTCGGCGAAGTAATTCACCAGATTCTGCAT
>QHVQ01000021.1:6980-28292 GCA_003222305.1 Acidobacteriota bacterium | reverse complement strand
ACATTTCCTGCCCCAACACCGAGCGGGGGGGCAGGGTCTTCGGGTGCGATCCCGATGGCACGCGACGGGTGGTATCCGCCGTGCGGAAGGTCACGTCCCTTCCCCTCATCGTGAAGCTCACGCCCAACGTCACGGACATCGTGGACATCGCCCGGGCGGCCATGGATTCCGGCGCAGACATCCTGTCGCTGGTGAACACCTTTCTGGGCATCGCGGTAAACTTGGAGCACCGGAAGCTGGTGCTGGCCAACGGCGTGGGGGGCGTGTCGGGTCCCGCCATCAAGCCCCAGGCTCTCTACCTGGTGCACCGCGTCTGCCGGGAAATGAAAGTGCCAGTCATCGGGATGGGGGGAATCATGAACGCCACCGACGCTTTGGAGTTCATGCTGGTGGGGGCGCGGGCCATTCAGGTGGGGACCGCCAACTTTGTCGACCCCGCCTCCTCCATAAAGATCCTGGACGGGATCGTGGAAGTCCTGCACCGCATGCGCATCGAGGATGTGAACGATCTGGTGGGATCCCTGAAACGGACGGACTCTCTCCAGGATTTCTCCACTTGAATTCTCCCCTGACGCGGAGGTGACCTTGCCTTCTATCCCGCGCCGCCCTCTCCTGCCACTCGCTGGCGGGCTCTGCGCCCTGCTCGCGACCGCCTGCGCCACCGCCCCCATGAAGCAGCCTGTCGACTGGTCCACCTTCCGCCAGGAGGGAGAAGCCTCCTGGTACGGCCCCGATTTTCACGGGAAGACCACGGCCAACGGCGAGCGCTATAACATGCTCCGCCTCACGGCCGCGCACCAGCAGCTCCCCTTCAACACCCTGGTCAAGGTCACCAATCTATACAACGGGAGGGCCGCCACGGTACGGATCAACGACCGGGGCCCCTTTCTGAAGGGAAGAATCCTGGATTTGTCGTACGCGGCCGCCAAGGCGCTCGGCGCCAACGGTCCGGGGGTGATCCGGGTGCAGATTGAAGTGGTGGGCAAGGCATTGCCTCGGAAGGCAGCCCTGGTGAAAGCGCGGCCTAGCTGAGCTACATCAAATCAGGAGGATCTTTGAGTCCGAAGAGCCGCTTCAGCCCGTCCAGAGCCGCGTCCCCCTCCCCCACCAACCGCCCCGCCGGATCGTAGAGCCGCAGATACGGCAGGTCGGTCACGCCCTGTTGTCGGGCCACGGGATGGCTCCAGCTCACGATGTCGATCTTGCGCAACGCCAGATTGGAATGATGCCGGGCGAGGTTTTCAAGCCGCGGGGAGAGTTGGCGGCAAGGCGGGCACCAGTCGGCGTAGTAATCGAACAAGGTATACTTGCCCGGCACCAGATAATCCCGCAGGTTGAGCGGCTCCCCTTTGGAGACCACCCGGATGTCCGCGCCCTGGGCGCTCTCCGGATTGACTCCGTGCCGCTCGCGCGCCCGGAAGAAACCCCATCCCGCCAGCCCCGCCGCGGCCAGGGTCAGGACCATTCCCGCGACCCATCTTGGATGCATGACAAGCATTATCGGGACCGGGGCGAGGGCGGTCAAGGCTCCGTGCGGCAGCTGCCGGAAAAGAGCGGGGCCCGAGGGCGCTGCTGATCCCTGCTTCAGTGCGGCGACCCTGTCGACGACGTCGACGACCCTGGCGGACAGCTTTGCGATTGAGGTCCGCCGGTTCCTTGATGCACCCGAGAGGAAGGTGATTTCGGCTTCACGGCTCGATGAGTTCCAAGATAAGGCGTCGGGGGCGCAAACGGTTCCGGAGGAACCCGGGGAAACTGACTTGCAACTCAGGGAGCTGAACCCCTGCTCGGTTCGCCAGCGTCGAGGAGGGTCACGGGCCGGCCTGCTTCTCCCCAGCTCTCTTGCCACGGCGGGGTGATTCTGTGAGAATCTGCGGACCATGAAGCGCCGCGCCGAGCTCATCGTGGCTTTGGACACCGCCTCCCGGGACCGGGCCTTAGGCTTGGTCCGGACCCTCCGAGGGCAAATCTCCCTCTTCAAGGTCGGCCTGGAGCTGTACACGGCGGTCGGACCTTCCATCGTGAAAGATCTCAAAGACCTTGGTGCCGAAATCTTTCTCGACCTCAAATACCACGACATCCCCAACACGGTGGCGCGGGCTTCGGCGGAAGCGGCGCGCCTGGGGGTCAGCATGCTAGATGTGCACCTCTCGGGGGGGGCGACCATGGTCCGCCGGGCGGTGGATGAGGTGGAGGCGGTCTGCTCCCTGAACCGGATTCAGCGCCCTGTCCTCTTGGGAATCACCCTTCTCACGAGCCTCGGTGAGGAGTCGCTCGCCTCTCTGGGCCTGCAGCGCACTCCCTTGGAGCAAGTGCTGACCCTGGCGGCGTTGGGGAAGGATGCCGGTCTGGACGGAGTCGTGGCGTCCCCGCGGGAGCTCGCGGCTCTGCGCTCCAAGCTGGGCCCCGATTTCATTCTCGTCACCCCGGGCATTCGACCGGAGGGCTCTTCCGCCGACGATCAGTCACGGACGCTCACGCCGCGGGAGGCGGTGGAAGCGGGCGCGGACTATCTGGTCGTTGGACGGCCCATCACCGGCGCCGAGAACCCGAGCCTCGCGGCTCGGGAGATTCTGCGCGCCATCATCCTTTAGATCCTCTGATAGAATGACCTGGCGGCGCCCCGACCCGGCCGCCTCCTCGCCGGAAGGCGATCGGCGTCGCCTGGGACTCCATGCATGAAAGTCACTTTTCTGGGAACCGGGACCTCTACCGGCGTGCCTGTCATCGGTTGCAGTTGTCGCGTCTGCGTTTCCGACGATCCCCGCAATCGGCGGCTCCGTCCCTCCATTCTTCTGGAATGGGACGCGCGCAAGATTCTGGTGGACTCCTCCAGCGACTTCCGACAACAGGCCCTCCGGCATCGGATCGATCACCTCGATGCCGTCCTGTACACCCACTGTCACGCGGATCATGTCATGGGACTGGACGACCTGAGGATCTACAACTTTCGCCAGAGAGCCGATCTCCCTGTCTACGGCAGCGCCGGGACCCTGGAGGATCTCCGAAGGACTTTCTGGTACGCCTTCGCCGACACCCAAGAGGGAGGCGGCAAACCTCGCCTGGATCTACGGGCGGTGGGAGTACCCTTTGATCTCTTCGGGGTTCAGGTGGTGCCGGTGCCCTTGTGGCATGGCGATCTGGAAGTCTTCGGCTACCGGATCGGGAGTTTCGCCTATTGCACCGACTGCAACCGCATCCCGCCCGCTTCTCTCCGCACTCTGGAAGGTTTGGAAGTCTTGGTGATGGATGCTCTCCGGCCGACGCCGCATCCCACTCACTTTTCGCTTCCCGAAACTCTGGCGCTGCTGGCCGACTTAAAGCCTAAGCTCGCCTACCTCGTGCACATGAGCCACGACATCGAGCATCGGACGACCGAGGAGACTCTCCCCCCTTCCATCCACCTGGCCTACGACGGCCTGGTCCTCGAGACGTAGGTGAGATCTTCCGGCCGGCACGGGTGGACCCTTCTGGCTCTGGCGCTGTGGTCCGCCGCGACCCCGCGAGCCGCGGCTCCCGACCAGCCCCTGGACAATGAAGGGGTCGTCCGGATGGTGATGCAAGGCGTGCCCGAGCCGGAGATCGTGCGCACCATCACCTCCGCCCCGCGGGTCGCGTTCGACCTGGAACCTGACATCGTCCGGGAGCTTCAGCGAGCCGGCGTTTCAGAGAGAATCGTCGCCGCCATGCGCAGTCGTCTTCCCGAAGCGACCCCGGCCCCGGCGGGGTCAGCATCGAACCTTGCCAAGGGGCTCCTGGAGATAAGACTCGCCTCGGGATCCCCGGGGGCGAAGGCCGTCGCTCCGGTGGCCTTCGAGGTAATCCGGAAGACCCCGCGATGGGCGGCCAACGAGATGGGGATGCTGCAGCGTTCGCCGGTGGAAGATCTCGCTTTCTTCGTCCTCTGCTCCAGCCCCGAGCATGTGCCGGACCATTGGCAGGACCAGACGGAGCTGAAAGACTTCGTGCGCCACCAGAAGCTCCTGTTTCGTGCCGGGAGCCGTCCCGGGAAGAGTCACGGGTTCGAAGTGATGGCGCTGAATCTGCCCGACACCCTCACCCTGGAGATTCCGGAGGGAACCCACCGTCTGGTGGTGGGTGTGGCCGCCAAGGCCGGCCCCGAGTGGCATGTGCTGGGGAGCGACGAGCGGCGCGACGTCGCTATCCAGTCGGGCCATCGGGCTACCCTGCCCGTAACGCTGAGCTCCCGGGTGGTTGGGACCCGCATGATCGGGTTCAAGGAAGATCAGGTCGTAGCCATCGGCGAGCTCGTCGCGCCGGGAGGAACGCCATGACGCCGGCGCCGGCAGTGCGACGGGAGGGGAAACGGGCCCTGGTGCTGGTGGGCGGAGGCATCACCGGCGCCATGTACGAGTTCGGCTGCCTGAGGGCTTTCGACGATTTCTTCGAAGGCGCCTTCTCGTCTCTGGACTTCGACTGCTACATCGGCACCAGCGCGGGCGCGGTGGTGGGCATGCTCCTGGCCAACGGCGTGGGCCCCGCGAACGTCATGGACATCATCGCCACCAGCCAGAAGCACCCCCTGAACTTTCGCCACGAGGACATCTTTCGGTTCGACTGGGAAAACTTTCGGCGCAGCTTGGGGCGGAGCCTGGCGATGCTTCCGGCCGTCTACCGTTACTACCGGAAGCACCGGACGCCCTTCTCCCTCCAGAGCCTGATGGGACTGCTCCAGGAAAACCTTCCCTCGGGACTCTTCTCCATGAAGGACTACATCCGCTATCTGGATTCCCTGATCAAGCAGATGGATCTGGCCACATCCTTCAGGGGGCTCAAGAAGGAACTCTATGTCCCGGCCATCAGCCTGGACCTGCCCATGCGCACCGTGTTCGGAGACGAGGGGTCGCGCGACATTCCGATCTCCCGGGCGATCGCCGCGTCCTCCGCCCTTCCCTTCTACTTCGAGCCGGTGTCCATCGACGGGGTGGACTACGTGGACGGGGGAACGGCCCAGCTCGCCCACGTCGACATCGCCATCAACCAGGGAGCCGACCGCATCCTGGTTTTGAATCCCATCGTGCCCATTCAGAATGATCAGAGCCGGGTCTGCATTCCCTCCTTCTCCGGCGGCTGCGTCCGGATTGCCGAGAAGGGGATCTCCTATGTCTGGGACCAGGCCGCCCGCATCAATAGCCATGAGAAGCTGGAAATGATCGTGGCGCGGCTGAGGGTCTCCCATCCCTGGGCGAAGATCGTCCTGGTGGAACCCGGCGGCTCGGACACGGTGCTGTTCGCTCAGCACATCTTGAGTTACGCCTCCCGGGTCCAGATCCTGGATTACGGCTACCGCTCCACCAAATCGTTCCTCAGGGAGCGAGGGGAGGAGATGCGGGAGATTTTTCTCTCGCCTGAGTTGCACCCCACCGGCGGAGAAACCCTTGGATAAATCGCGGCGGGATCTTCTGACGCTGGGGATGGCCGTCACGGCGGGGTCCTTGATCGGATGTGGTCGGGAGGCCTCCTCCCGCACGCCGTCTCCCGCCGAGAGTCCCAAAACGGCCCCACCGCCGCTTCCACCTCCCATTCCAGCCGGGAACTACGCCCGCCGGCGCGAGCAGGTGGCTGAGAAGATGCGGCGCGAGGGGATCGATGCCCTCCTGGTCACCCCCTCGTCTTACCTGCTCTATCTCACCGGGGCCGACCTTGGGCGTAGCGAGCGGCTCATTGCCTGGGTCTTGCGAAGGGATGGAAGCAGCCGGTGCCTGGGCCCCGCGTTCGAGGCCGACCGGCTCAAGGGCTCCGCGCTGCCGGGGGAGCTGAAGACGTGGGAGGAATCCGAGGATCCCATCGCCGCTCTCGCACGCATCCTTTCGGAAGGCGGCCGCACGTCGATCCTGGCGGTGGAAGGAACGACCTGGCTGGACAATCTGGCGCCGCTTGAGCGCCGGCTTCCGGCGGCCCGCATCACCAGCGCGACGCCCCTGCTCGCTCCCTTTCGAATGAAAAAGGATCCGGAGGAGATCGCGCTCATCAGGGCGGGAGCTGGCCGAACGCTGGGCATCTTCCGGAGGCTGTTCGAGGAGATGAAGGAGGGTCAGACCGAAGAAGAGCTCCTAAGGCGCGCCCAAGCCATGGCGCTGGAGTCGGGTCTTCTCCTCGAAGGGTTGGTCCAGTTCGGCCCGGACTCGGCTATCCCCCATTCCCCGGCGGGAAGCGCGAAGCTCCGTGCGGGAGATGTGGTGCTCTTTGATATGGGAGTCCTGGTGCACGGCTACCACTCCGACGTGTCGCGAACCGTCGCCTTCGGCCGGCCTCCGGAGAAGTTTCAACCGGTTTATGAGATCGTGAAGGAGGCTCAGGAAGCGGGATTCCGAGCCGCCCGTTCGGGGATTCCGGCCTCGATGGTCGACGAGGCGGCCCGCTCGGTCATCCGCAGGGCCGGCTACGCCCGAGCCTTCACCCACCGTCTTGGACACGGTCTGGGTCTGGACGGCCACGAGCCGCCCTACCTGGTGGCGGGAAACGAGACGCTTCTCGAGGCGGGGATGACCGTCACCGTGGAACCGGGAATCTACCTGCCGCGCGAATTCGGCGTCCGGCTGGAGGACGACGTGGCCGTGACTCCCTCGGGTGGAGAGCTTCTCTCGGTGGAAACCCCGGCTTGACATCGGGTGAGATTCCG
This sequence comes from Acidobacteriota bacterium, assembly GCA_003222305.1. Taxonomy (GTDB): domain Bacteria; phylum Acidobacteriota; class Polarisedimenticolia; order Gp22-AA2; family AA152; genus AA152. The sequence goes on along the minus strand of QHVQ01000021.1, from coordinate 21,649 downwards.
CCCCCGCTTCCGAAAGTTCCTTTCGACGATTCCCCGCGGACTTTCGCCTTGGGGGGCGCGCGGAAGCGAGCCTAATTGTCCAGGCGCATGGAGACCACTTTCGAGACACCCGGCTCTTCCATGGTAATGCCGTAGAGCAGGTCCGCCGCCTCCATGGAGCGGCGGTTGTGGGTGATGAGGATGAACTGGGTCTCCGGCGTAAGCTCCCGCAGCATGCGGGTGAAGCGTCCCACATTGGCTTCGTCCAGGGGCGCGTCCACTTCGTCCAGTACGCAGAATGGGGAGGGGCGATAGCGAAACAGCGCGAACAGCAGCGCCACCGCCGTCATGGCCTTCTCCCCACCCGACAGCAGCGAAATGTTCTGCAGGCGCTTGCCGGGAGGGGAAGCGATGATCTCGATGCCACACTCCAGAACGTCCTCGTCTTCCAGGAGCCGCAACTCCGCCCTCCCACCCCCGAACAGCGTGATGAAACTTCGGTTGAACCCCTCCTGAATCCTCTCGAAAGCCTCCAGGAACTTTTCCCGCGACGTGCGATTGATCTTCCGGATGGTTTCGTTGAGGGAAGCGATGGAGTCTTCCAGATCTTTCTTCTGTTTGGCCAGGAAGAGGTGGCGCTGTTCCATCTCCTCGTACTGCTCGAGCGCCGCGAGATTGACCGGGCCCAGGTGCTCGAGCCGCCCCTTCAGCTCAGCGATCTCCCCCTCGATCTGCGCCGGTGAGAACTCCGCCTCCGGAAGCGGGAGCTTCCGCAGCTCATCCAGGGACACACCCATCTCCTCGCGGGCGGCCAACTCCAGGTGCTTCAGCTCCACCTCCAGTCGTGCCAGCTCCACCTCCGCCTCCGAGGAGCGCCCCCTCATCCCCTCCAGCGCGGCGCGGGCGGCCCTCTCCTGCTGCTGAGCCACTGACAGGTCGTTCTTTCCGGTGGCGGCCTCCATCTCCATGGCCTCGACCCGCGCCGCCAGCTCGGACCGTTCCTCCTCGGCGCGCTGCAACGAGTCCGCCAGAGAGGCCAGAGAAGCTTCCAGCGCCTGCACCAGGTCGGAGGCCGAGCTCGCTTCGCTGCGCGCCCGCTTCAGCCTCTCTCGCTCCTCCATGGCTGCCTGGGTCCAAGAAGCCAGGGTTTCTCCCTCGCGGCGAATCTTCTCGCGCTCCGCGGTAACCTCCGAGCGGAAGGCCCCCAACGACTCCGCACCGGCAGTCATGGTTTCACGGCGTGAGGCCACGCACCCCGCGGCAGCGGCAATTCTCTCCTCCAGCTCCTTCCGGCCCTCCTCTGCCGCGGTCAGGATCGGAGAGAGCTCAGTTTTCTCCGACTCCAGCGAGCGCGCCTCGGCTTCCAATCGCTCGCGCTCCTCCCCTGCCACCTCGCATGTCCGCTGGGCGCGACGGACCTCTGCCTCGATTTGGGCCAGACGCAGGCAGGCCTCAACCCGATCGCGGTCCTTTCCCCGAAGGCGCTCTTCCAACGCGGCCAATCGCTCGCCGGTGCTTTGTCGGCTCGCCTCCAGCCGCTCCCGCTCCGCCTCCAGCCGCGCCCGTCTTTCGCGGGTCTCCGAGAGTTTGCGGGTCAGATCACCCTGGCGGTGGCGTCGTGAGAGGACTCCTCTCCCCTCGGACCCGCCCGCGCCGCCCTCCACGAGTCCTAGCGGGTAGACTAGGTCGCCCTTCACCGTGACGAAACTCCACTCCGGAAAGCGCGCGTGAAGTTCCAGAGCATCGGCGAGATCCTCCACCAGGAGGGTGCGGTGCAGCGCTTCCTCGATGGCCGCGCCGAGCTTCCCCCGCGGGTTCACCTTCCCCTCGAGCGGTCCCAGACAACGGGAATCGGAGAGCAGCGCCTGCGGGGGGGAGGGGAGCCCGGCGCCGGGCTCGCCTGCCAGCAGAAACGCACAGCGTCCCCGGGCACTCTCCCTCAGGTGCCGGACCCCCGCGAGAATGTCCGACGCGTCCTCCACGACCACGGCTCCGAGGAGGTCCTTCAGCGCCGCCTCCACCGAGGGAAGCCATGGTGGCTCCACTTCCAGCGCGTCGGCGGCTCGGCCCCGCGCGCTCAGACGACCCTCCAAAGCGAGGGCCAGGATGTTCGCCACCGCCTCCCCTTCTCCGCCGCTCTCCGCTTCCTCCAATGCCCGAAGACGCTCCTCCATCTGCGCGACGGTGCCCGCCAGCCCTTCCCTGTCCGCGGCGAGTTGCTCCAATGCCGCCTGTTCTGCAGCCAGGGCCCGCTCCGCTACCTCCCGATCCCGCCCTGCCCCCTCCAGCTCCGAGGTGCGGGCGCTGACGAGAACGGCCATCTCTTCCTGCTCGACCTGCTTCCCTTCGCGCTCCTGACCGGCTGCGTCGAACTCCTTCCGGAGCTCCTCTCGCCTGGCCATGAGACGCTGCAGATCCTGCTCGATCCTCTCCCTGCGGCCGCGCGCTTCCGCCAGGCGATCCAGAGTCGCGAGCAGGGCCGCACGCGACGACTCACCCGCGCGCTCGGCCTCTTCCACTGCTTCGCTGCGGTTGCGCTGATCTTCTTCCTTCTGCAGAAGAGCCTGTTCCAGTCCCTGCAGACCGCGTGACGCCTCCTCCAGCTGCGCGGCGCGCCGGGACAGATCGGCCTCCCGCTCCGCCACCCTGCCGCTGATCTCCGTGGCCTCGCCGCCCCAACGGAGGATGGCCCGCAGCGACTCCTCTTTCTGTTCCTTCGATCGCTCCAGCTGCATCCGGTCCCGATCGACGGCCCGCGCCAGATCGTTGAGTCGATCGCGGCGGCGTCGGATCTCCGCTTCCCCCTCCTCGCACCGGAACCGGAGCCGCTCCACCTCGGCATCGCTCCTCCCGGCCGCTGCGGCCAGCTCCGCCTCCTGGTCCGCCAACACGCGCCTTGCGGCACCGGCTTCCTCGGCGTCCCGCTCCAGCTCTGTGAGCCGGGAACGGAGCAGCACACCGCGGCGGGAGCGGATGGTCTCCTGGAGTCGCCGGTATCTCCGGGCCTTGGCTACCTGACGCCGCAGCGAGGCCGCCTGCTTCGCGACCTCCGTGAGAATGTCGTGGATGCGCAGCAGATTGGCCTGGGTCGCCTCGAGCTTCCCCAGGGCTACGCGTCGCTTCGCTTTGTAGCCCAAAATGCCCGCCGCTTCCTCGAACAGGCCGCGACGATCCTTCGGACGGGCGGTCAGGATCAGGTCCACCTTTCCCTGTTCGATGACCGAATAGAGTCGCGACCCGACTTGGGAACGCAGGAGCATCTCCTGAATGTCCTTCAGGCGGCAACGCGCTCCGTTCAGGCAGTATTCGCTGTTCCCATCCCTGTAGAGGCGCCGGGTCACCACGAATTCCTCCGCAGGCGCGGGACCGCCGTTGGTCCGCATGAATTTCAGGGTGACCTCCGCCATCCCGAGCGGTCTGCGGCTCTCGCTTCCATTGAAAATGACGTCCGACATGCGATCGGCCCGCAGCGAGCGGGGGCTCTGATCTCCCAACACCCAGGATATGGCATCGCCGATGTTGCTCTTCCCGCAGCCATTGGGACCCACTACGGCAATGATGCCCGGCCGAAACTCGAAGGCCGTCCGGGAGAAAAAGGACTTGAAGCCATGAATTTCCATGCGATCGAGCGTGAACATCGGGCTCCCATTAAGGCGGCAGGGCCGCGCGTTGCCGGCGGGACGGACCTTTGCCGCTTCGGCGCGCGATTCTAGCGGAAAGCGAAGGGTCTGTAAAGAATGGAACGCAGGATCTGGTGGGGATTTACGGGATGATTCACAAGGAATGGTAGCTGCGGGAAAGCCAGAAAGCTAAAGGAATACTTTAGCGGTCTCGGGAAAGGATTAGCTCGGGCACGGTCTCGAGGGCCCTGCGGGCCAGGTTATCCGGAAAGGGGCGCAACTCCATCCGGGCTCGCTCCCCGTATCGGCGGGCCAGGTCCCGGGTTCGTTCCAGGGTCCCATGCTGCTTGACAAGATCCACGATTTCCCCGCTGTCCACCCGGGAGAAGTCCCGGTCCTCGAGCACCGTTACCACCTTCGAGCGGTGCTCGGGATTGCCCATCTCCAGGAGATAGATCAAGGGTAGGGTCACCTTCCCCTCCCGCAGATCCGATCCCACCGGTTTACCCAGAGTCTTCTCGTCCGAGGTGAAGTCCAGCATGTCGTCCACGAGCTGGAAGGCCATGCCGAGATTCAGGCCGTAGCTTTCAAGAGCCGCCTCCCGCGCCGGACCCACTCCTGCGAGCACTCCGCCCACGAGGCTGCATCCAGAGAAGAGGCACGCGGTCTTGCGTCGGATGATCTCCAGGTGCTCGTCGGCCGAGACTCCAATCTCGCCCAGGCGCTTTTGTTGGAGGAGCTCTCCCTCGATCATTCTCAAGGTGATGTCGGCCAGAATCTTGATGATCCCCAGGTCGTCAGCGGTGAGGGCCATGGACATGGATTTGATATACAGATAATCGCCCAGCAGGACCGTGAGGCTATTCCCCCAGGCCGCGTTCATGGAGGAGCGGCCCCGCCGGATGGTGGCGCCGTCGATGACGTCGTCGTGCACCAGCGTGGCGGTGTGGATGAACTCGAAAACGGAGGCGAAGAGGACGTCCCGCTCCCCCCGGTACCCCGCCATCTGCGCTGACAAGAGGAGGAGGAGGGGACGCACCCGCTTGCCGCCCCCACTGGAGAGATAGGTCCCCAGTTCGTCGATGATGCCGATCTCCGAATGGAGGTTGCGGACCACTTCCGCCTCCACGGCGGCAAGCTTGGGCCCCACCAGCCCCAGGATGTCGGAGAAGATCAGGTTTCCTGGCGCGGTTCGGGTCAGCTCCTTCAACGTCGCCTCCTCAGGCTTCCTCCCGCCTCAGGCCGACGGCCGCGGCGGGAGGACCGGGTCGAAATTCCGAATCTTCATTACTTGGTCGCCCTGCAGCTGGTAGCAGATCCCCTTGGCGTAGTACCACCAGTTCTCCCTTGCCGGGACGTCCGCGAAGGTCTGACGCCGCTCCGGAAGCCCCAGGCTCCTGAGAATCTTCCCGCGGTTGGAGCCGGGACCGAATTCGGCCAGAAGTGCCTGGACCTTGGACCAATCGGGGTGATCCTTGATGACGGCGTCCACCGCCACTTCAGCTTTCGTCTTGAAGGACTTGGTGATGTCCACATCCGCAGGAACGCTGTAGCGGACCGGATCGAAGCTCTTCGGATCGTAGAAGCGAAGGTAGAAGTAATCGAACTTGGGATCGGCCGCGACTTTTAGCTCGTAACCGCCCTGGGAATCGGTGTCGGTGCGGCCGTATTCCACCTGGCGGCTGCCGGTGCTGAAGTGGAGGAGCCGCAGGGTGGTCTTGGTCTTGAGGAGCCGGACCGGATAGCCGACGAGAGGCGCGCCGGCCTGGTCCCGCAAGGTTCCCCGAATCACGACCTCGGCCCGCGCCCCCGGCACCTGGGCGGCCATCGCGGACGCGAGGGCCAGAAACATCGCAAACGTTCCCGCTCCGCCCAACCTTTCCCGTCGGCGCATACAGCCCCCTAGCGATAGTTTTCGAATTGCATCTCGACGGAAAGGGAGCTGGAGCGGAGGATCTGCATGATGGACTGAAGATCGTTCCGGCTCTTCCCTCGCACCCTGACCAGGTCCCCTTGAATGGCCGCCTGCACTTTCTTGCCGGTGCCCTTGATGATCTTCACAATCTCCCTGGCCTGCTCCGTCGGGATTCCCTGTTGGAGGGTGATGGTCTGGCGTAAGGCGCCGCCGGCGGCCTCTTCGGGTTTGCCGAGGGTGAGGCACTTCAAGGAGACCTTGCGGGCTGCCAGGCGCTGGTTGAGCATCTCCATCAGGCTGCGCCGTTTGTAATCGTCGTCAGCGAGCAGGTGAATCTCAAAGTCTTCCCGCCGCACGTCGCTCTTGCTTCCTTTGAAATCGTAGCGGGTCCGGATCTCCTTCGTCACCTGCTGGATGGCGTTGTCCACCTCTTGCAGATCCACTTTGCAGACGATGTCGAAGGAGTTTTCCTGCGCCATGGCACGCCCGCCTTCAAGCGATGAAAAGAGGGGCGCATCTTAGCATCGGGCTTTCGGCCAGATCAAGGCGACGCCGGCCTCGGCGCCGGAGCCTCGCCGAACGTCTGGATCTCGACCCCCCGAGGGATCCGATAGATGAAGAGCTTTTCAGGAAGATCTTTCACCACCCGGATCCGTTCAAATCGATACTCGAGGCGATTTCCGAGCGGATCCAACATCCGGATGCAGCGGATGGCCCCGCTTTCCCGGGCCACCTCCAGCACCAAGGAATTGTAGGGAAAGTCGCCTTTCAGAGGTGTGAGTTTCAGAATCCAGAGGTCGGGGTTCTCCCGCGCCATCTCTCCCTCTATCTGAAACTCCGACTCCAGGGAAACCTGCCCCAGCAGCAGGCGAGTGGGCATGGCCCCCGCGTCCAGCTGTTCGACCGACCCCACCAGGACCTCCCGGTCCTCGGGGAGATAGAGGAACGCCCTCGTTCCGTCGGTGACGGCCACCTTTCCCCGAGGAATCGAGTACTCCCAGCGCATCTTCCCGGGGGGCTTCAGGGAGACGATCCCCGCCTCGACCTGCGGCTTGGGGAAGGTGCGCGACTCCAGAATCTGGGTGAAATCGGCGACGATCCCTGGAGATTTCCGGTAGAAGGACTCTATACGCCCCAGGACGGTCTTCAGATCCGTCGTGTCGGCAGAGAGACCCTGGAAGGCGGACGCGGTGAAGACAAGAAGAACGAGAAGGAACTCGAAGGGTCGCTTCACGGCGATCATTCTAACACCCGCGCGCACCGGGTCCAACGCGCTATAATTCCGTCATGCGTCCTTCCGCTCACCTGGGGTTCAGACTCTCAACCCTGGCCGGAATCGCTTCCTTGATTGTCGCTTGCATCGCCTGCGGTTGCGGGAAGAGCCCCAACTCGGGTTCAGGAGCCGCCGACTCGTCGTCCGGCACCCGGGCCCGCGCCCTCAAACTCCTCCGCGAGGGGGAACCGCGCGAGGCTCTGGATCTGCTGGAGACCATCCGCCGCCCCGGGAATCCCGACGACACCTTCCTCCTGGGAGAGGCAGCCTTGAAATGCGGACGCTACGCCCGCGCCAAGCAGGCCTACCGGGAGGTGCTCTCCGTCCGCCCGGGTGATCTGGCCGCCTCCACGCGGCTCGCGCGTATCGCCTTCCTCGAAGCGAGCTACCGGGAGGCCCGCAAGCAGCTGGACTGGATCCTGGCGCGCTCTCCTGATGAGGTGGAAGCCCGCGAGCTGCGAAGTCGCATCCGCCTGAGGCTTGGAGATCTCAATGGGGCGGCGGCCGACGCCCGCCGCTGGTCCGAGCTCGCGCCGAGGGACGCCGAGCCGGTGAGGATCCTCGGATCGGTGCAGCTGCTGCGGGGAGATCCCGACGGGGCCATCCTCGTCCTGAAGCGTGCGGTGGAACTGGACCCTTCGCATCTACCCTCCCGACTCGATCTCGCCAAGGCTTATCAAAAGGGGGGACAAAGAAGGCTCTCGGAAGAAACCCTGCGGGAGGCCGGTCGTCTGGAGCGCGAGCAGCGCCGGCAGGCCCAGCAGCGCGCCGAAGCCAGCTACCATCGCCTGCGCGCCCTCCAGCTTTTGCAAAACGGCAAAGCACGGGAAGCGCTGCGGAGCTTCGAGGACGCGCTGAGCCACGACCCAAAGAACCCGATTCTGCTTCGGGAAGCGGGCGAGGCGGCCTTGGCTGAGGGGGACCTCTCCCGGGCGCGGGAGTACTTGGATGGCGCCCTCAGGCTCGCCCCTTCCGATGCCGCGGTGCGCCGGGTTCGGGGTGAGGTCCTGCTGGCGTCCGGCGATGCCGAGGGATCCTTGGTCGATCTCCTCGAAGCCGCGCGACTGGATCCCTCCGACCCTGCACCTCATCAGGCCCTGGCCCGGGCCTACGACGCGCTGCATCGACCGGAGGCGGAGAAAGAGAGAGAGCTGGCCCAGGAGCTGGAGCAGCAGGCGAGGCCGCTTGCCCCGAGCCGGGAGACCCCATGAGACACACGCTGCCCGTTCTGGCCCTCTGGTTCCTCGGTTCGTGCGCCTGCCGACAGGAAACCTCACCGGTCTCCGACTCACCGCCTTCTCCCTCTCCTTCCGGAACAGGTGCCCTCTTCGAGGAAGTGGGCGAGCGATCCGGAGTCCTATTCCATCACTTTACGGGAGCCACGCGGGAGAAGTACATGCCCGAGACGCTGGGCTCCGGCGTCTGCGCCTTCGACTACGATGGGGATGGTCGGACCGATCTCTATTTCGTGAACGGGGCGCCGCTGGGAAAGAACTCTGCCGCGGATCGGCCGGTCAACCGGCTCTTCCGAAACCGCGGCGACGGCAGTTTTGAAGACGTCACCGTCAGGTCGGGTACGGGGGACCCCGGCTACGGCATCGGGTGCGCCGTGGGGGACGTGGACGGAGATGGATGGGATGATCTCTATGTGGCCAATTTCGGGCCCAACGTCCTGTATCGGAACCGTGGGGATGGCACTTTCGAGGATATCACTGCCATCTCGGGCACGGGGGACCCTTCCTTCTCCACCGGCGCCACCTTCGTGGATGTGGATTCCGACGGAGACCTGGACCTTTACGTGGTGAACTACATGAACTACCGGCTGGAAGACAACAAGTATTGCGGGGAGGTCAAGCCCGGCTATCGGGCCTACTGCGGGCCCGAGATTTATCCGGGCGCCCCCGACCGACTCTACCGCAACGACGGCCACGGACGGTTCACCGACATCTCAACCGAAGCCGGGATTGCCAACCCCGATGGGAGAGGCCTGGGCGTCGTGGCGCTCGACTACGATCTTGACGGGGACCTGGATCTCTACGTCGCCAACGACGGCATGGCCAATTACCTGTACCGCAACGATGGTCGCGGCCATTTCACCGATGTGGGGCTCCTCTCCGGCGCGGCGCTGGGAGACGAGGGAAGAGCCTACTCAGGAATGGGCGTGGACACGGGCGACTACGATGGCGACGGCCGGGGCGACCTTTTCGTGGCGAATCTCTCCTTCCAACCCTCCGCTCTTTACCGGAACAATGGTGACGGCACCTTCTCTGAGCGGAGCTACGCCGCCGGGATCGCCGGGGCTACCCAGCTGATGACGGGCTACGGCGCCGGCTTTTTCGACTTCGACAATGACTCCTGGCTGGACCTGTTCGAAGCCAATGGCCACATGATGGACAATGTCGGACTCTATTACGACAACGTCAGTTATCCCGAGCCCGGGCAGATCTTCAGGAACCGCGGCGACGGCAGTTTCGAGGAGGTCACCGCTACGGTGGCCCCGGACGTGGCTCGCCCCTGTGTGGGACGAGGATCGGCCTTTCTAGATCTTGACAACGACGGCAACATGGATTTAGCGGTGCTGGTCGCGGGAGGAAAGGCTCGGCTGTTCCGAAATCGCGGAGTCGCGGGTCGGCACTGGCTCCGGGTGCTCTTGGCCGGCACCCGCTCCAATCGGGACGGCTTCGGCGCGAAGCTGACGCTCCTGTCGGGAGGCCGCAAGCTTTTCCGCGAGGCGAAGGCCGCTTCCGGCTATGCTTCGCAGTCGGAGCGGGTGATCCATTTCGGATTGGGATCGTCGGACCGCGTGGAGGCTCTGGAAGTGCGATGGCCCTCGGGTCAGGTGGATCGCATCCACTCGCCCGGAATCGATCGACTCGTCCGTGTGGTTGAAGGAAGCGGCAAGGCGGAGAGAATCACCCCGGGACAGTGAAGCTCTTGCGCTGGCACCAGTTGTTGACGTAGCCCGTGAGAACCGCCGGGTCGCGATCCAGGGGCTGGCTTTGCCCGGAGGTATCCGTGGCCCGCGCCACTACCTCGTGCACCCCGGGACCGACCGTGAAGTCGTGCGACCAAATAACCCACGAGTAGGCGTTCCTCGCGGGCGTAAGATCGGTTTTGCCCCAGCGCTTGCCTCCGTCGACACTGACTTCGACCTGGACGATTTCGCGCCCCCCCGACCAAGCCGCCCCGTGGACCCGGTAGGCTCCCTTCCCTGCCTCGGGACGTGGTGAAATGCGCGCGATTTGAGACTTGACCCGCTGCCGGAGAATCTCCTGCATCTGCACCCCCCGGGTCGTCCGCTTGAATCCCACATAGCGCTGTGTCTGGTAGAAGCCGCGATAGGGCTCCTTCACCACCGTCAGACGCGTCAGCCATTTCACGTTCTCGACGCCGTAGAGGCCGGGTAGGAGGGCGCGCACCGGGAAGCCGTGCTCCGGCCGCAGCGTCTCGCCATTCATGGTAGTGGCGAGCATTCCGGGGAGCTTCTTGACAACCGCGAGGGGGACACTGCGAGCGTACTGCACCGGGACCGGCACCAGCTCGTCCAGCCCCGCATCGGCCCCTTCCATCACCACCTCCACCGCACCCTCCCTGGGTCGGGCCCTTTCGAGGGCGGGCCAGAGGGATGCCCCGCTCCACTCGGCGGTGCCGACCATCCCCCCTCCTACGGGAGAGCCGGAGCATTCGAAGGTGGCCGGCATGGCCTCCTTCGGGAGGTGCGGCAGATCGCTGAGGGCCAGAGTGTAGGGGCGATCCACCCATCCCCCAATCTGCAGGCGAAAGGTCTTTGGGTCGATCCGCGGAATCTCGAGATGGCTCCTGAGGAAAAACTGATCCGTGGGAGTAATGAACGAATCGAGATCTTCGAAGACATAGCCGCGAATCTTTTCCGCCGAATGCCCTTCGGGCACTCCCAGCTTCCCGGGGTGGGCCCAGGCGGAGCGGCGGACCAATCCCGCCCCCGCGGCCACCAGGGCCGCTCTCGACACGGCGGCCAGAAATTGCCGGCGATCGAACGAGCTCATGAGTCGGCCATTGTAGCACCCACCTTCCGGGCCGCGCCCCTCCCCGCGGCACGACCGGTGGCCCACGCCCAAACGAAGTTGTGCCCTCCGATGGGACCAAAGGCGTCCAGCATCTCTCCGCAGAGAAAGAGCCCTGGATGGCGGCGGCTCTCGAGGGACCCTGGATGCACCTCGCTAAGGGCGATTCCCCCCCCGGTGACCTCCGCCTTGCGGTACCCTTCATCCCCCGTCCAGGGAAGGGGGTAGCGCGTAAGGTGCTCCACCAGACGCCGGCGATCCCCGCGGCGCAACTGGGAAAGATCGGTGGAGCCTGTCACGCCGGCCTCCGACAGCAGCCTGCCCGTCAGTCGATCCGGGAGGTGCCGGCGCAGGATCGTCTCCACGCGCCCGCTCTCTCCCCGAAGGAGCCTCTCCCAGTCTCGCTCCTCGAGGCGGCACCACCGCACGGTGAGCGATGGGCGTGGCCCCCCCCTCAGGCGCGAGAGGACAGCCACATGGGACAGGTCCAGCACCGCGGGTCCACTGTAGCCTCGGTGAGTGAAGAGAAAGCCCCCTTCCGTGGCGAGCCTGCCCTCCGGGCCCGTCGTTTCCAGACGGGCCTCCAGGGATATCCCGGCCAGCGCACTGTGTCGTGGCGGATCGGCGGTGAGAGACGTAAGGGCAGGAAAGGTGGGATGAAGAAGATGCCCCAGCCTGCCGGCGATGGCCAGGCCGGCCCCATCGCTCCCGGTCGTGGGGACCGAAAGCCCTCCCGTGGCCAGAATAACGGCCGCGGCCGGCAAATCCTCGCCCCCTTCGAGCCGGACGAGCCAGGACCCGGCGGCGGGATGCGGGTCGAGCCCGACCATCCGCGTGTTGAAGCGCTGCTCGACTCCTCGGACATGAGCCATGGCCAGAAGCGCATCCCGCACGTCCCGGGCCCGATTGGAAACCGGGAACAGTTTGCCGGTTTCCGGCTCGAGGGCAAGCGGGACCCCGAGCTCTTCTTCGAAGAAGCGCCGCTGTTCCGCCAAAGGCCAGCCGAGAAGCATCCTTCTCAACGTGTGGGAGGAAGAGAGGGTGACGAACCGGGAGGGCTCCAGGACCGAGGGAAGCACGTTGCACCGGCCTCCTCCGCTGATCAGAATCTTCCGGCCGCCATCCCGCGTCCGCTCCAGGAGGAGGACGGGGGTCTCGCCCTCCGCCGCAAAGATCGCCGCCATCATTCCCGCGGCCCCCGCTCCCACGACCACGATGGGCGCCTTTCCCGCCTGCATTCCTCTTTCCTCCGAGAAGAGTTCGGGAGGCTCATTCAACCACACCCGCGCGGCTTGACACCACGCGTTGATTCTCCAAGAATGGCCCAGCCCCGCGGGAGAACCGCCGTTGCACCGTCGCTGGACCTTCCTCCCGATCCTTGGCTACGCCTGCCTGGCTCTCGCCGCCCACTTCGCCGGCTGCGGAGAAACCAGGGAGGACCCCCGCCTCGCTCAGGCGCGCGAAGCTCTGGCAAAGGGAGAGATCCAGCGGGCCCACGACCTCATCTCGGACCTGCTCAGGGAGAAACCGGACTCGGGCGAGGCGCTGGATCTCAAGGGGCTGGCGCTGCAGTCCATGGGCCGCGCCGAAGCGGAGCAGGCATTTCGCGAGGCCATCCGCAGGATCCCCAAACGGGCGGAACCCCACGATCATCTTGCCGCATTTCTTTATCAGAGCGGCCGCACCGAAGAAGCCATCGCAGAGTGGCAGGCAGCGGTGCGGGAGAACTCGCAATACGCCGTGGGCCATTACAACCTCGGGAGCGCCTACCAGCGCGTGGGGCGGCTCGACCAGGCGGTGACCGAGTTTCGGCAAGCGCTCAAGCTTAAGCCGGAGCTGACGTCCGCCCGCATCAACCTCGGCATCGTTCTGGTGACCATGGGCCGCTTCCCGGAAGCGGAGAAGGAATTACGGGAGGCGGCGAGGCAAGCCCCCGAGGATCCGGAAGTGGCGTTCAATCTGGGCGCAGCCTATGTCTCGGCCCGCCGAACCGAGGATGGGATCCGAGAGCTCCGGAGAGCTTTGGCGCTGCGGCCCGACTTCGCCGAAGCTCGTGAGCGAATGGGCACGGCCTTCTTTTACGACGGGAAGCTCGAAGAGGCCGCCAGGGAGTTTGGCGAGGCCCTGAAGATTCGACCCAAGTACGCCGAGGCCCACTTCGGACTGGGAGTACTGCTTAGCGAGGAGGGCAAGGAGGAGGAGGCGATCCGGGAGTACGAGAGGACCCTGGAGAATCAGCCTGACCACGCCGCCGCCACCACCAATCTGGCGCTGCTTTACGGGCGCACCGGGAAGACCCCGCCCCGCGGGACGAACCGCGTAGCTGCGTTCGAGATCTACCGGCGCAGACTTCTGGAGAAGAATTGGGATGCCGCGTGGAGCATCCTATCCCGGCACTCGCGGGCGCTCTACCTCGACGACCCTGAGCGATTTCGCTATGCCGCCCGGAAGGGGTTCGACGATCCCCGGGTCCTGGAAAAGCTCGCGGCCCCAGGCTTTTTCTTGCGCTACCTGGAGCCTCCTTCCCCGGATCCTGCCTCGGGACTGCCTTACGACCCGGCCCAGATGGGCGCGGTGCGCGAGAGTTCCGACGGAGAGTGGAAGGTGGACTTGCTCGTCGTGCAGGACCTTCCGGGACCCGATCCCGAGCGCTAGACGCGAGCGCCCGGTCTTATCGTGTGCCCTGCAAGGGGTTTGACACACCCAGGGGGCAAGGCTAACATACGGCGTTTTTCCACCGGCAGGAGCTCCCTTCCCGCATGAAGCGTCTGGTTGCGGCCGGAATGGCCGTTCTCGCGATCGTCGCCCTCTTCTCCAGCGTGAACTACGTAGGTGGGGAAGAAGCCGCGGTTCTGGATCCTCGCTTCGGGGAGCCGGTGGTGCTGGGACAAGGCATTCACTTCCACATGCCCTTCCTTAGCCGGGTCACACGCTATCCCCTGAAGCCGGTCAAAGTGGACGTCGAGTCGAAGTTGGAGACGCGTGACAACCTCAATTTCAAGGCCCGCTACAATCTGGAGCAGTCCTTCGATCCCGAGACGCTCCTCGTCTTCCACGCACGCCGCGGCGGGCGGCCTTTGGAAGAAGTCCGTAAACTGGCCACGCAGGAAGCGGTGCAAAAGGCCGCCTCCCAGCTTCAAGCCGACGAGATTCTGGGCACCGCCGCCCCTCAGCGATGGATGGCGGTCCTCATTCCCACCTGCCGGGAGATCGGGATCAGGCCCGTGGGGATCACTCTCAGCCCGATAGAGGCCAGGGCCATGGTGAATGCGGCGCTCATCTATCAGGAGGGCCGCGGCGCTGAATCTCGTGAAGCTGGCCGTGGAGCACTATCCTCAGGACCCGATCGCCCACTACGGTTTGGGACGCATCTACGAGGGGCAGGGAAAGAGTCCGGAGGCGGAAGCCGAGTATGTGCAGGCCCTCTTCCTGGATCCGGCGGCCAAGGAACCCATGGCGAAAATGGTAGGAATGCTTTTGCGGAAGAGGGACTTTGCGCGAGCCCAAAGGCTGTTGGCGGCAGCCCTGGAAAAGGACCGGGCCTCCGCGCCGCATTACAACTGGATGGGAATCACCCTGCAGCTCCAATCCCGGAACGAGGACGCCCAACGGGCTTTTCAGAAGGCCGTGGAGCTGGACCCCAAGAACCCCGAATACCGCGCCAATCAAGGCGCCCTCTTCCTCGCCCAGGCCGACTACAAGTCAGCGGAGGAGAGCCTCAAGGAGGCCATCCGGTTGAATCCGCGCTATGGCCTGGCCCTCTACAACCTCGGGGTGGCAGTGGCCGAACAGGGACACGCTCAAGAAGCACTCCCCTTCTTCGAGCAAGCAGAGAAGAC
>QHVQ01000021.1:4193-6829 GCA_003222305.1 Acidobacteriota bacterium | reverse complement strand
CGGCTGAGAGTCCGGTCTGCCCTTGGGGAGACTAGAGAGCCAACGAGATGATGCTGTGGTACTGCATCGTTCTGGGCTTGCGGCGGTAGAGACCGCCACCCAGAGGATCAAAGATGTTGCAGACTTTGAGGTCGCGCCCGTACACGTGCACGCTGATGGCAGTGCCGGGAGTGTCGTTGGTGATCTGATGGTATTCTACGGGAGGAATGAGGGCACCGCAGGCCCCCACCCCCGCCCGAATCGCCTCCCCCGGCGAGAAGCGCACGGTCTCACCCACTTCCCCGACCGGATCGAAGCGAGTCACCTGAATGTTTCCTTCGTAGACCCCCTCCACGCACCAGACCCCGGCATGATCGTGGATGCCAGTGCACTGGCCGGGCCCCCAGACCATGGCCACGAGGACGAAGCCATCTTCCGGGTCCTGGTAGAAAAGGTGGCGTGCGTAGCAGGCGGCATCGCCCGCTCGACACGGCTCAGGCAGCCAGTCAGGCGTTCCCAGGAGGGACACCAGTCGATGCTTGACTCCGAATACCCTGTCTCTCTCCCCGGGAGTGGAAGCTAGAAGCTCCTTGAGGTCGCGGACGAATCGCTTCAGAGGAATGGCCGCCGGGATTTCCCGCGTCATGCAGAAACCTCCTCGTGGTTGAACCAATGCCTCAGGCAGGTGGCGCCGCCCTGCGGCGTCGTTGCCTGTATCTCACGAGAGTGAAGGTCGCGTATACCGAGAATACCACACCCAGCACGCCCGCATAGGTTTGAAACACCCCCTGAAGTCGCTCCCAGGAAGTGCCGAAACGGTGGCCCACCCAGGCGATGAGCAAGATCCAGGCCAGATTGCTGGCGGTAGCGCACACGAAGGTCGACACCCGAGGCATTCTTCCCATACCCGCCGCGAAGAGAAAGAATCCCCGCAACACCGGGAGGAAACGGTTGACCAGGATCATTCCCACTCCGAAGCGAGCGAAATACCGCTCCAGGGTCGGTAGCGCCCAAGACGCCAGGCGAGACCGACGGATGAAGAAGTAGGAATTCCCCAGACGGCTTCCCAGCCAGTATGAGACGTAAGCCCCTGCCATGCTTCCCGCCACGGCGGCCGCCAGGACCCAGAGGAAAGGAAGATCGCCTCGACCCGCGAGAAAGAACCCGAATAGCATGAGCGTGTCGCCGGGGAGCGGCGGGAAGAGGTACTCTCCCATCCCTGCCAACGCCACCAGGGTAACCCCCACCATGGGTTCTCCCAGATGGAAAAACCGGATGAGGGAATCCATGGGGAATCCCTCAAATCCTTTCGACGAAGTCCCCCAGGAAGGGGATCCGCCATCGCTCCCCCTCGAAGGCCTTCAGGATGCAGGCCACCATCAGGGCCAGGATCCCGAACCCGGAAGTGAGGAGGAGCAGCAGGAAGAGGAGCCCCAGGACCCAGTGAAAGTGCCAGAGGATGACATTCACCAGAATCATGGAGAACAGGGTGACCAGGGAAACTCCGAAGAGCAGAAGTCCCTGCCGCGCATGCCAGACGACGAAGTCCTTCCGGGCGGTCAGAAAAGGAACCAGCGCCAGGATCCCCAGGTAGGAGAGGACCAGCAGAATTCTGTCCTGATCATTGAGGGGCAACTCGGGCTCGGTGGCGGGAAACTCGTCCTCTTCCTCCAGGAGTTCCGGGGAGGAGGGCGCCGGCGCAGAACTCTCCGGAGCGTCGTGATATTCGTCAGACGGTTCGTCGCCGCTCCAGTCATCCATCATCGGCCTTTATAAAACACCCCCTCGGGCCTGTCAACGCTGTGTTAAACTCCTGTTCCCCGAAAACCGGAAGGAAGCCGCTTGGGGAGCCCCCTGGACGACCTTACCCCCATGCTCCGGCAGTATCAAAAGCTCAAGCGGGAGCACCAGGATGCGATCCTGATGTTCCGGATGGGGGACTTCTACGAGATGTTCTTCGATGACGCCGTCTCCGCGTCGAAGGCGCTCGATATCACCCTCACAGCCCGGGGAAGAGGAACTCCCAACGTCGCTCCTATGTGCGGCGTCCCTTATCATGCCGTCGACGGCTACGTGGCCCGGCTGGTCCGGCTGGGGTACAAGGTGGCCCTCTGCGATCAAACCGAGGACCCGCGCAAGGCCAAGGGGCTTGTGAAGCGGGAGGTTGTGCGGGTTGCCACCCCGGGCACCTTTCATGATCCTTCCCAGATGCCCTCGGGGGAGCACATTTTTCTCTGCAGCCTCACCGCCGACCACGAGCGCATCGGGGCGGCCTATCTGGACCTCTCCACCGGCGATCTTACGGTGTCGGAACTCGAGGGAGAGCGGCGCTGGGAGGAGGCGGCGGATGCCATGGAACTCTTCGGCCCCCGTGAGATTCTCGTGCCCGAGGGATCCGATCTGCCCGACCGTCTCCCGGCTTCCGTGCGGGAAAGGGCGGTGGTGAACCAGGTTCCCGAGTGGGCGTTCTCGAAGGAAACCGCGACCCGATTGCTGCTGGGTCTGACCGGAGCGGGATCCCTCACCGGATACGGGTTGGAGGAGCGCGTGCTGGCCGTCCGAGCGGCCGGAGGGGCCATTCATTATCTCCAGGAGACCCAGCGCTCCGATCTGAAACACCTTCACCGGATCTCTTATTACGACGCATCGGACCGGCT
>QHVQ01000021.1:0-3943 GCA_003222305.1 Acidobacteriota bacterium | reverse complement strand
CATTCTGAAGACCGCGGGACCGCGCGACTTTTTGGCCCTGCGGGACTCCCTCTCGGCCCTGGCTCCGCTCAAGGAAGAGATCCGCTGCCTGCACGGCTCACCTCTACTGGCCGAGTTGGATGCCCAATTGGACCCCCTCGAAGAGACCGTGAGACTTCTGGCCTCGGGCATAGCCGAGGATCCGCCGGCGCTTCTGCGGGATGGGGGTTACATCCGCGACGGCTTCAGCGAGGAGTTGGACCGGCTTCGGTCCATCCGCCGGGACGGGCACGCATTCCTGGCTTCCTTGGAGGCCCGCGAGCGGCAACGCACCGGCATAGGGAACTTGAAGGTGCGCTACAACAAGGTCTTCGGCTATTACCTGGAAATCTCCAAGTCGAACCTGGGGCTGGTTCCGCCTGATTACGCGAGGAAGCAGACTCTCGTGGGCGCCGAGCGCTTCATTACGCCGGAATTGAAGGAGTACGAGGAACAAGTCGTTACCGCCCAGGAGCGGATCGATATTCTCGAGGCGGAGCTCCTGGAAGAGATACGCCGGCGGGTGGCCGAGGAAGCGGTTCGAATCAAGGCCAGTGCGCTGGCGGTGGCCCAGCTGGACCTCCTGGCAAGCCTGGCTGAGGCCGCCGCTCTCTTTGACTATGTGCGGCCGAAAATGCGCCCCGACGGCGCCCTCCGGATCCGCGGGGGACGCCACCCAGTGGTGGAGAGACTCCGCTCGGATCAGCGATTCGTGCCCAACGATACTCGCCTGGAGCCGGAGGACAGGCAGCTCCTGATCATCACCGGTCCCAACATGGGCGGCAAGTCCACCTACCTGCGGCAGGTGGCCCTCATCGTGCTCTTGGCCCACGCCGGCTCCTTCGTCCCCGCCGCCGAGGCGGAGATCGGCATCGTGGACCGGATTTTTTGTCGCGTAGGTGCCTCGGACAATCTGGCTCGCGGCCAGAGCACCTTCATGATGGAGATGCAGGAGACCGCTAACATCCTCCACCATGCCACTCCGCGAAGCCTGGTAATCCTGGACGAGATCGGGCGCGGGACCGCCACCTTCGATGGGCTGTCGCTGGCCTGGGCCGTGGCGGAATATCTGCACGAGGAGCCGCGGCTGAGGTGCAAGACCCTCTTCGCTACCCACTACCACGAGCTGACGGAACTGGCCCTCACGTTGCCCCGCGTAAGAAACTGCCGGATCGCGGTGCGCGAGTGGAACGATGAGATTCGCTTTCTCTACAGCGTGGAGGACGGGAGCGCGGATCGGTCTTACGGGATTCATGTGGCCCGGCTGGCAGGAATTCCCCGGGAGGTGATCCAACGGGCGGGAGAGGTGCTGCACAACCTGGAGATGAACGAGCTGAACCGGGAAGGGATCCCACGGATCGCCGGTGAAAAAGCCCGGCGATTGGCGGAGCCGGCGCAGATCCAGCTTTTCGCGGAGGAGCCCGATCCACTGCGTGAGGCGCTTCGAAGCGTCCACCCTGAAGAGATGACGCCCTTGCAGGCGATGAATTTCCTGGCCGAGCTGAAGAGGAAGCTGGACGGGCCTAGAAGCTGACCAGAGCGTCTTTCTCGTCGTTATAGATGTCGAAGACCTGCTGGAGCTTGGTCAGCGACAGGAGATCCGAGACCCTGCCGGAGGGATTGAGAAGCTTCAGCTTGGCGCCCGCCTCGGCGGACCGCTTGTAGCATGCGACCAGCTCTCCGATGCCGGCGGAATCCATGTAGGTCACACCATTGAGGTTCAGCAGAATGTTCTTGGCATCCGATTCCAACAGCTTGTTCACTTCCTCCCGGAGGACCACGTCCCCTTCGCCGATGGTGATCTTGCCGGAGAGATCTACCACCGCTACCTTACCTATCATCCTGACCTTCGTCTTCATCGAACCTCTCCTCCTTGTCTAATCGGCGTGCCGGTGGCCAGCCCCCGGCGCCTACGCCTCTTTCCCACCCGTTTCTCCATCCGCACTTCCGTGCCCCCGCTGGGGAGGCGGCTGAAATTCACGTCATCCGCGAAGCTCTTCATAAAGAAGATGCCGCGACCGTGGTTCTGAACAACATTTTCCGGGGCCAGAGGATTCTTGAGGCGCTGCAGATCGAAGCCTCTCCCCTGGTCTCTCACCACTACCACCAGCTTCTGGGGTTCCACCTGGAAGATGACCAGCACACGCTTCCCTGCCTGGAGCCGATTGCCATGCTTGATGGCGTTGGCTGCCGCCTCCCGCACCGCTAATCCCACGTTTAAAGCGGTGGTGCGGCCGAGGCGTGCGACCCGGCACAGATCTTCCGCCATCCGCTGGACCAGGTCGATGAACTCGTATCGGCTGTCGATCTGAACGCGGACTTCCCGCGTGGGTGTCTTCTTCCTCACGGCGACTCGAGCGGACGAAGGGTTCAGGCCCCGTGCTTGCCGGGCGCCGGATCCCGTCCTCCCCGCCGCCGCCACAAGGCGGGTCATGCTAGTCGAAAGGGAGCGACCGAGTCAACCCTTGGGCGACCTGGGTGCGCTCGAAGTCTTGTCGGAAGCGGCTGGTGATTTCAGTCGACGCGCTTGGGCGTCACCACCGGTCTGAGAATGAGTTCGCTGCCGGCGGTCTTGTTCACCTGTACCGATGCCGCCGCATCGAAATCCAGCACCACGTTCGTGGTGTGGTCTCGGACAATGTCGAAATGGATTGGTACATCCACCTTCCCCGACTCGATTTTCAGTGCCGCGGTGGTTCCGTCCAGGTAGACGAGGCCCGCATCCGAAATCTCTAGTCGGATACGGGAATACCTTCCCGCCGGAACCTCGTCGGTGCCCAGCAGGACCGTGGCGCCGCCCGTCAGAGTCAGCAAATCGAAGGTGGCGGGGTGGGACATGATCACGACCGGAGTGAGATCGGAGTCCGCATCGGATGGGGCATTCAGCAGGCTGGAGCCGTCCCCGTCCTCGGGGTAGAGAATGACGCCGGTCAGGGTCACGTTGACGGACTGGACGCCGCCCAGATCCAGCGGCACGTCGGTGAGCGAGACATTGACGGTCCCGATCCCTCCATGCACCCGGGCGCTGGCACTGCCGCCGCTACACCCCTCCAGGAACAGGAAAAGGAGCCCAGGGATCAGCCCCAGGGTCAACGGGAAAACCGCTCTCATGCGCCACCTCCAGAGCTGCTGCCCTTCGCGCCACGCGATGGGACTCGGGACGGGATTTGTTTTGCGTGGCATTTTAGCACACTCACCTCGGGAAGCGTCCGGCGGCAGCGCCTGGCGGCGCGCCCAAGAACCCTTGCCTTGTGGGCGTGGGCGGGGGAATGTTATCCTCCGCCGCCAGCCGGAGAAGGGAAGCAACCATGGGCCAGCCCATCGGCAAGCACGGCGGCGCCCGGCCGGACAGGATTCTGATAGCGCTTCTGGCTGCCGGCCTCCTGCTCAGGCTGGCCTTGGCATGGGCTCCCTTTGCCTATCTGGCGCGCCGTGGCCCGCTCATCGACGATGCCTTCTACTCCTTCAGCATTGCCAGGAACCTGGCCCGGGGGGCCGGGCCCACTGCCGACGGAGTGCATCTCACCTCCGGGTTCCAGCCGCTCTACACACTGTGCCTGGTCCCCTGCTATCGGTTGTCGCCGAAGGGCTCGATCCTCCCCATCCACCTTGCCTTGATGCTGCTTGCTCTCTGCGGCGCGGCCACCAGCTGGTTCATCTTTCGCATCACCAGGCGCTTCGCTTCCCGTCGCGGAGCCCTGTTCGCCGTCTTCGTGTGGACTTTCTCCCCGACCGTCCTCTCCCAGGGAGCCAATGGACTGGAGACGGGGCTCCTCGGGCTCCTGGTGGCGGTGAGTCTCGATTTCTATCTGGGCTCGGTGCGGGAGAGCCCCAAGCCGTGGCGCCTGGTCGTGATGGGCCTCCTCCTAGGATTGACCTTTCTGGCCCGCGTGGATGGTATCCTGCTGGCGGCAGCGGTGGTCTT
>QHVQ01000112.1 GCA_003222305.1 Acidobacteriota bacterium | reverse complement strand
TTCTGATTGATGAGGATGGAACTCAGATTCCCGTTGACCGTGCTCAGGCTGAGCGTGCCGGTGGCGGTCCCGGAGCGGGCGGTCACGGTGGTGGTCGTGGTAGTGGTCAGTAAGACGTGGGCGTTTCCTAGATCGTCGGTGCGGATGGGGACGTTTGCCGCCGGCTCGTTATTCACTGTGAGAGATCCCGCAGTGGAGGAGAAGCGTACGTCCTGGTCCTTGAGAGGCACTCCCACGGCGCTGCTCACCGTGGCGACGACATCCGCGCAGCTGCATCCGCCGACGACCAAGACGATGGTGGCGGGATTGGCCGCCAGCGTGATGGTGGACTTGTCGGGAGCTATCTGGTCGCCCCCCCGGCAGGCGGCACTCAGGACCAAGATGAAAGCGAGGAACATCACGCCCACCGCCGGGGCGACGAATCGCAGGTTGCGTACCATCTTCATCATGACCGTCGTGACTCCCTTCCGGGGGATCGCCTCCCCCCGCAATCACCACTCCGAATAGTTGGTCCCGTCCAAGCCCGCCCCGGGGGCGCCGCTGTGCACGTCGTAGATCCCGCCGGCGTCCTCTCCCTCCTCCGCCGGCACGTTCTCGATCTGCCAGCTCTCGGAGGAGCCGGTGATCGGGTCCACCGGGATCTTCCGGATATAGCCCGCGTCCACCAGATCCTGAAGGGTCGAGGGGTACTTCCCCTTGTCCGTGAAGTACTGATCAATGATGTCGCGGAGGATGTAGAGGTCTTCCTTGAGCACCGCCTCCTTAGCCTTCTGGGGCGTATGTTTGAATTGTACCACCGCCAGGCCGGCCATGATTCCCACCAGCGCCACCACGATCAGCATTTCCAGCAGCGTGAATCCCCGCTCGCCGGTCCGCCGAGAGGGCCGCGGGGGGGTTCGATAGCCATCCTGTGCCAAAGCCACGCCTTTCACCAGTCCTCGTACTTGCTGCCATCCAGGGCCGTGCCCGAGTACAGCGTGTACACGTCATAGACATTCTGCCGGCCCCACGACTTGGAATCCGCCTCGTCCTGATAGGACCTCAGCCCCCATTCGTCCTTGTGAGTGAACGGATCGACGGGAATCCGCCGGAGAAACTTCAGCTTGCGCGTGGAGTTCACCTGGGGCACCCCTTTCACCAGCGTTTCAAGGTCTGTGGGATACCCCTCCGAATCGAGCCCCTCTTTCTCGATGAGCCCCTTGTCGGAGTACTCCTTGTACAGGTCGATGGCTTCCCGCATGGTCCTCAGCGTGCGCTTCAGCTCCAGCTCCTTCTGGCGTTTGAGGGTCACTTTGGCGACGGGCATCACCGCTCCCGCCAGGATCAGCAGTATTCCGATGCAGACCAGCACTTCGAGGAGCGAGAGCCCCGACTGCCGCGATTCCCTCCCAGGCTTCACTGGTTCCCTTCCAATCACACGAGCTCCGTCATCAGCCACTCTCCCTCCGACCACTATTTTCCTTGCACTTGCACCAGAAGACCCTGCGAAAAGTTCGCCGGGAGGGGCTGTCCTTGCGGGTCCAGGACCGACGCCTGTGCGAAGGTCAGGGTGGTGGTGCCCTGCCCTTTCGCCTGGAACTGCAGCGTGCAGAGCACCCCGCTTCCACTGGCCCCCGTGGGAACTCCCACCCGGGCCAGCGCTACGAACACCTCGTTCGTCGTCGATGCCTGGGCGTTGTAGATGGTCGAGGCACCGTCCGATTTCAGGAATCCCCCCTCGGTTCCCGGCGGAAGGAACTGGAGAATATTCGGGTCGTAGGCCACGTGGAACGGGACACTTCCCACCCGGGCGCCCTGGCTGATCTGCACCTGGATAGTCATGTTGTCCTCCACCTTGGCGAGTATGTTGGGGGGATTGAAAGTCACGTCCGCCGGCTGGGGCGGCGTTTCCGGGGAGGGCGCCGATCCGCCCCCCTCTCCACCCGACGTAGTGGATCCCTGGCGTCCTGCCTGCGGGGGGCCTGACGGCGCGGCACCTTGTCCGGGGGTTGTGGGTGTCCCTCCCGCTGCCACGGCCAGTGGACCTGCCTGCGGTGCGCCGGTCGGTCCCGCTCCCTGGTCGGGTTGCCCCTCACCCGGCTCCCCCTCCTGTTCCTCCGACCCATCGGACTCGAAGGGAGCACCGAAGGGACTGGTCCGGGAGACACCTCTGAGTCCGATGTCCTGGTCGGTCCCGATCCAGAGCGGCTCCATGTCCGCCTGGGTGATGTCGGGCACCCGGATGATGTGGGGCGTCAGGGTCAGCACGATGTCGGTCTCTTTACGCTCCGTCTCGTTGGTCCCGAACAGATGCTTGAGGACGGGAATCTGTCCCAGCCCCGGGACGCTGCTCAGACTGGATCGCTCCTCCTCGCGGATGAGCCCCGCCAACAGGTTGGTCTCGCCATCCTTGAGGCGGATCTGGGTCTCGATTTCCCGAGTTCCGATGATGGGCTGGCTGACTCCTCCTCCGGCCGACACGCTTCCGGCAAGGTTGGAGAGCTCCACCTTGAGCTTGAGGGTGATTTCCTTGTTGTGGTGGACTCTCGGCTCCAGGTCGATGTTGATCCCGACATTCTGGTAAGTGAACTGTGTGATGGGGGCGAAGACGTTTCCGCCGGTCCCCGTTGCCGTGTTGAAGGTGGTGGTGGGTATCGGGATCCGGTCCCCGATTTTCACCGACGCCTTCTCCCCTTCCGACACCCGCACCTGGGGCTTGGCCAGCACCTTGGCGTCGGCGTCGCTGCGCAGGAAATTGAGGATCACGTTCGGGATGGGTCCCACGGCATAGTTTCCCAGCTGCTGCAGCAGACCCAGGTTGTTGAGGGGCACCGAGCCCCCGGCCGTGTAGCCGATGTTGAGCGACTTTCCCGACGCGCCTCCCGAGCCGACGAGATCGATCCCGAGGTTCTGGAGTATGTTGCGGTTCAGCTCCAGCAGCTGCACGTCCACAATCAGCTCCGATTTGGCTTTGTCGTTGGACTCGATGATCTTCTCCGCCACCTGGACCCGCTCGGGAGTGTCGCGGATGGTGATGGCGTTCAGCCGATCGCTCTGCGCCAGCGAGCGGGCGTCTAACAGCGTGCGCAGAAGCACCTGCACGTCCTTTACGTCGGCATTGCTCAGGTAAAAGGTCTGAATGACCAGGTCGTCGTATTCCTTGTGCTTTTGCTGATTGTCGTCGGCGATGAGGATGGTGTTCTCATCCCAGACCTTGAAGAAGTGTTTGTTCTGGGCCATGAGGATGTCCAGGGCCTTGGAGAAGCTCACGTCGGTCAGCTCCACCGTGATCTTCTTGCCCAGGTCGACCCGCTCGTCGTAGAGAAAGTTGATGCCGCTGGCCTTGCTCAGGGCGTCGTAAACCTTGCGGACCGTCTCATCCTTGAATTTCAGCGCAATGGGAATGTTGGACTTGGGATTGAGGCGCGGAGTCACCCGGCCCGCCATCTTGGCCTTGGCCTTCATTTTCTCCATTTCGCTGGGTTCTTCCCCCTTGCGGCGCTTGAATTCCTGAATCTGCTTCGCCAGCTCGTTGACGGCGTACTGGTTGGAGGGATCCAGGAGGATCGTCTGCTGGAGCTCCGCAATGGCGGCTTCCGTCTGGCCCGCGGCGGCGTACTTCTGCCCGCGCTCGAAATGGTCCTGGGAGGCCCTCAGGCGCGCCCGGGTAAGCGCTACCTGGTACCTGATCTCACCCGGCTTCTCGGCCAGCGCTTTGGAAAATGCCAGCACCGCTTGATCGAAGTGCTCCCCTTCCATGAATCTCTCCCCCTGGCGGTACGGAGTGATACCGGCGCAGCCCACCAGGGGGAAAAGAACCAAGAGGAGAAGCGCGATTCGGGGTGTTGCCTGCATTGGCTTGATCATCACATTGGCCCCGGGGTTTGTCCCGTTAAGGAAAAGGCTTCCCACCTCACGGTCCCATCCTGAGTTTCTGATACTGGTCCGCAAATTGGGGATCGACGTAACCGATCTTAACCCAGTCGTACCCGATGTCTAAAACCTTGAATTGTTTTTCCACCACGTCACCGGCCCGCGCCAGGAGCATGTCGTCGCCGCTGTAGAGCACCGCCATCTTGTGCTGTTCGGATCCCAAATAGCCAGAGTAGCGCAGCGTGATGGGCGGCGGCATGGGCTTGGGGGGCGGAGGAGGCGGCATCCCCACCGGCAATCCGGTGGCAGGATCGATGGGAGGCTGATTCTTGGCCAACTCCTGTTCCGCCTGCTGCTTCTGTTGGCGCTCCATCTCCTCCCGGATGGCCGCTTGACGGGCCTCCTCCGCCGCGCGCTTGGCCGCCTCGACGCGAGCCACCTCTTCCGGGCTGGGTGGCGGGGGCGGCAGATTACCGTAGCGGAAGATGTTCCGTTGCGTCGGATCATAGGGAGCTTTCGGATCGGTCAAGCGTTCCAGCAGCACCCCTGGAATCTTCACGGAGGAAAGCTTGCTGATCGCTCCGGCTACGGCGGGCGGAGGCCCCGTCACCATGACGGGATCACCTCCGGCGCCACCCGCTGCGGTGCCACCGACCCGGCTGTACAGAAAAATCGTCGCCACCAACAGCAGAAAGCCGCCCAGAGCCATCTCCCGGCGCCGCCGCTTCCAATCGAACGAAGGCGCCATTTCAGGTCTTCCCTTTGGGCTTTGCCTGGGCGGCCTTCTGGATCATCCGCAGTTCCGGCGAGTCGAAGTAGGTGGAAAGATGGATTTCGAGATCCAGCAGGGCTCCCCCGTCTTTGCCCCCGCCGAGGGTGACGCTGTCCACTATGAAGAAGTTCTCTGATTTCTCGATCTTATTGATGAACTGTCGGAGGTTGCGGTAGTCGCCGGAGAGGGGCACGTTGATGCCGAAGCGGACCAGCCCGACCTTATCCAGGAGCTCGGGGTCGTAGGCGATGGTCTCCGGATCCAGACCCAGGGAGGAGGCGATGGCCCGCACCTCCCGCTGAATGCGGATCATGCGGGCGTCCTTGCTCCCCAGCACATCCTGGTAGAACCTATCGACTTTGGACTTCTCCCCCTCGAAGCGCTGGTTCAGGTCCTTCATGAGGGTCACCCTCCGTGACACCTCGGAAAGATCCTGGGTCAGGGATGTGACCCGGCCCTCCTCCACCGCCTCCCGATGCATGCGAGGAAGGTTGAGGGCGACATAGAGAGTCAGGTTGATGACCGCCACCACGCCCAAGACGATGCCAACCTTGGCGCGCTCATCACGGATGTCGAAACGCTTCCGCCCGACCCGCTTTTCCGCCTTCATCGACCGTTCCCCTTGGGAGGTTTTTCCTCCGGCGGGTTGTCGGGGACAGGCTCCTCCTCCACCGGAGGCTCTTCCAGGGTTTCCGGAGGCTTGCGCGGCTTCACACGGTAGGTATTCTCCCCCTCCATCAAGATCACTGCTCCCAGCTTCTCCGAGAGCATTTCGATGATCACCACCTGCTCCTTGTCGTAGACATCCAGGGTAACCTTCTGCCGCAGATCGAACCTCCCATCAAAGACGAAGGCCATGGAACGGTTCTTCGTCAGGTAGTCGATCACGTCCTCCAGCGGCCGGTTCACGAAATTGGCTGCTGCCATCGCCTCCGACCGTAGGTGCGCGTCCTCCTCGTCGGGCGGCTCTTGCCCCCCCCCACCCGTCCGGCCCCGGCCCATGCCGGGACGGAGCATCGGGCGCCCGGGAGTGCCGCCTCGCTTCGTGCCGGGAGGAATGGCTGGCTTCGTTCCGGGTAGAGCGGCGGGTTTGGTGCCCGAGGAAGTCGCCGTAGACTGCGGCGATCCGGGAGCTCCCACTCCGGGTGACGGCGGGGCCTGGACCGGCGTCATCGGCGCGGCTGGCGGACCCGCCGCAAGGTTCACGGGTGAAGGTGTTCCTGTTCGTTCCCGTGCAGCCGCCCCCGAGGTCTGCGGGTTCCCGGAAGGCTTCGGGGCGGTCGCCTGGGCGGGCACTGGCGGTGCAGGCGTTTTCGTTACCTCCGCTGCAGGTTTGGGCGGGGTTCTTGCCGGGGCCGCCGGCTCTGGAGACGCGTCGGGGCGGCCCCCGGGAAGGTATTCAAACTTCAGCGAGAAATGCAGCTCTCCTCCCCTCTGCTCGCGCCGCTCGCTGCCTGGGTAGATGCGGGCGAAATAGGCGCTGCGGATCAGGTTTTCTTCGAAGTCCAGCAGCCCCTCCTGGTCCTTGGCCATTCCCTCCGCCACGATG
>QHVQ01000020.1:25860-29553 GCA_003222305.1 Acidobacteriota bacterium | reverse complement strand
CTTGCAGGACGGATCCCTAGCCTGCCGGGGGACCGTCAAGGACTGCGGCGACGGCAACTTGTGCACGCAGGACCTCTGCGATCCGGCGACCGGACAGTGCGGCAATCCTGCGGTCGACTGCAACGACGGCAACTCCTGCACGAGCGATTCGTGCGATCCGGCGACGGGCGCCTGCGTGCGAACCCCGCTCAGTGGGACTTGCAGCGACGGGAACCCATGCACCACGGCCGACTTCTGCAGTGGTGGCAACTGCCTGGCCGGACCACCTCGCAACTGCGACGACCTCTTCTTCTGTACCCGCGACAGTTGCGTCGTCGATCTCGGAGGCTGCCAGCACGTGCCAGACGACAGTCTCTGTCCCCCCAACAGCCCCTGCGCCACTTGGGTCTGTAATCTCTCTAATCTCCCAGGAAGCCTCGGGGGCTGCTCCAATGTGCTCCCCCTCCGATTTCTGCGTTCGGGGATTCTGCCAGGTGTTCTTCAACAACACGAATCCGTGCGACGACCACAACGTCTGCACGGTCAGCGATCGGTGCGGCGGCGGTCATTGCAGCGGGACGCCCCTGTGCGACGACGCCAATCCCTGTACCTCCGATTCCTGCGATCCAGTGACCGCAGCCTGTGGGCACACCAACAACACCGATCCATGCAGCGACGGCAACCCATGCACGGCGGGCGACGCCTGCAACGGCGGGACCTGCCAGAGCGGAACGCTTCTGAACTGCGACGACGGCAACGCCTGCACGGTTGACGCCTGCAACGGAACCGGCTGCTC
Source organism: Acidobacteriota bacterium (assembly GCA_003222305.1). Taxonomy (GTDB): domain Bacteria; phylum Acidobacteriota; class Polarisedimenticolia; order Gp22-AA2; family AA152; genus AA152. The sequence continues at coordinate 28,778 of QHVQ01000020.1, read as the reverse complement.
GCACACCGACAGCAGTGCCGCCTGCGACGACGGCGACGTTTGCACGGCCGACAGCTGCGATCCCGCCACAGGCTGCGTCCACCAGCCGATCACCAGCCAATCGACCTGCGGCGTGGGAGCGTGCCAGCGCACGGTCGACACCTGCGTAAACGGGGTTCCTCAGCCGTGCGTGCCGGGAACTCCGACCCCCGAGGTCTGCAACGGCATCGACGACGATTGCGACGGGCTGGTGGATGAGAGCCGGGTCCAGGCCGACTGCATCGTCAACCCGACCACGCTGAACCTCAATTCCCAGGGCAGCAGCTTCTCGATGACCTGCAAGCTGTTCGACGTCTGTGATCCCGCCAACCCGGCGCCGATCTCCGGCTCGACGGTCAGCCAGGTCTACGTTTCGAGAGTGGACGGTGCCGACAGCTCCAACGACGACGTGACCTTGCCCGATCCCTCCACGCTTCCTTGTCCCGATCCCGTCCTGGGCTTCCTCTACGAAAGGGGGATCTCCGAAAACCTGGCGGCCCGCGACGTCTCCAACGCGAACGTCACGTTCAAATTCAACCTGCCCAGTGACGGCAACTGCTCCACGCTGGACGGCGACCGGCAGGATCTCGCCGCCCGGCTGACCGCCATCCCGGACAACACCAGCGCCACCCTGTGCATCTCGGGCAAGACCGGCGGCGCCGACTACCAGGCATGCGTGCTCATCCTGGTCCGCAACAAGGGTCTCAGGTAGGAGGTGAGGCGCTTCCTTTGCGGTCTGCTCCTGGCGGGTCTCGCCTTCCCGGCGTCCGCGGATCTTCGCCGGGAGGCCGAGCCGAACGACTCGGCCGCCGCCGCTCAGCCCATCGTCCCTCCGGCGAGCGTCGGTGGAACCATCGGGGTGCCGGGAGACGTTGACCGCTACGCGGTGCGGCTGGAGGCGGGGCAGACGATTCAGGCGGACATCCTGGCGCGCGGCTTCCGGGCCGGCCAGACGCCCGGCTCGGCGCTGTCCGCGGTCCTGGAGATCCTGGACACCGACGGAACGACCGTCCTCGCGCAGGCCCAGTCCCAGGGGGATTTCGACGATCCGTACTGCTCTTTCCAGGTCTCCTCCTCGGGCAGGTATTACCTGGAGGTGCGAAACCTGGATCCTGCCGCCGGCGGAGCGGCTTACCTCTACGTTCTCTCGGTGGAGGCCGGCCCCAACGACACCTTCGAGACGGCCACGCCGATCCTGCCGCCGGTTCTCCCCTCCATCGACGCGCTGATCGATCCGCCCGGCGATCTGGACTACTACAAGCTGGCGGGCAAGGCGGGACAGGTGCTGACCGTCGACATCGACTCGGCGGTCTTCAACCCTGCCCAGCCTCCCGCCAAAATCGTGCTGACGATTTACGATCCAGAACGGACGTTGCTCGCGCAGGACGCCTACACCTCTGCCGATCCGAACGATCCCTTCCTCCAGGTGACGCTTCCGGCCGACGGGACCTACTTCGTCCTCGTGCGGGAGCTGCGAAGCTTCGTCGGCAGTGCCAACACTTTCTACCAGATGTCGGTTGGACTCAGCCCGACCACGGACGACGGGACCTTGGCGACGGGCTCGCCGGTCTGGCTCCCGCGCGCCGTCAGCGGCGTCATAAGCCCGGCTTCCGATCTGGATCATTATCGATTCTTCCTTCCCTCGGGCAGTGTGGTGCAGGCCGACCTGGACGCGCGGGAGGACCTCGTTTCCCTCCTCCAGGGGACGCTGGCTTTCCATGACCCCGGCGGGACGATTGGAACCGATTCCTCGACTCCTGACCCCAGGCTGGCGATCCCTTTGACGGCGGGCGATCACTCCGTGAGTGTGCAGGGGGCGTGTGAAGGCACTGGCTGCCTGGCGGAGGACACCTACTATCTTCTCTATCTGGACGCCGACAGCGACGGCGACGGGCGGTTCCTTCCCGCCGACAATTGTCCGACCGTCGCCAATCCCGCGTAGAGCGATGCCGACCTGGATGGTGTCGGAGACGCTTGCGACAACTGTCCTTCCGTCTTCAATCCCGATCAGCTCGACACGGACGGCGACGGCCGCGGAGATGCCTGTCCCACGTGCAATCCGCCTCCCGAAATCGCCACGGACCTCGTCTTCCTCGACGGCCAGACCCTTTCCTGGTCCCCCTCGCCCACCGCCAGCTCCTATAACCTCTACATCGGCGCGACGGGCGGGGGGGGCTGGATCTTCGACCAGATCTGTGCGGAATCGGGCCTGCTGTCTCCCACGGCCACGGACAGCGAATCGGTGACCCCCGGGACGGCCCTCTACTACCGGCCCTCTACTACCTGGTCTCCGGGAGGAACTCGTGCGGTGAGGGGACGCTTGGCAGCACCTCTGCCGGCCAGGAACGCCCCAATCCGTCCCCCTGCCCCTGAGCGCCTTGCAGGATCACTTGAGGGGAGCGGCTAGGTTGTCAGCCGCAGTTTTTCGCTCCGGGCGACGAAGACGGCGGCGACCATGTCGCCGGTGACGTTCAGGACGGTGCGGCACATATCCAGGATCCGATCCACTCCCAGGATGATCCCTATCCCTTCGGGCGGGATCCCCACCGTGGCCAGCAGCGCCATCACCAACGGCAGCGACCCGCCCGGGACCCCCGCCGTGCCGACGCCCGCCAGGATGGAGAGCAGCACCACCGTCACTTGCGAGGCCAGGCTCAGGTGGATGCCGTAGAACTGCGCCAGGAAGAGGACGGTCACTCCTTCATACAGCGCCGTGCCGTTCTGATTGAGGGTGGAGCCGAGCGTCAGGACGAAGCCTCCGATCTGCCGGGGAACCCCCAGCTCCTCCTCCGATACGCGCAGGGCCGTGGGAAGCGTGGCGTTGCTCGAGGAGGTGGAGAAGGCGGTGAGCATCACCTCCTTCACGCGGGAGAAAAAGAAGCGGGGGGAGGTCCCGGTGG
>QHVQ01000020.1:0-25847 GCA_003222305.1 Acidobacteriota bacterium | reverse complement strand
ACCGTCACCACATAGAGCACCAGCTTCCCCAGGACATCGAGCCCCGAGCGGGCCATGAGGGTGAAGAGGAGGGCCGCCACGCCGACGGGCGCCAGCTTCATGGCCATCCCGATCACTTTCATCACCGTCTCGAAGACCGCCTGCAGCCACAGCAGCAGAGGATCGGCCAGGCGTCGCTCCACCTGCGTGACGGCCACGCCCAGGAAGAGGGCGAAAACCATCACCGCCAGGATGTCGCCCCGGAAGGCGTTCACCATGGCCTCTACGGGGTTTTGCGGGATCAGGTCCAGGAAGATCTGCAGCCCCTTCTTGGCTTCGGGAGGCGCTCCCAGGTCCTTCTTCTGCCGCCCCATGACTTCCATGAGAGCGCTGCGGGATTCGTCGGAGAGCCCTTCGCCCGGGCGAATCAGGTTCGCAAGCCCCACTCCCACGAGCACCGAGATGGAGCTGAGCAGCACCGTGAAGGCCAGGGTCTTCAGACCCACGCGGCCCAGGCTCCGCAGATCGCCCAGCTCGGCCACTCCGAGGATGAGCGCCGCCACCACCAGCGGGATCACCACCATGAAGATGAGGCGCAGGAAGATCTGTCCGATGGGATAGGAGACGTTGGCGATGAAGGAAAGTAAGGCGGGACTACCGCCCCACAGCAGGTTGGCGGCGATGCCCAGAATCGTCCCCGACAGCATGCCGTAAAGGATCTTAGTGTGCAGGGGAGTACGCCGCTTCTCGCCGCTGGGAAAAGGCGGCTGGGTCGTCACGAAACCGGGGGGGGAGCCGTCAGGCACGCCAGGATCTCCGCGGGAGCGCCAGTCGCGCAAGCGCCCGTAAGACTAGCACAGGACCGCTCCGACCCGGAGTCGTGCTGCGGGCGGCCCGGCGGGCCGACAGAGGAATCTTGCCGGGTCACCATCGAAGGGGTGCGGTGCTCACCCGTTCACCGGGCCCTGTTCCCATGCATGCTAAGATGCGCCGCGTCGAGGAGGGACCGATGCTGGCGAAAGCCTATCCCTACTACCTGGCGAATCGCCCCCGGGCCGCCAACTCGGACCTGGAGGTCCGGGACAAGCACACGGGCGAGGTGGCCACACGGGTGGCGCTCGCCGATTCCGAGATGCTGCAGCAGGCCATCGCCGCCGCTGCCGCCGCCAGGGAGCCGCTGCAGCGGATGGCAGCTTATGAGCGGCAGGCGGTGTTGCAGCACTGCGCGCGCCGGCTGGGCGAGCGCCGTGAGGAGCTGGCCCGAGTTCTGTGCGTGGAGGCGGGCAAGCCGATTCGTGATGCCCGCGGCGAGGTGGGGCGGATGCTGGACACCTTTCGCATCGCCGCCGAAGAGTCGGTCCGGATCTACGGCGAGGTCCTGCCGCTGGACACCTCGTCCCGCACGCGCGGCTACACCGGAATGTGGAAGCGCGTTCCGGTGGGTCCCTGTGCCTTCATCACCCCGTTCAATTTCCCTCTGAATCTGGTGGCCCACAAGATCGCCCCGGCGCTGGCGGTGGGGTGCTCGTTCGTTCTCAAGCCAGCCAGCCTCACGCCGGTGGGAGCGCTGCTCATGGGCGAGGTGCTCGCCGAGACCTCTCTCCCCGAGGGGGCGTTTTCGATTCTTCCGTGCCACGCGGAGAACGCCCGTCCGCTGGTGGAGGATCCGCGCTTGAAGCTGCTCAGCTTCACCGGCTCACCGGAAGTGGGCTGGGAGCTGAAGAGTCGTGCTGGACGGAAAAAGGTGGTCTTGGAACTGGGGGGGAACGCCGCCGTCGTCGTGGAGCGGGACGCCGATCTGGACGACGCCGTCAGCCGGATCGTCTTCGGGGCATTCTATCAATCGGGCCAGAGCTGCATCAGCGTCCAGCGAATTCTGGTGCACGAGTCCCTCTATGAGCGGTTCCGCGAGCAGCTCGTCGCAGCCACGCGACAGCTCAAGGCCGGAGATCCCGGGGACGAGGAGACCTTTCTGGGTCCCCTCATCAACGCCGAGGCGGGGAGACGACTGGAGGCCTGGATTGCGTCGGCTACGGCTCGCGGGGCGAAGGTCCTGTGCGGCGGCCGGCGCAAGGGAGCGGCCATGGAGGCTACGCTCCTGGAGGATGTCCCCAAGGACGAGCCGCTCTGTGCGAAGGAGGCATTCGGGCCGGTGGCGGTCCTTTCGAAATTCGTCGACTTCGACGCGGCGTTGAGGGAGGTCAACGAAAGCGCCTATGGGCTACAGGCTGGGATCTTCACGCGCGACCTCTACCGCGCGCAGCGGGCGTGGGACCGGCTGGAGGTCGGGGGGGTGATCGTGGGGGACGTTCCCTCGTGGCGATCGGACGCCATGCCGTACGGTGGGGTCAAGGGGAGCGGACTGGGGCGCGAAGGGGTGAGGTTCGCCATGGAGGAGATGACCGAGATCCGCCTGCTGGTCATCCGGAATCCTTGAGCAACAAGCGATCCGGCGCCACCGCTCGGCTTCCCGGGAGGCCCCGAATTGAGCCTGCCCTTCCTTGCTTTTGGCCCTTCCGGGCCCTAGATTTTCCGCATGAAAAAGTTTGGCCCGTTCGGAATTCTGCTTGCCTTAGCGGTGCTGCTCATCGTTCTCCTGCTGTCGGAGCGGGCCTGGAAGGCGGCGATGCCGGCGGCGTCCCAGGCCCTGAAGCCCGGCAATAGCCAGTCCGTCCCCGACCACGGCGACAAGGCCGCCGGCGACGCCATCCGCTCCGGCAATCTGCCCGACCTGAAGACCATGGGCAAGCGCACCAACGATCACCTCAAGCAGGTCCAGGACGCTTCCAAGGGCCAGGACTGAGCCCGCTCCCTCCCTTCCTCCTCACTTGCGCGTGTAATTCCCTTCCATGAAGGTCGTCCACTCCTTTCCGTCCCGGGAGTTCTCGAGCTTGAAACGATACTTCCCTTCGCGTTCGAATTCGTAAGTGAAGCGACCCTGCCCCATCGGTGAGGCCGACTGGAAGAGCAGGCGGTTTCCTTCCCAGGTCCCCTTGGCCGGCACCGTGCAGGGAAATCCCATGGAATCGAACCAATGCATGGTGTAGCTGCCCGACCCCGGGTCGTAGCCAAAGACTCCATGACCCTTGTAGGAAGTCCGGCCACCCCGCTCCTGGGTGTAGTCGCTCAGCAGGTAGAAACCGTCCAGGTCCAGCCTCGATTCGGTGCGTCCGAGGGCGGGCCCTCCCTTGGGGTCCCACGGGGATGGGTACATCGTTTCTTCGCCGACCCAGGTTCCGGCCAGACTCTGGAGCTTCGCATGCTTTTCGGTGGGCTTGGGCATCTCGAAATTCTGCATGGTGGATCCTCCTCAAGGGTTAGGTCTTCTTGTTGAACAGCGCCTCGAAAGCCGCCCGCGGGTCCAGAGGGCCGGAAGGGCCTCCGGCCCGCTTCCCCGTGGCATCCAGAACCGTCTGGGGAGTGAACTGCTCGCACGGGTTGCGCACCGTCTTCGATCGGACCGGGGTCGTGAGAGTCTTTCTGCACTCCCAGTGCGCCAAGGGATCGAAATGGAGGCAGTTGCGGCAGACATGCAGATCGTCACCGCACTTCTCGCAGATCGAGTCGAATTCGATCTTCTGCTGGGGGGAGGTCTGGTGTCCGCAGTTGAAGCAGCGCACCACGGCCGTTGCCTCGCGCGTGGCGATCTCCCGCGGGCCCCGCGGGCCGCGCTTCTCCCGCTTCTGCCTCTCCTCCTGGTAATCGTTGTCGTGGTAGCCGGGCTGTCGATACTTCACAGCTCGAGCTCCTTCAGCACCGCGTGGGCCTCCCGCAAGTGCGGAATCGTGATGGAGCCTCCCACGATGAGGGCCACGTCGAATGCCTCCCCGAACTCCTGCCGAGTGACGCCGTGTTGCGCGCATTGCAGCACGTGATAAGTGATGCAGTCGTTGCAGCGCAGAACCAGGGAGGCCACCAGGCCCAGCAGCTCCTTGGTCTTCGCGGGCAGCGCACCGTCCTCGTAGACGCGCGAGTCCAGAGCCAAGAAGCGCTTGGTCTCGGTGGTCCCGGTTCCCAGGATTCGCTCATTCATCTCACTGCGAAACTTGTTGAACTTGTCGATGCGTTCTCCCATGAACACTCCTCTGTCGGATAACCTCCGGCCGCGCCGAAGGTCAGGGAGTGGCGGCGGCCATGACGCCGGCACGCGCCACCTCATCGTAACGGACGGAATCGGCGTCGAAGGCTTCCAGGTTTTCCGTGAGACGCTTCAGCGCCGCGTCGAAGGAGGGCACGGTCTTTCGGGCACGCGTGAGAGGATTGCAGCGGGCTAGGACGAAATTCTTCACGAAGGGGTGGCGAATGCCGCGCCGCTTCACCTTCTCCACCTGCTTGTCCAGGATCACACTCGCCTTTTCCACCCTTCCCGCCCGGCGCTCCCGCTCCTGGTAAGCTTCCTTGAGCGGCTCCTTCAGGAACTTGTCCACGCGCCGGAGGAGGGAGCCGAACGCCCCGCCCGCGAAGCGGGGATGCGCCTCATAGAGGAGTCCCAACGTGGCGTAGTAGGCCTCCTCGAACTGGAAGGCGAAGGAATCCTCGTGCTTTCGCCCCTCCTCCTCCAGGAGTCCGCGGTACATCCGGATGACTTCCAGCGATTTTTCCTTGAGGTTGTGGGCCTTCTCGGTGTTCAGCGCGAGGATTTGAAAAGCCACCTCCGGCTCCGCCAGCAGGATGACCGGAATGGTGGCGGCCTTCATCTTCTCCAGTGCCGTGCGCCGGTGATTGCCGTTGGGGGTCCAATAGGTGGCGTCGCTCCCGCGCACCGCCACCACGGGATCCACGAACCGGTCCAGCTTGGTGATGACCTTTTTCAGTCTCTCCAGGTGGGCCTTCGAGATGTCCCGCTGGTAAGGGGTGGGCTTCACCTTGTCCAGTGGCAGGATGGCGAAAAGCTGCCAGTTCTTTCCCACCGGCTCGCGATAGGCGGCCAGGGCAACGCCGCCGTCTTCCTCCACCTGATCCGCCAGCGCGCGGAGGCTCTTCGGGGGCTCTTCTCCGGACGGGAAAAAAGACAGATCCCGGGACCCCATGAGGCGGCTCTCCTTGAGAACGTTGTTGGATTGGCGCCGGTATTATAGGCCCGCTTGTGGTCCAAAAGCATCCCACCTAAGATCCCGTCGCCGCGCCGCGTTTTCCCGCCGGGAACGAGGAGGATTCTTCCGATGCCCATCCCCGACCCCGCGACCGCTCCCGTCCCGGAGGCCTCTCCGTTCGCCCGGAGGCTCACCCTTTTTGATGCCTGCATGATCGTCATCAGCGGCATCATCGGATCGGGAATTTTTGTCAACCCGTACGTGGTGGCTCAGAAGGTGGGAACCTCGTTCCTGATCCTGGCGGTGTGGTCAGCGGGGGGTCTCATCGCGCTGGCCGGGGCCTTCGTCTTCGCCGAGCTGAGCACGGTCCTGCCGAAAGTGGGGGGCCAATACGCCTTCTTCCGGGAAGCCTTCCATCCGCTCGTGGCCTTCCTGCACGGATGGTCCCTGCTGTTCATCATTCAATCGGGGGCCACGGCCGCCGTGGCGGTCGCCTTCGCCCAGTACGTGGCTCGACTGGTCGGCCTGAGCGGGGAGCTGGTCGTGCCGCTGGCGGTAGCGATCCTGCTGGGCCTGGCGGCCTTCCACGCGCTGGGGATCAAGCCGGGCGCGGTCCTCCTCAACGTCGTCACGTTCGGGAAAACCCTCGCCATTGCTGCCCTGATATTAGGGGCGTTCGCGCTCATGTCAAAATCGGAGATCTCTTTTCACCCGCTGTCACCGCCCGGTCTGGCTGGATTCGGCCTGGTCTCCGCCTTTTTCGCCGGGTTGGTGCCCACCATGTTTGCGTATGGAGGCTGGCAGAACTTGAACTACGTTTCCGAGGAGGTACGCGATCCCTTGAGAAACCTCCCGCGCGCCATCCTGTTGGGGGTCGGCTGTGTCATCATCATTTATGTTGCAGCGAACGTAGCCTACGTGCATGTCCTCTCCGCGCCGGCGCTGGCCGCCACCGCGACTCCCGCCGCCGACGTGGCCCAGCGGCTGGCGGGGGAGCGGGGTGCTCGGGCCATCAGCCTCCTCATCGTCGTCTCGACCTTCGGGTTCATGAACCTTTCGCTGCTGAGCGCCCCCCGGGTCTACTACGCCATGGCGGCCGACGGCCTGTTTTTCAAGAGCGTGGCGCGGGTCAGCCGCCGATTTCACGCTCCCACCGTCGCCATTCTGCTGCAGGGAGCTCTGGCCTCGGTGCTTGCCCTGTCGAACACCTACGACCGGCTTCTGGGGTATGCCGTCTTCGCCGACTGGATCTTCTTCGCCCTGGCGGGGGTGGCGCTCCTGGTCTTCCGCGTGCAGCGACCGGAGGCGCCGCGACCGTTCCCGACGCCGCTTTATCCTTGGATCCCCCTCTTGTTCACGATGGCAGGCGCGGGCATTGTACTGAACCTTTTCATCACGGATCCGCGCAATGCCCTCATGGGCTCGGCTATCATCCTCCTGGGCGTGCCGATCTATTTTCTCTGGAAGCGACCTGCGAGCGCGGGGAAGTGAGATGAAATCCAGCGTCTACATGACCTGGGCCAAACGACATGCGGCGGCGAGGTACAACCTGGCCGGCAGCGGCATTCTGGGATGCTCTCCCCAGGATCTGCGCCTACGACCGGAAGACATCCTGCTCAACGGAGATAACGCCGACGGTCTTCCGGCTCTCCGGGCGGCCATCGCGGCGAAGTACGGAGCGTCTCCGGATCAGGTGGTCTTGGGTCAGGGGACTTCAGGGGCCAACTTCCTGGCATGCGCGACGCTCCTGGAGCCCGGCGACGAGGTCCTGGTGGAGCAGCCGGTTTATGAGCCCCTTCTGGCTCTGGCCCGGACCCTGGGCGCCACGGTGAAGCGATTCGCGCGGCGATTCGAGAACGGTTACAGGATCGAGCCGGAGTCGATTCGTCGATCGATATCCCGGCGCACCAAGCTGCTGGTCCTCACGAGCCCCCACAATCCCAGCGGCGTGGTGGCGGAGCCCGCCGTCTTGAGCGAGGTGGCCGATCTCGCGGCCGGGGTGGGGGCCCGAGTTCTGCTGGACGAGGTGTACCGGGACATCCTCTTTGAGGACGCTCCACCCAGCGGGCTCCACCTGGGACCGCAGTTTATCGCCACCAATAGTCTCACGAAGAGCTACGGGCTGAGCGGGCTGCGCGGCGGCTGGGTCCTGTGCGATGCGGAGCTGGCGGAGCGCATGCGCCGGATGAACGACCTGATGGGGGCCGTGGGCCCCATGCCGACGGAGGCGCTGTCCCTCCAGGCCTTCCGAAACCTGAGCCATCTGGAGTCGAGGAGCCGCGCCCTGATCGAACCGAACGCGCGTCTGGTCCATGACTTTCTTCGGAGCCACGCCGCGGCCATCGAGTGTGTGATTCCTCCCCGCTCCCTGACCGTGTTCCCTCGGCTGAAGCACGCCACAAGTTGCGATCTCCTCCACGACCGGCTTCGGGAGCGGCAGACTTCCATCGTCCCGGGGCGATTCTTTGAAGAACCGCGCCACTTCCGTCTCGGCTTCGGGGTACAGACCGCGGATGTGGCCGAGGGCCTGCGCCATCTTTCCGAGCTCCTGCGCGAGCATTCTTGACCCCCCTTGTGGCAGGCCAGTAAGATTCGCGAGACGCAGGTAACCTGGACCGCAAGGATCCATGGGCCTTGAGTCCCGCGGGGACGCACGAGAGAGGAAATTCTCAGATGAGATTGAAGCCTTCCACGGCCGTCTCGATCCTTCTCGTCCTCGGCCTCGCCTTGTTTCTCCTCTGGCCCCGGATCCAGGAAGCCCGCAAGGTCCGACCGCACCAGCGCGTCCTGGTCGTCTACGGCTTCAGCATCCTGGGCGAAGCGATGAATCAGGGGATATTCCCTGAATTCAGCCGGCGATGGAAGGAGCGCACCGGCGAGGATGTGGCCTTTACCTCCTCTTTTGCCGGCTCCGGAACCATCACCAACCAGATCGTCATGGGAGCGCCGGCAGCGGTGGCCATCGTCTCCCACGAAGGGGATGCGCTGCGGTTGGAGGAGGCCGGAGCCGTCACGACGGATTGGCGAGCTTTCCCCGCCCGGGGTGTCGTCAATCGCACTCCTTTCGTGATTCTGGTCCGCAAGGGAAATCCCAAGGACATTCGTACCTTCGCCGACCTGGCCCGACCCGGAGTAGGCATCATCCACCCCGACCCGCTGACCTCCGGCGGAGCGAAGTGGTCGATTCTGGCCGAGTTCGTGTCGGCCACCGGAAAGCCTTCGACCGAGGATCCCGAGGACCTGCGCCGCGGCAAGGAGCTGCTGGTGGGCATCTGGAAGAATGTTGTGGGACAGTCTCCTTCCGCGGCCGGCGCCAGGACCCAGTTCGAAAATGGGCTGGGCGACGCTCTGATCACCTACGAGCAACAGGGAATCCTCCCGAGAGGAGATTCTACCCACGCGTCGGAAATCATCCGCCCCCCTTACACCATCCTGTCGGAGCATCTGCTGGTGCTGGTGGACCGGAACCTCAAGCCCAAAGATCGTCCACTGGTGGAAGCATTCCGTGACTTCCTCTTCTCCGACGCGGCTCAGTCCATCTTCGTCAAGTACGGCTACCGCTCCGCCTTGAACCCCTCACTGGAATCGGCCAACCCGGACCTTCCCCCGCTTCCCAAGACCTTCACCGTGGAGGAAATGGGCGGGTGGAAGAAGGCCGACGCACTGGTCTACGAGAAGGTCTGGAAGGGGCAAGTGTACAAAGAGCTCCGGAAATGACCGAGCCTCGTTCTCCGGTGGAGCCGCAGCGCAAGACCATCACCCACCGCATCACCATCGGCCTTCTCTGGGCGGTTCTGACGCCGCTACTCATCCTCCCCATCGTCGCCATCTTCGTCTTCGCCGGGCGCGGCGGGTGGGACTCCTTCTACCAGACCCTCAAGCTGCCGGAGGCCCAGTTCGCCCTGCGCATGAGCCTGTGGATTGCGCTCTGCACCAGTCTGGCCAACGCCATCGTGGGAACCTTCTCGGCTTACGTCCTCTCCAAGCACCGTTTCGCGGGACGGGGGCCCCTGTCGATCCTGGTGAATCTGCCCGTGGCGATTCCCACTGTGGTGATGGGCACGTCCCTGATCCTGCTCTGGGGTCCCATCGGGTTACTGGGCCGGTACCTTGTCCCGCTGGGATTTGCCCCGGTTTTCGCTCCTTTCGGCGTCTTTCTGGCCCACGTCCTCGTGACCTTCCCGTACATGCTCGGGGCGGTGAAGCCGGTGCTTGACGAGCTGGAGATCACCTACGAGGAAGCTGCCTACACCATGGGGGCGGGCCGCTTCCGGACATTTGTTTACGTCATCCTCCCGGCCCTGAAGGGAGGGCTCTTCAGCGGAACGCTCCTGACTTTCGCCCACTCTCTGGGCGAGTTCGGCGCCACGGCCATGGTCTCGGGAAATCTGCGGCTGAAGACCCAGACTGCCCCGCTGTTCATTTTCGCCCAGTTCGAAGCCGGGCAGATCGAGACGGCCAACGCCGTGGCTGCCGTCCTGGCCGTCCTTTCTTTCTCCATCTTCCTTTTCCTTCTGCGCTTCACCCGACGTCCATCGCGCGAAGGTCCCTGATGTCCATCGTCCTGGATCACGTCTCGAAGCGCTTCGGCCCCCATGTGGCCCTGGATGAGGTCTCGCTGGAAGTGGCGGATGGGGAGCTCTTCGTGCTCCTGGGGGGATCCGGGAGCGGCAAGAGCACGGCGTTGCGAATCATTGCCGGTCTTACCCGACCCGACGAGGGTCGGATTTTCCTCCAGGGCGGGCGAGTGGACCACCTGCCCCCGCAGAAGCGAGGCGTGGGGTTCGTCTTCCAGAACTACTCCCTGTTCCAGCACATGACGGTCGAAGGAAACATCGAATTCGGCATGCGCATCCATGGGGTCGCACAGGCGGAGCGAGTCCGCCGTCGCGAGGAGCTCTTGAACCTCATCGGCTTGGAGGGGATGGCCGCCTCGGTTCCCGGACGTCTTTCAGGAGGGCAGCAGCAGCGCGTGGCCGTCGCCCGGGCGCTGGCCTACCAGCCCTCGGTGCTCCTCATGGACGAGCCGTTCGGAGCGCTGGACGTGCGCACTCGCTCTCAGCTGCGGAAGTCCCTCAAGGAGATCCAGCGGAAGCTGAAGGTCACCACCATCCTGGTGACACATGATCAAGAGGAAGCGTTCGAGCTGGCGGACCGGATCGGGATCCTCGACCGGGGCCACTTGGTGGAAGTGGGCCCCCCCGCTCTCCTCTACCGGCGGCCCAAGACTGAACTGGTGGCGCGCTTCCTGGGGGACGCCAACCTGCTCATGGGCGAGATCCGCTCCGGGAACCTGCACGTGGGCGAGGCGGTCCTCTCCCTTCCCTCCGACGCGCCGCGCGTCAAAGGCTCCATGGAGGTCAAGGTGCTGATCCGCCCCGAGGACCTGGAAGTTCGACCCCGGGGCGCCAGCGCCGATGGCAAGGGGTTGGGCCTTGGAAAGATCCTGGAGACGCTGAACGCAGGCCCAGTGCTGCGGATGCGCGTCGGCGTGCCCTCGTTGCGCGGAATCCCCATTCTTTCTCCCGAGCCGGTGTTCGGCCAGGCCGAGCCGGTGCTCATGGCCCACGCCCCGCCTGAGACGGGTGACATCCACGTGCTGGTGCCCGGAGCGGCGGTGCAGCTCGGCGTCCGCAGCTTGCACGTGATCCCCCACGAGGGGGTGACGCTCCTGGTTTGCCTCGATGGGTCGGACCTCTCCCGGCAGGCCCTCGAGTTCGGCGCCCGGGTCGCCTCCCAAATGCACGGTCGCCTGGAGATCATGGGGGTGGCTGAGAAGCCCAACGAAGAGACCCGCGCCCGCGAAGGGCTTTCGGCGGCCGCCCAGGCCTACTCCACCCAGTTCCCCAGCTTGAAGACGCGCTTCAGAGCAGGGAACGCCGGGGAGCGTATCTTGGAAGAGCTGGATCGAGGGGAGCACGAGATGGTGGTGGTGGGGTATCGGGGGCGGCACGGACCGGGGAGGTCCATGGGATCGACCGTGGAGAAGCTGCTCGTCCTCTCCCGGGTGCCCGTCCTCATTGTGCCCGAAACGCGCCGGGCCCTGAAAAAACTCCTGATTTGCATGGCCTCGGGGATCACCGGACGCGCCGACGTGATATTTGCAGGACGCCTGGCGGCCCGTGCCGGGGCCGAGGCGACGTTGCTGCACGTGATGCAGGCTGAGTCGCCGGGCCCTCCAGGCACGGCAGCGTCCAATGCGCAGACCGCCGAGTACCTCCGCCAGCTCACCACCGACCGCCTGGCCAGAGGCATCCTAACCCTGAGGTTGATGGGAGTGCAGGCCGACATGAAGGTGCGGCACGGGCAGCTGCAAGCGGAAATCCTCGACGAGGCCCGTTCGGGCGATTGCGACCTGATCGCCCTGGGAGCCCTGGAGCCGCCGCGCATGAAAGGCGGCTATCGGCGGGCGGTTATCGACACGGTGTTGGAGCAGGCGCACTGTCCGGTTCTCATCGTGACCGCTCCTCCGGGCGAAGAGGCTTGAGGACACCCCTCTCGCGAGCCCGGGGCGACCGGGTGCTCAAGCGAGAGGAGGGGTCCGGCTCGGGGCCTGGTGGATGTACGAATAAGGGCGAGCCTGGAGTGCTTGAACAGATCCCGAGCCCACGAGGCGTGGTCCAGGAGGAGGCTCGCTGATGAAGATTTATACCAAGACGGGTGACGGCGGCGAGACGGGGCTGTTCGGAGGTGGCCGCGTTCCGAAGTCGAACCCACGCGTGCAGGCCTACGGTGACATCGACGAGCTGAACGCGCACCTGGGCTGGGCCGCCACGGTCTTGAGGCATCTGCCGCTGGAGGTGGAAATCCGGCAGCTTCAGTCGGACCTGTTCACTCTGGGGGCGGACCTCGCCACCGCACCCGACGCCTCCCCCGCGGCTGCAGCCAAGACCGTACGCCTTGACGAGACCCGCGTGAAGCGGCTGGAATCGCTCATCGACGGGTGGGAGGCCGATCTCAATCCGCTGAAAAACTTCATCCTGCCGGGAGGCTCTCCCGGGGCCGCGGCACTGCAGGTCTGCCGAGCGGTCTGTCGCCGGGCCGAGCGTTCGACGGTGCACTTGGCCGCTTCGGAAGTCGTCAACCCCGCAGCCCTCGTCTACCTCAATCGCCTCTCCGACCTCCTCTTCGTGCTGGCCCGTTGGGTCAACGCGCGTGACCGTGCGGAAGAGCCGGTCTGGAAGCCCCGTGAGGCGATCCCGAGGCCCCGGATGAAGCCTCGGCATCCCAAAGCTTGAGAGCCCTCTCTGCAGGATTTAGGACGCGGGCGCGGATTCCACAGGCGTTCCACGCCCCCTCGCGATCGTTCCGCGAGGGAGACCTTAAGAGTAATATCCTTTAGCAGAGGCTCGTATCCAGGGAGGACGGAGGGTGGCTCAACAACTGAGGAAATCACGGGACAAGGTCCTGGCGGGAGTCTGTGGAGGGATCGCCGAATGGTTGGGCTGGGACCCGACGCTGGTGCGGGTGCTCTATGTCGTCGTCTCCATCATGAGTGTCGCCTTCCCGGGCATCCTGATCTATCTGCTGCTCTGGATCATCATGCCGCCGCCCGAATAAGGAGTCCCCGATGTCTCTCTTCGAATGGCTGGGCCTGCAGGGAACTTCCCCCGCGGGAGGAGTGCCGGAGAGCGAGACGATCCGCAGAATCATTCGCGCGCTGGATGCCATGGAGCCGGAGAGGGCGCGTTACCTCGCAAGCTTCGCCTTCATTCTGAGTAGGGTGGCCAATGCGGACCTCGACATCAGCGAACCGGAAACCCACGAGATGGAGTGCCAGGTCATGACCTGGGGCAACCTCCCCGAGGAGCAGGCGATTCTGGTGGTTCAGATCGCGAAGCACCAGAGCCGCCTCTTCGGGGGAACCGAGAATTTCTCGGTGACCAAGCTTTACAAGGAATTGACCCAGCCCGCGCAACGGGAAGCGCTCCTTCACTGCCTCTTCGCCCTGTCCGCGGCCGACGACTCGGTTTCCGTGGTGGAGGAGAACGAGATCTGGAAAATCGCGACGGAGCTGGGTATTACCCACTCCGAGTATGTGGCGATCCGCACGGCGTACCGGGACAAGCGGGAGGTGCTGCGCAAGCTTCAGTGATGGCCGTAGCTCATCTCCCCCGCCTCGATCTTCACGTTGAGCCGGTTCTGCGGCGGGGGGAGCGGGCAGGTGGCAAAGGGCGTGAAGGCGCAGGGCGGGTTATAAGCCTTGTTGAAATCGAGAATCACTTTCCCCTCCACGGCCAGGTTGGCGTAGAGGAAGCGCCCTGACGGGTAAGTGGTCTCTCCGCTGGTCAGGTCTTTGAAGATGAAGAAGAGCTCCTTCGCGTCCGGATCCTCAAGGACAGGCTCTAAGCGCAGCCTCTTGCGGCCCAGGGTGAAGGTGACGTAGCCGGGGCTGGGGAGGTCCTCCTTCTGTCCCAGAATGTTGGGGATCGCGATGGGCTTGGCGGGCTGATACTCCGTGAACGAGGCAGTGACCCGGTATTCGGTCTTGATGGGGTACCACTTCAGGCCCGTGAACTCTCTCCTCATTTTGCTGTTCTTATCCTTGAGACGAATGGCGTATTTCCCGCCGCGCTCGATGACGAACATCGAAAGCTCTCCCAACGCCACCGTGGTGGGCTCGCCTCCTTTGTCCGGCTTCATCTCCAGCTCGGTGATCGCCTCCCCGGCGGAGGTGACGGTGGCCCCGCTCTGCACCTTCACCACGGTCGCATCACCGTGGCGCTCGAATTCACCCGCGACGGCTGGACCCGATCCCTCGGGGAGCACGATGTCGTTGGATGGATCGGTCCCGAAGCGGTTGGTCCCCTCTTTGAGCCAGAACAGTCCCGCCACCGTCAGCCATCCCGTATCGCTTTTTAGGCGCGTTTCCCGATCCTGGCGCCACTTCTCGATCTCCGCTTTGTAGGCCTCAGGCGCGGTCTCTGCACCCAGGAGTGCCACCGCCAGAAGCCCCAGGACACCGATCCTTAACCTTCTTACCACGCCTCCCATCATCGACCGCCTCCCAGCATTTTCAGCCCCTGCGCCTCGAAGGCCTGCACCATCTGCTCCTCGAAAGCCACGAACAACACCCTGACGAGGTTCCTGGGAGTGAACCGTCTTGCCGCCTCGACCATGACCCGTGCAGCATCAGCATGGGAAACCCGGCCCACCCCCGTACCCATTCCCGGAATCGCCAGGGACCGCAGCCCGCTCGCGTCGGCGCATGCCAATGACGCTACGGTGGCCAGTGCCACTTTCTCGGGAGTCGTCTTCATGGCCGGCCTCTCCATGGTCGGGGCGTGGATCACATAGCGGAATGGAAGCTTGCCGGCGCTGGTGGCCACGGCGGTGCCCACCAGGATGGGGGCCATCGCCTTGGCTTCTTCCTCGATGATGTCCCCACCGCGATGCCGCAGCAGCCCGGCCACGCCTCCTCCCATCTCCCCCAGAGAGTTGGCCGGGTTCACGACACCTTCCGCGTCCACCTGGGTAAGATCTCCGTGGATCAAGATGAGATCCATGGCTTCAACCCCGAGAGTCCACTTCATGAGGCCTCCCTGCGAATTCTAACTGAAAATGACCGGGAACCGCCCGGGCGTCCCATCTCGAGAGCTGCTCGTTGTCCTCAATCCGTTGAGGCAACCGAAATTCTGGAGGAACTCTCCTGCGCCCCCGTCGAAACCGGCGTATTCTCCCGTACTATTCATGGTCAAGAGGAAGCGTCATGACCCACCCTCCGGAGGATCTCGATCGGGAATTGCGGCAGCTGCGCGGCCGGCAGTTGCGGGCCATCCTGTCCAGTGATTGGCAAGCGATCGCGGGGGCGCGAAGGAATCTGCCGCTGCTCCGAGAATCCCTGTGCCGCCCACGCTCCGTGGCCCGCACCTGCCTCCTGGATTCCCCCCTTCTGGGGGGCTGGATCCAGGATGTGCTTTTCTGGCGCGAGCTGTGGCGTCGATCCGTCAATTTCTTGGATCGCGGCGGGGCGCCAACGGAGCGAAACTGGCTGTTTGATCGGATCGCGCGGACCGAGTATCTCACCGAGGCGGTTCCCTCCGGAAAGATCGATGCGGGGTTTCCCCGCCGCGTGCGGGATCGGGCCGTCAGAGTGCTCCGGGACCGTTGGAGCGACCTCCCTCGAATTCTGTTGCCCCACCTGCCCGCGTCGGGAATCGGACGGGTCCGACTTCACTTCTCGGAGAGACTCGACGAAGGATGTCCGGCGAATCGCATCCGCCTCGGGATGACGCCTGCCGTGCTCCTCTGGAAGGGCGCAGGGCGGCCCCGCGATGTGACGGCGCGCCTTTCCCACGGCGCGCTGACTCTGAAGGGGCCCCTGGCGATCCGCCTGCACGAGACGATTCCTGGGACGTCGTTCCTGCTGGCGCATCGCCTCGTCTCCACCCGCCGCTCGCTGCGAGTCGGCCACCGGGTCTCCGGCCTCGGAAGGCGCACCAAGCAAGCCCTGAGTCTCGTGGACCGGGCGTGGCCCTGGGCGGGCGAGGAGATCCGCCGACGGTCCTGGATGGTTGTACCGTTGGTAGAGCCGGGAACCGTCAGTTACTCGCAGCTGGCACGTCCCGGGATCTCCTACATCAACGTCTTACGCGGGACGATCCTCGACCTCGCCGACGACCTGCTCCATGAAACAGCCCATCACCGTCTCCATGCCCGGCAGGAACTCGGTCCCTTGATTCGGGACGATGGCGACCCGCGGTACACCTCCCCTTGGCGCCAAGGCTTGCGACCTCTCAACGGGATTCTTCATGGAGCCTATACCTTCCTATTCCGGGCGGAGCTGTTCCTGCGGCTTCTGCGAGGTGAGCCGGCGCTCTCCCCGGCCCGAAGGGGATGGATTCGCACGGAGGCGGAGCGCGAAATTGCGCATTGCGCCCAGGCTCTCCGAGAACTTGCGGTGGCGGACAGTGAAGGCCTTCTCACCCGGTCGGGCGTCATCCTCGGCCGGGAGATGGTGCGGCGTTTGGAGGGGTTGAGGCGGGGCCGCTTGTACGGCTGGAACCACTCCAGTATATTTTGAGCTCGGTTTTTGTCCTCTTCGATGCCTCCGGCCACCGGTCCTCTCAGGAGACTTCCTTGGACGCCCAGCAGATACAGGAGTTGCAGAAAGCTCTTCCCGGCCGCGTCTCCATTGACGCGCCGACTCTCTCTGACAAGAGCTCCGATTTCGGGAGGATGGTCCACCGGAAGCCGGGCGCGGTGGTGCGTCCCACGGATGTGGACGAAGTGGCGCTGGTGGTAAGGTTCGCCCGGGCCCGCCGAATTCCGGTGGCGACCCGCGGCGAGGCCCACACCCAGACCGGGCAGGCGCTGACCGATGGGGGAATTCTCCTGGACCTCACATCCCTCAAGGCCATTGAGAATCTGGACACCGCCACACTGACCGTCACGTGCGGGGGGGGGCTCAAATGGATGGACTTGGTGGCGGCCACGGTGAGCCAGGGGCTCATCCCGCCGGTGCTCACCAACAACCTGGGCGTGACGGTGGGGGGAACTCTGTCCGTGGCGGGTTTGGGGGTTGCGTCGTACCGGTATGGAGCTCAAGGGGACAACGCCTTGGAGCTGGAGGTGGTGACCGGCACCGGCGAGCGGACCGTCTGCAGCCGGGAACAGAACCGCGAGGTGTTCGACGCGGTTCGCTCCGGCCTGGGGCAGTTCGGCATCATCACCCGGGCAAAGATGAAGCTGCGTCCCTGCAAGATGATGACGCGGACCTATTTCCTGCTCTACGACAGCCTGCCGGCCCTGATGAAGGACTCGGCGGCTCTCATGACGTCGGACCGCCTGCATTATCTGGAGTCGTGGTGTGTGCCCTGTCCACAAGGCTTCAGAAAGGTGGGCAACGACATGCAGCCTTTCGCCGAATGGTTCTTCCCACTGCACGCCACCATCGAGTTCGACCCAGCCGCCCCGCCCGATGACGCTGCGGCGCTGGAGGGCCTGAGCTTCTATCGAAAGACGCACGTGGGAGACCGGGCGATTTTGGAATTCTCCAACCGGCTTGAGCCCCTCTTCGCGATTTGGAAAAGAACGGGCTATTGGGCGAACACGCATCCCTGGATGGAGACCATCCTCCCCTGGCAAACCGCGGCCCCTTTCATCCAGCAGGTGCTGGCCAATCTGCCCCCCACGTTTCTGGGCGGCGGCCACGTGCTCCTCTGGCCTTGCCGCGGGACCACCTCGTCGATTCCCAACTTCATGACGCCCCCGGGCGATTTTGTCATGGGCTTCGGCATTCTCCCGGGCATTCCGCCCGAATTCATCCAGCCGGCGAAGGCCCGCCTGAACCAGGTCTCCGACGCCAGCATGACGGTGGGCGGGAAGCGCTATCTCTCCGGACTCATCGAGTTCGACCGCCCCCGGTGGAAGCAGCATTTCGGCGCCCACTGGCAGCGGATTCTGGCCCACAAGAAGCACTACGATCCCGATGGGATTCTCAACCCGGGATTCATTGACTTCGGCGACTAAAGGTCCGCATGCGCCCCGCCGAGCACTTCGTCAAGTTCTTCCGGCAGCTCCCGGGCCTGAGTTACAAGGTCTTGACCCTGGAGGAGTGGGAAGATCTGCTGTCCGTCGAGGACCGGATCGACTTCCGGTCCCGGGTGGAGGAGTACTTTCCGACCCTCACCGATGCGGAGAAGGATCGGATGGCGCAGTTTCTCTACGACAAGAACCAGGAGCTGTTGCGGGAGTCCGGCGAACAGGAAGAGGAGGAAGGGGGATTGGAGGGGAACAAACCCTAGGAACCCGCGGGCCGCATCACTCCGGAGGTACGTGGCGGATATCCTGGCCCCGAAACTCCAGAATTCTCTCGATCACCTCTCCAATGCGATTGTTTGGCGTGGAGGCGCCCGCGGTGATCCCGATCACGGTCGGGCCCTCGGGGAGCCAGTGCCACCCCAGGCGGGTTTCCTTCCCGCCAGCCGGTTTGTATCGGATGGACGAGGTGTCCAGCAGGCAGCCGGCATCCTCGATGTGGTAGGTGGGAACCTTCTGGTCGGCGATCTCGGCCAGGTGGTTGGTATTGCTGCTGTTGTAGCCACCGATGACGAGCAGCAGCGAAATCCCGCTTTGCAGCAGCTTCACCACGGCGTCTTGTCGGTCCTGGGTTGCGCTACAGATCGTATCGAAGGATCGAAAGTGTTCTCCCAGGGCCGCCTCGCCGTAGCGTTCCAGGATGGCGCGCCGGATCTCTTCCGCCACCTGAAGCGACTCGGAGCTCAGCATGGTGGTCTGGTTCGCCAGACCCACTCGGACCAGGTCCGTTTCGGGATTAAACCCGCGGGAGCAGGCCGGGGCAAAGTGCAGCAAGAAATCAACGCCGCTCCCTCCCGTCCTGATGAAACGGGCCACTTGGGCCGTTTCTTCCAGATCTCTGACCACCAAGTATTTTCCGTGCGGGTGCAGGGAAGTACGGGAGGCGGTAGCCCGGGTCTCCTCGTGACTGTACTTCCCATGGATGAGGGAAGTGAATCCGTCCCGGGCATAGCGCTCCACGTTTTTCCAGACATTCAACACGGAGCCGCACGTGGTATCCACGAGGGTGCACCCCTTCTCCCTCAACAGAGCCATCTGGTCGACCGTCACGCCGAAAGCTGGGAGAATGACCACGTCCCTGTCTCCCAGGCGGTTCCATTCGTCGGCCCCGGCCCCTCCATTCAGAAACCGAATCCCCATGTCCTTGAGGCGCTGATTGACATGGGGGTTGTGGATGATTTCGCCGGTGATGAATAGGTTGCGTTCCGGAAAGCGCGTGCGCGTCTCGTAGGCATACTCCACTGCCCGATCCACGCCATAACAGAATCCGAATTCGGCGGCCAGACGGAAGGTCAAATCCCCTGCCCGCAGCGTGAAATCGTGGGCCTTCAGATAGTCCACGATACGGCTGCGATAGTCTTCCGAGAGCTGACCCTCGATCTGGGGCTTCAGGCCGAAACCGCGCGTGTAGTACTGGGCTTCCGTCAATCACTCCTCCCTACGTTGCCTACCGTGTGTGCAGTGCCAGTATAGCCGATAAGCAGGCCTCACCGGGGACCCGCAGGGAGCGCCATCCGATTGGCATCGGCCTGCAGCCGCACCGCCTCGGCCTGGATTTTCTCCCCCAGCTCCCGGGCGGCGAGATAATCCTCTGCGTCGATTCGCTTCTGCAGCTCTCCCAGAGCCAGGCGGAGCCCATCCAATCTGCCGACCATCACCCGGGCCCACGCGTTCCCCTTCATCTCCTTGGCGCGCCGAAGCGCGACCAGCGCCTCGTTCACAGCCATCCCGGCAATGTAGCGGGCATTGAAAGCCTCCTGTCGGGCGAGCCCCTGGCCAATCTTGGCCTTTTCCCGCGCTCCCTCTGCGCCGCGCTGGGCGCCGTCGAAGAGAGCTTCAGCCAGTCGGTAAGAACGAAAGACAGCAAGGTGCGAGCTTTGCCGGCGGCACTCCTCGTCGGCCTGCCTGGAGGACTCCTCCGCCTGCCGTAACTCCCGCAGGGCGTAAAGATCCGCCCGGGCCTCACGCGCCGAGCTTAGGGCCGCTTCAGTGCGCGGTCGACCGTCGATGCACGGATTGCCGCATCCCGTCCCGAGCAAAAGGGCGCACGTAGCGAAGCCTGCGGGGAGACGGTGGCGAATCATCTTCAGGGCTATGCTTCCAAATCCGCTTGCAGTTTGTCCTGGACTGTGTTCTATAATCCCTTTGGTCTGCCCGTTGCAACCCGACCGGCTCCAGGCTCAGGAATGAAAGGGGGTGGTAGTTTGGCCAAGAAGCGAGCGAAGAAGAAAGCAGCAAAGTCCCGTAAGAAGATGGTCCGAAAACCCATGCGCAAGAAGGCGTCGGCTCGCAAGTCCGGCATGAAACGAAAGGCAGCGCCTCGGAAGAAGGCGGTAGCGAAGGCCAAGAAAGCCGCTCCCAAGAAGGAGGCCGCTCCCAAGATCGCGGCACTCGCAACACCCCAGCCGGCCGCACCGGCGCCGGCCCCCACTTCCTTCACGCCTACCCCGGCCCCAAGTTTCTCGGGCGGCTTCGGAGGTGGCGGTATGGGTTGGGCCTCCGACGACGAAGGTGAGGAAGAGTAAGCCAAGGTTTCAGGAATGAAAAAGGGAAGCAGGGGGGCTTGACCCCCCTGTTTTTTTGGAATCGAGCCGAGATATCTGAGAATAGTTTCCCCCCGCCCGGAGTCTTGCGACGGGGCGCGAGCCGGCCGAGGCGGGCAGCCCCTGAGGGCTCCAAGTCATTCTATGCTTAACAATCAGGACCGCTTAGGCAGAAGGATTCACCCGATTCTGGGCCGCATTCTCATGGTCATTTTGGTCCTCGCGGCTCCACAGAAAGTCTGCCTTGCCGCCGACTTCCCCGCCGACGAGGGAGGCCTTCCGGACCGCAAGGACATGTTCTTCCTCCGAGCGATCGACTACTTGGAGCGCTATAGGAGGGAAGATATCGGCCAGGCGATCCGGCTGTTCAATCGAATGGTCGCGATCGCTCCGTCGGACCCGAGAGGGCATGCTGGCTTGGCAGAGGTGCGTGCCCTGAAGTACCTCTGGGGCTGGGAGCCGGACCCAGCCGCTCTGGAGAGAGGACTCCGATCGGGCAGGCGAGCCGTGACTCTGGCCCCGGATTCGTCGGATGCTCACCTCGGGCTTGGAATTGCTTACATGGCGAGCGAGCGGTACACGCTACCGCGGCTCGCTCTTGAGGGGACTTCGGCGCATCGAGGAGGCTCGGAAGGAGGCCCGGCGGACAATTGAGCTGGCCCCCGCCTCGCCCGTGGCCCACACTTTCCTCGGTGACTGCGAACTGGACCAACGGCATTTCACGCTGGCCCGTGCCTCCTATTTCACCGCCGCCGAGCTGGACCAGCGCCTCCTCTGGCCCCGTCTGGGGATCGCCGCTTCCTATCAGCGAGAGACCAATTTGGGGGCAGCGGAAAGAACTTATCTCATCATCGAGAAGGACTTTCCCGAGGAGGCAACGCGCGTGCGAATTCTGGTGGCCTCGATGCTGGTTTCGGGTCAGCGCTACGACGATGCCCTTACCCTTTATCAGGGGATCTCCGAAAAGGAAGCACTCAGCCCTCCGCTGCTGCGCCGCCTGATGCAGGCAGGTCGGGCCTATTCGCTCGAAAAGCTCGAACGCCAGGAGGAAGCGGAGTACTTTTGGAATCAGCTCGTGGAGGAGTTTCCGTCCGGTTTCGACGGGGGTCGTCGGGATCGTGAGGTGGTCTCCCAGGCTTTCGAGACTCTGGCTCGAATCTACGATGCCAAAGGGGAGTCCAAGCGTTCCGATAGGCTGCTGGAAAAAGCCTGCCAGGAAGTGGGCATGTCCTTTTCACTCTATGCTTCTCTGGCGGAGAGGCAGCGCTCCGCGGGAAAGCTGGAAGGCGCCGTTTCCACTGTGCGGCAGGGCCTGAAGGGGCTTGCCGAGGACGAGGACATGGTGACCGCCACCCAGAAGGTGCTGCCGATATTTCGGAGCGCCGCGTCTGGCAGGGTATCGGCGCTCGTGCGCTCCCAAACCCTGGAGATTTTGGCAGACCTTGCGGGTCACGTGAAGCGGGCTGCGCCTCCCTCCTATGCAGCTTATCTGAACCTGGCCCGGGGAGAGGCGCTGCTCCGTCAGAATTCCCAGGCCCTCGACCACCTGCGCCAGGCGGTGGAGAAGGGATTTGGAGGGATGCGTCAAGCCGCGCGGGATCCGGACTTCAAGGGGATCGCGGGCGAGCCCGCTTTTCGCGCGTTTTCGGAAACCCCGTAAGACACCAAAAATTGCCCGCCCCCTAAGCAAAAAATGTCTTCATCCTGGCCCACGGGTCCAAATCAGCGACAGCGTTACCCTTTCTCCCCCTCTATCTAACCCCCGGCGGATCGGCGCTTTACCCCCAGCGATTACAAACGTTGAAAGGTCCTCCTCATTGGTATTCCAATTGCTCTGCATATGTGCAGCGAGGATAACAAATACTCGCAGGAGGTGAAGGACCGGTGAGAAACCTGCGGAAGGAAATCCTGATGACAGCGGCGGTACTGTCGATGATGGCCGTGGCCGTCCCAGCCTCGGCCGATACCTCGAAAGGGAGCTGCACAGCCCAAATCGGAGCGAATACGGTCCAGTACGATTGCAACTATGTCGCGAAGGACTATGAGCTCGGCGCCCCCTTGACCCTGCACCTGGACTACAGCTGTTCTGTCAGGTGTGGCGGGGTGCTCGCCTTCGGATTGACCGGGCCCGGCTTTCAGCAAGCTCCACGAGGATGGTAGCGGCAACGGCAACTGCAACGGCACCGCCTTCATGAGCCTGATGCTGAACGTGGATGACGGCTCGGGTCGTTTCAAACCCACATCCCTGCCCTTCAAGGTTCATGTGAACGGCAACGGCGGGAGTGCCGGTAGCCACTAGCCGTCCCTGCCGAAGAAACAAAGGCCCGGAGTCCCAAGACCTCCGGGCCTTATTATTTCGGCGCCGAGCGGGAGCAGTTCCTAGCGCCTCAGCTCCAGGGTGATGGGCTTCTCCAGTGTGATGGTCATTTCGGTCCCGGCCGCGATCTTCAATTCGCTCCCCTTGGTCCCCGCCGCGACACCGGTCCCGATGGCACCCCCCACCACCGCCCCGACTGCCGCGTCCTTCGTGCTCCCTCCCAGAACCTTCCCCAGCAGCGCACCGCCCGCGGCGGCTCCCCCGATGGTCCCAGCCTTCTTGCCTGTCGACTTCGCCTGCTGTGAGAAAGAAGCGGCCATGGGCGCCGAAGCGCCCGAGGGAGTGGCGATTCGATCGAAGGAGAGGGTCAAAGATCCCCCCGATTCCTTCATTCCCTTTTTCGCCGGGACCACGCCGGTCACCGTCCCTTCGATGCTCGAACCTTCGGGCAGGACGACCCGATCACCGACGATAACGGGCTGCAGGAGCGTTGCCCGGAAGGTGTCCCCCTCATGATTGGCTCCCGAGTTCAGATTGTCTTGGATTTTCACTTTGAGTTGCGTCGCTTCGGGAACCGTCACCGCAATGGTCTTGGGAATCGGCGGCGCGCTCGGGGCAGGATTGCCGGTGGCTGCCCTGCTCGGCGCCGGCTTGGCAGGGGGGGATTGCTGTGGAGGTGCCGCCGGCTCGGAAGGTGGCGTCCCGGGCTGCGCATTGTCGTTGGAGGCGACCTGCGTTCCCTCTGGCTCGCTCGTAGCCGGTTGGTTGCTCGCCTGCTGGCTGCAGGCCGCCGACACTGCCGCCAAGGCCAGTAGGCCTAAGAGCAGGAGATACCACTTCTTCGGGAGATTGCGGTTCGGTCGATTCATCTTGTTCACTCCTCCTCTTGAACATGGCAGATCGTTGGATGACGGCTGGCCGATCGTTGCGAGGTCAGGGTTTCACAGCGATGATCAGAGGCTGGTCAAGGGTGATGGCGAGGTGGGATCCAGCCGGGATGTCCACCTCTTTGCCCTTGGTCCCCGCGGCGATGCCGGTGCCGATGGCACCTCCGACCACAGCCCCCACCGCTGCGTCCTTGGTGCTGCCGCCCAGGATTTTTCCGAGGAGCGCTCCACCGGCGGCACTCCCCCCGATGATCCCGGCAGTCTTCTTGCCCGATTTCCCCACGCTGCTCACCGTGGCGGACATGGGGGCGCTGAACCCGGCCGGGGTCACCACTTTGTCGAACGATAGCGTCACGGTCCCCCCCTTGTCTTTCAGACCGGTCTTCGCGGGGACCACGTCGGTGACCTGACCGCGGATGGTGCTCCCCGCGGGGATGGCCACCCGATCGCCCACCACTACCGGATCGCTGGTCTTTGCACTGAAGGTATCTCCCGCCTGGCTCGTGGCCGAGCTGATACCCTCAATGAGAGCCAGGTGAATCTCCGTTCCCTGGGGCACCGTGATTCGGACGACCGGGGGGGGAGAGGGTCTCTCGGATTGGGACGACTCCTCCCTGACTCTCGCTGAAGTCTTGGAGGTGCCTGGGGAACCCGGGGGCTCCTGCCGAGTGCATGAGAAAATCGCGAGCACCCAGAGAATCAGGAAAAAAGCTCCAGCTTGCGCGCGCCCTCTTTTCGGTGAGTTGAAACTCAAGCCCCTTCTCTTTGCCTCCGGTAGCCGGCCAGAGTATAGCGAATCGCGCGGCGCGGTTTCAATGGATTCCATCTCAGCAACCACGCTTGACAGCCTCGCGAGGTTCTTATATACACTCCGCCGATTTTCCGGGCAATGGCACCCTGGGGAAGGTCGTTTGGCGCAGACGGCATCGGAGAGCCCAAAGCTTTAGGCGAAGACTCGAGATGTGTCGCCTCATCTTGTTCGGCATTTTGGATGTTAATCCAAAACGCCGTGCAGATATGCCGAGAGGAGCGTGGCGGCGATCCTTGACAGCCGCGCTTCACGACTCTTGTAACGTCTTATGTTCGTGATGCTTGTCTGAATTTTTGTGAATGTATGAGCTGCCTGGCAGCTGTCTTGCTCGCAATCGTGCCGTGCCGCTCGGAAGTCACCCAAGACTGACTCAGTGAATTTACGGTTTTTAGGATTCGGAAGGAGGTGAGACCGACCTAGACCCGCAGTGCTTCGCCCGCCCATCTCTGGGGATGGCGAATCTGAAGGAGATGAAGGCCCAAGCCGGCTCATCTCCGTTAGGCATCAGTGGTTTGAGGACGCACCGCCTGTCGCGGCGCTGTACCGGAAATCGAAGACTCCGGCGACCTAAGGAACGGAATTGACCCGCGGATTTGGCACCACGGGCCTGCCGGGACAGGTGGCCCGAATGAAACAATTCATGGAGAAACATCTGATGAAGAAGTTCCTCTATATGTTCCTTTTAGCGGCCGCTGTGGCCAGCGCCTTCTCCTTCGTCCTCGCAGCCGAGGACGAGTCCATGGGGGAGAAGAAGTTTGTGCTCCACGGGGAGATCCGTGGTACCTGATCTTCCCGTACCGAGCCAGAATTGCGGCCGAGGGAAGCTTCGCTAAAGACATCGTCGGCTACATCGAGTTCCAATCTTTCGGGCATTGGGGCGACCAGGTGCCGACTCGCTCCGGCAACACGGGACCCGTAGGAGGTAACAACGAGAGCTTCAACCCCGCGGGGCCGCTAAACTTCGAACAGGATGCGTCCAACGGCACCTTCAACAGCCTTGAGTTGTACCAGGGCTGGATCGCGCTGGATCACATCCGGGGAAGCAGTTTTTCCCTTAAGTTCGGTCGGCAGGAAATCGTCAAGGGGAGCGAGATGCTCCTGGGCGACAAGGATTTCTACAACGGCATCTCGCACGACGGTGTGGTGGGTCACTGGGATTGGAAGAAGCTCAATTTGGACGCCTGGTATACCCGGCCGTTCCAGAGCGCTGCCGTGACCAACATTTTTGGTACGACGATCCCGGACCACCAGAGCGTGAATTTCTATGGCGCCTGGGCCCAGTGGAACCAGTGGGCGAGCAAGGGGATGGATGTGGCGGCCTATGCCATGTTGTACGACGACGGCACCCAGGCAATCACCCCCAGCCGACGGGCCTTCTGGACGCTTGGAGGCCGGACCGGTCGAAACGTGACAGGGAAGAACGGGTTTAACTGGAACGCCGAGCTTGCTTGGCAGACCGGCGACCAGCAGGATGTTCGGGCTGGCTCGACGCTCGGTGACACCATTAAGATCAAGGCGACGGGCTTCGAGGGAATGATCGGATACAACCTCCACAGTGGGAGCACCGATCAGCAGTTCCAGGTGTCCTATGCCCGAGCGTCGGGCGATGACGATGCAACCGATGGCGACGCCAAGGCCTTTGACCCGTTGTTTCAGGATTCTCATGATCGGTACGGTTTCGCCGACCTGTTCAACTTCAGCGACCTGGTCTCGATCAGCGCCGGCTACCACATCATC
>QHVQ01000114.1 GCA_003222305.1 Acidobacteriota bacterium | reverse complement strand
AGCGTCATGATCGACCCGGGAACGAAGGCCACCGCGGCCAGCGCGTACCCGGCGATGAATACCAGAGGTCCCCAGACCCCGAGGCCGTCGACCCATCCGACGAATTGCGGCAGATAGCCGCTCACCCGCCGCCCCAGCAGGAGGAGCAGCACCACGGCAGCCACTGCAAGCAGAATTTTTCCCAGCGTAAGAAGTTTCTTCGCCTTCATGCTCATCCGATGCCGGTCGGAGCGGTCAAGTTTCACCTGTAACCCTCTTCCGCCTCCCGGCATCACAACCGTCGACAGGGATCGCCGACCGGCTAAGGAAGCGGAGGGTATCATGGATGGATCGCTTGCCCGGGATGCATCGAACCAACGTCCCCAGGTCTTAGCACCGCTTTTCGAGCAGGCCGTGGAGGAGCTGGAGCGCATGCGCTACTTTCGCGACCTCTTGCAGCTGGGCTATCGTCACGCCCTCAAGCCGGAGGAGGAGACCGGCACGCTGCGGGCGCAGCGGGTATCCCTGGGGATCCCTCTCCCCGAGCTGGATCTCGTGCCTCTCTGGTCCTGCCGCACCCCCGACGGCAAACTCTCCATTCCGTTCATCGACTTTCTTCTCACGCAGTTCCTCGAATCCCTCGAGCGCTTCCGCCGGGACTTGCGCGAAGCCCGCCGGGCTCGTGCTATGCTCAGAGGGAACCCGAAGAGCTCCGGGATGCGCAGGGAGGCACGAGCCGTCGAACCGGCTCCAGCCTCGCTGCCCGCTCTGGAGGATCGTTACCTCCCCGAGGCGATGCTGGCGCGGCTGTGCGGCACCAACGGGGTGCTGAGCAGGATCCTGCGCCGCTGCGAGAACCGGGTCACGGGAGGGACGATGGCTTCGGCGAGGACCGGCCACGCGTGAATGAGACCCAGCCCAGACTTCCACCCCAGCTACCGGCGCCGGGCGGTCCGGCCCGGGCCGCTCTCCTGCTCGTCCGCCCGGGTCGCCTCTTTCTCTACTGGGTGAAGGACGATGCCTTTGAAAAGACAGTCACTTCGGCCACGGGTCCCGCCGAGGTGCGGCTGGAAATGTCGGCCGAAGGGGGAACGTTCGTCGAGCTGGATCGCCAGGAGCTCGACCTGCGGGCTCCCGGATGGTACCTGAATTCGAACCGGACCGACTGCAGGGTGCGTGCCCGACTGGGGATCCTTGATCATGGGCAGTTCCGCCCGCTGCTGGTCAGTAACGAGCTGCGTGTCCCGCGAGAAAGTGCGGGAGGCGAAGGGGAGGCGTGGAGCGATTTCCGAGAGCTGCGCAGCCGCCGAGCCGGCCCGTCAGGAGCCGCCTCCCCCTCGGGACCAAGACCCTGGATCGCCAGCACCGAGCCGGCTGAGACGCGCCGGCGAACGGCCGCGGCTGTCCCCTCGAAGGCTTTGGGCTATCTGGCCCTGGTGCTGCACGCCCACCTTCCCTTCGTGAGGCACCCGGAGCGCCAATATTTTCTGGAAGAGCACTGGCTGTTCGAGGCGATCACGGAGACTTACCTGCCGCTCCTGGACCTGCTGGAGCAGCTCAGCCAGGACCGGATCGGCGCGCCGCTCACCCTGTCGCTCACCCCCACGCTGATGGCCATGCTGCGGGACCCGCTCCTGATGGAGAAATATGCGCGGCACCTGGACCGGATGTGCGAGCTGGCGGAGCGGGAGGTGGCGCGGACCCGCGAGGAGCCTGGATTCGCTCCCACCGCCGGTTTTTACCAGGACCGGCTGCGCCGCTTCCGGAAGCTTTTCCAGGACACCTACCGTCGCGACCTGGTGGCCCAGTTCGCGCGCCTGGAGGCCGAGGGGGTCCTGGAGATCATCGCCTGCGCGGCCACCCACGGGTTGCTTCCGGCGCTGGCCGACAGTCCCGAAGCGGTGCGGGCCCAGGTCCTCCTGGGGGTGCAGGAGCACGAACGGCAGATCGGTAGATCTCCCCGCGGCTTCTGGCTTCCCGAGTGCGCCTACTTTGAAGGACTGGACCGGGTCCTCGCGGAGGCGGGGATCGATTATTTCTTCGTGGATGTCCACGCCTTCCGCGCCGCCTCCCACCGGCCGAAGCTCGACCTGCATGCCCCCATCCTCTGTCCCGCCGGGGTGGCGGCCTTTCCGCGCGACCAGGAGACCACCGTGCAGGTCTGGAGCTCCAAGGAGGGGTATCCCGGGGACCCGGAATACCGGGACTTCTACCGCGACATCGGATTCGATCTGGACCGAGCCACCGTGGGGGAGTTCCTGGATCCCGCCGGGACGCGGAGCATGACCGGCTTCAAGTATCACCGGATCACCGGGGACACCGACCAGAAGGAGCCGTACCGGCGGGCGGCGGCCTTGCAGCGCGTGGCGGATCATGCGCGAGATTTCGCCGAGAACCGGCGGCGGCAGTACGACGCGGAGCTGTTCGGCCACTGGTGGTTCGAGGGGCCGGAATGGCTCAACGCGGTGCTCCGAGGACTCGGCGAGCGGGGGCTGCGGGCCGTCAGCCCGAGCGAATACCTGCAGGAGTTCCCGGTGACGCAGGTGTCGGAGCCTTCCACCTCGAGCTGGGGCGAGGGGGGTTACTTCGAGGTCTGGATCAACCCGAAGACCGACTGGATCTACCCGCCGCTGCACGACGCCGGGCGCCGCATGGTGGCGCTGGTCGCGCGCTTCAGCTCGGGGGGAGGCATGCCACGGCGGGCGCTGGCCCAGGCGGGGCGCGAGCTCCTCCTCGCCCAGGCCTCGGACTGGCCCTTCATCCTGAAGAATGAGACCTCGGTGGGCTACGCCAGTCTCCGGATCGCCCGCCACCTGGATCAATTTCACCGCCTGGCGGCTGCCCTGGAAGCGGGCCGCGTGGACGAGGCGGAGCTGGCGGCGCTGGAGGCCCAGGACAATCTCTTTCCGCAAGTCGACCCGGGGCTGTGGAGGCGGGCATGAATTCGACGGGACACGGCATCGAGACCTTCGTGCTGGCGGGGGGCGAAGGGAAGCGCCTCTTTCCGCTCACGCGCCGCCGGGCGAAGCCCGCCATGCCGTTCGCGGGAGAATACCGGCTCATCGATTTCGTCCTGACCAATCTGGTGCACTCCAACCTGCTGCGCATCCATGTCCTCACCCAGTACGAATCCTATTCCTTGATCCGGCATTTGTCCCGGGGCTGGACCTTCTCCTCGCACCTGGGCCAGTACTGCGAGGTGATCCCGGCCATGTACGGTGAAGGGCGCGGCTGGTATCAGGGCTCCGCGGACGCTCTCTTCCAGAACCTGGAGCGGATCCAGAGAGACCAGCCGAAGATGGTGGCGGTGTTCGGGGCCGACCACATCTACCGGATGGACGTGCAGCAGATGGTGGACGAGCACCTGGCGGCCGGCGCCGAGATCTCCGTGAGCGTGGTCCCGCATCCCATCGAAGAGGCGAGCCAGCTCGGCTGCCTGGAAGTGGACGAACGCATGCGGGTCACGCGCTTTCTGGAGAAGCCCCCCGCCCCGCCCCCCTTCCCGCAGGATCCCGCCAAATCCCTGGTCTCCATGGGGAATTATCTCTTCAACTTCGAGGTCCTCCAGGAGGTCCTGCGGGTGGACCATGGCGATCCCACGAGTCAGCACGACATCGGCCGGAACATCTTTCCGCGCTGGTACGAGAAGCTCCACATCCACGCCTACAACTTTCAGAACAACGCGGTGCCCGGGACCACCGAGGCGGAGCGCGGCTACTGGCGGGACGTGGGGACGATCCTTTCCTACTGGAAGGCCTCCATGGATCTGGTCAGCGTGACGCCGGTCTTCAACCTCTACAACTACGAATGGCCCATCCTCACCGCCCGAACGGACTACCCGCCCGCCAAGTTCGTCTTCGCCGATCAGGAGACCAACCGGATGGGGATCGCCACCGATTCCCTGGTGAGCAACGGCTGCATCATCTCGGGCGGCCACATCGACCGCTGCGTCCTGGCCCCCCGGGTGCGCATCAACTCCTACAGCACCGTGAACGAGAGCGTCCTCTTCGAGGGGGTGGAGGTGGGGCGCCGCTGCCGGATCCGCCGGACCATCGTGGACAAAAGGGTCACGATCCCCTCGGACACCACCATCGGCTTCGACGACGAGGAGGATCGGGCCCGGGGCATCACCGTGACCGAGGAGGGGATCCGCGCCGTCTCCTCCGAGGTGCGGTTCGAGCGGTGATGAAGCGCGTCTCCCTGGCGTTCCTCTGGCATCTCCATCAACCCCAGTATCGCCTTCGGGAAGAGACTGTCTGCTCCTTGCCATGGGTCAGGCTGCACGGGGTCCGGGCCTACTACGACATCGTCCGGGTCCTGGACGAGTTTCCGGAAATCCGGGTCACGGTGAACCTGGTCCCCTGCCTGCTGGAGCAGATTCGCGCCTACGAGCAGGGCGGCAGCGATCTCTTCCTGGAGATGGGCTCGGTCCCTGCCGAGGAGCTGGACGATTCGCAGCGGGCCTTCCTGTTCGATCATTTCTTCTCCTCCGGCGAGGCTCGGATGATCGGCAGCCTGCCGGCGTTTGCGGAGCTGGCGCGGCGCCGGCACCAGGCTCGCCAGATCCGCGGGACCGATCAGGCCTTCAAGGAGTTCAGGGCGGCCGATTTCCGCGACCTGCAGGCGCTGTTCGACCTTTCCTGGTTCGGCTTCAAGGCCCGGGAGGACTTCCCGGAGATCCGCGCGCTGCGGGGCCAGGGGCGAGGATTCACGCGGGAAGACATCGCAGGGATGCACCGGATCGAGCGGGAGATCCTGGCTCGGCTCATTCCCCTCTACCGGCGGGCGGCGGCTTCCGGACAGCTGGAGATCTCCGGCTCGCCCTACGCCCATCCCATCCTGCCGCTGCTTTGTGACACGCAGGTGGCCAGGGAGGCGCTGCCGGAGATCCCCCTTCCACCACGCTTCCGGGCCCCGGAAGATGCCGAGGCGCAGGTCGCCGAGGGGCTGGATCGGGTGGAGCGCGAGATCGGCATCCGCCCCCGCGGGATGTGGCCCTCCGAGGGCTCGCTGAGCCAGGAAGCGGCGGCGATCCTGGCGCGCCACGGCGTCGTCTGGTCGGCGAGCGACGTGCAGGTCCTCGCCATGTCGGAGCGGGACGATGCCGTGGATCCCTCCATCCCCTGGATCCTGCCCGAGGCGCCAGGCCTGGACCTGGTGTTCCGGGACCACGATCTCTCGGACCGGGTGGGCTTCACCTATTCCGGAATGAGCGCTGCCGAGGCGGTGGCCGATTTCTTGGCGGCGCTGAGGCAACGCTCCGACGGGTGGGCTCAGGACTCGGGCCTGGTGCTCGTGGCGCTGGACGGGGAGAACCCCTGGGAGAACTATGCCGATGCGGGAGCCGATTTTCTGCGGGGCCTGTACGGCGCGCTGGTAGGAAACCCGAAAGTGACCTGCCGCCCGGTGGGCGAGGCGATTCAGGGCTGCACGCGACGGGGAACAGTGAAGCGGCTGCGGGCCGGGAGCTGGATCGGTGCCAACTTCGGTATCTGGATCGGCGGACCGGAAAAGAATCGTGCCTGGGAGCTGCTGCAGCAGACGCGCCTGGACACCGCGCCCGCGCCGGGCGATGCCGCAGCGGTGCCGTCGCCCGGGCGCGAGGCGGCCTGGGCATCCCTGCGCGCCGCGGAAGGAAGCGACTGGTTCTGGTGGCTGGACGGGCAGTTCCACAGCATTTACCGGGCCGAGTTCGACCAGATCTTCCGGGGCCACCTCCGCCAGGCGTACGAGGCGCTGGGAAAGAGGGCGCCCGAGATCCTGGAACAGCCGATCCCGGTTGCCGCCTCTCCGGAGGCGGAGAAGGTCCCTCTGGAGGTTCCGGTTTGGCTTTCGCCGGCCATCGATGGCTTCGAGAGCGACTTCTTCGAATGGGAAGGAGCCATCCGGGTGGAGTGGACGGCGCTAGCCCGCCGCTCCAGCATGGAGCGCGCCCAGCGACCTCTGGAAGCGCTCGAGTTCGGGTTTTCCCGACAGGGAGAATTCCTGCTGCGCCTCGATCCTTCGGCCGGCAGCGGCCCGGAGTTCTTCAAGGGACTGGGATTAGAGCTGATCTTTCGCGCCGAATCGGAGCCGAGGCACCTCTCCCTGGCGATGGACGATCAGGGCAACCTCCAACAGGCGCGCTGGTGGCGAGGCCTTCCGGCGGGCGAGGAGGCAGAAGCCTTCCACGAACTCTCACAGGCCCGGGTGGCGGCGCGGAAGATCCTGGAGCTTGCGGTCCCCTCGGAAGAGGTCGGCCTGGTGCCGGGACGGCGGGCCACTTTCCAGATCCGGCTGCGCCGTTCCGGGGAGGAGCTGGCCCTGGAAGAGGTGGACCTGAGAGTTCCTCCCGCCGATGGAAGCGGCCACTCTTGGAGCGTCTCATGAGCCTGCCGGGGATGAAAGTTCCCTCGGGGAAAGGTATATTGACGTTGATGTTGGAAGATTTTGGGGGGAAAGATTGACCTCGGAGCTGCGCAAGGATCCAATCCTCGGACGCTGGGTCATCATCGCGGGCGGACGCAGCCGCCGCCCGAACCCCTTCCGCCACTACACCACCACCATCGAGAGCCCGGATCCCTGTCCCTTCTGCCCCGGCAACGAAACCCTGACTCCCCCCGACGTGCTGGTTTACCACGGGGCGGAGGGCGAAGCATCTTCCTGGAAGCTGCGGGTGGTGCCGAACCTTTTCCCCGCGCTGCGCATCGAGGGGGATCTCGACAAGAAAGGGGAGGGGCTTTACGACCTGATGCGCGGCATCGGCGCCCACGAGGTGGTCATCGAGACCCGGGAGCATGGTGAGAACCCGGCCACCTTCAGCGCGGAGCAGATGACTTTGGTGATTCGTGCCTACCGCGACCGCATGATGGATCTGCTGCGCGACGGCCGATTCCGCTATGTCATGGCCTTCAAGAACCACGGCGCCCCGGCGGGGGCGACGCTGGCCCATTCCCACTCGCAGATCATCGCCTTGCCGGTGGTGCCGGTGCGGGTGATGGCGGCGCTGGAGGGATCGGAGAAGTATTTCGAGTACCGGGGGCGCTGCATCTATTGCGACATCCTGGCGCAGGAGCTGGACGACCCGCTCCGGGTGGTGGTTCAGAACCACCACTTCGTGGCCATCGCCCCGTTCGCGTCCCGCTTCCCGTTCGAGATCAGCATTCTGCCCCGCAAGCACGAAGCCTTTTTCTGGGGACTGAGCCAGGATCAGCTCACGGGACTCGCGGAGCTCCTCCAGGATGTCTTGCGCCGCTACAGCCTGGCGCTGAAAGATCCTCCCTACAACTACATCATTCACACCGCGCCGCCGGGATATGCGACGCCGGATCGTTTCCACTGGCAGGTGGAAGTGATCCCCAAGCTCACCGAGGTCGCCGGATTCGAATGGGGAAGCGGCTTCTTCATCAACCCCATGCCTCCCGAGGAGGCGGCCGTGCGCCTGCGGGACCTGGAGCGGGTGATGGATGTGCCCGAGGGGCACCTGCTCGCGGGCGCTTCGACGAAGTCCGGTGACAGCTGAGATCTGGATGGTGTCGGCCGAAGCCAGGCCCCTGGCCCAGACGGGGGGACTCGCCGACGTCCTGAGCGCCCTGCCCGACGCCCTGGCGCGACGCGGCCACGCCGTGCGGCGGTTTCTTCCTGCCTACGGCTTCATCGATCGATCCGGGTTCGAGCGCGAGACGGAGGAGCCGGCGGTCCCCCTGGGGCCGGCCCACGTCCCGGCGGGTTTTCTGTCCCGTCGGGAGCCCGGCGGGGTGGTCACGACCCTGGTGGAAAATGCCGAGCTGTTCGGGCGCGCCAGCATCTATGGCCCGCCGGGAGGGGAATACCCCGACAACGCCCGGCGATTCACTTTCCTCGCCCGTGCCGTTTGCGAATGGGCGAAGCGGCAGGCGCGCCGGCCTGACATCCTGCACGTGCACGACTGGCACGCCGCTCTCGTCCCGCTGCTGGTGCGGCTCGGCCGGGCGGGAGAGCCTTCCCCCCGCACCGTCCTGACCATCCACAACCTGGGATACCAGGGAGAGTTCCCGGCCCGGGAGCTGGACTGGCTCTTCCTCTCGGAAGCGGAGCGCCGGCAGGTGTTCCACGTCGACGGGATCGAATTTTACGGCGGGATCAACTTCCTGAAAGCGGGAATCGTCTACTCCGACGCCCTGACCACCGTCAGCCCCACCTATGCCAGGGAGATTCTCACGCCGGAGTTCGGCTGCCGGCTGGACGGGCTGCTGCGCTGGCAGACTGGAAAGCTTCGAGGCATCCTGAACGGCGCCGACTACACTCGGTGGGATCCGTCGAGCGACGCGACCCTCCTGCACCCCTACGGCCCCGAGACCCTGGCGCGCAAGGCCGATTCGGCGCGGGCGCTGCGTGAGCGACTTCACCTCCCCGCCTCCGATCGCCCGATTATGGGCGTGGTGAGCCGGCTGGCTCATCAAAAGGGGATCGACGTGCTGACGAACTCCGTTGAGAGGCTGTTGGAGGAAGGAGCCGATCTGGCAGTGCTGGGATCCGGAGAGCAGGCGATCGTGGACCACCTGGAATGGCTGCGCCACCGGCATCCGGACCGTATCGGGATCACCATCGGATACGACGAAAGTCTCTCCCACCTGGTGATCGCGGGAAGCGACCTGCTGCTGATCCCGTCGCGCTACGAGCCGTGCGGTCTGACCCAGATGTACGCCATGCGCTACGGCACGCTTCCCGTGGTGACCCGCACCGGCGGTCTGGCGGATACGGTCCGGGACAGCCCCGACCCGTCGCACGCGACCGGATTCTTCCTCGACGACCTCTCCCCCGGCAGTCTCGTCGCCACCGTCCGCCGGGCTCTGGCTCTGCGTTGGGTCGACCCCTCCGCCTGGAGACGCCGGCAGCGGAACGCCATGGCCGAGGACTTCTCCTGGGACCTGGCGGCCTCCCGGTACAGCGAGCTTTACGCCCAGCTGCTCTGATCCATCTCCGGTTTCGAGGCAAAGCCGGGAGCCGGGCCCGGGCTGTCCCTACCAA
>QHVQ01000113.1 GCA_003222305.1 Acidobacteriota bacterium | reverse complement strand
ATCATCGCCCCCAGGCACATCAGGCACGGCTCCAGGGTTACGTAGAGGGTGAGCCCCTCGAGGCGATGGTTCCCCAAGACTCGGGCGGCGCGGCGCAGCACCAGGACCTCGGCGTGCGCGGTGGGATCCTTCCGCTTCACCGTGGCGTTGGAGGCGCGGGCGACGACCACTCCGGCACGGGCGGCCAGCGCCCCCACCGGCACCTCGCCGCGGCTCCCCGCGCGGCGCGCCATCCGCAACGCCTGCCGCATCAGCGCCTGATCCGGAGGCTCGAGCTTCATATCTCCGGATCGGAGACCGGGGTCAGGACCGGCGGGGCCTCGAAGACCAGCTTTCGCTGGAACTCCCGGTTCAGCAACGTGAGGTTCACCACCACCTGGAGGGTGACGGTCGCCACCGACAGGTACCAGACTTGGCGGATCGCGAAGCCGGGGCGCAGTGACAAGAGAGCGGCCGGCAGGGCGAAGATGAAGAGGCGCAGCGAAGAAGCGGCCAGCGGCGGCCAGCTGTTTCCCATCGCCTGGAACATCGCCGAGCTGGTGAAGATGAGGCCCATGGCGACGAAATTCCAGGAGATGATGCGCAGGTAATCGGCGCCGAAGGCGATCACCTCCGCCTCGGGGGAGAAGAGGCGGATGAGACTCTCCGGGGAAAGATGGCACAGCGCGGTGAGCAGGAGCATGACGCCGGTACCGATCGCCGCCGCGGAGAAGAACGTCTGCCGGACCCGGTCGCCCAGACGGGCGCCGAAGTTCTGCCCGGCCACCGGCGACGCGGCGAAGCTGATCGCCAGGACGGGGAGGAAGATCGACTGCATCACCCGCCCGCCGATGCCGAATCCCGCCTGGGCCGCCGCGCCGAAGTGGCGGATGATCCCGTAGACGACCGCGACGTAGACTCCCATGAGCCCGAATTCCCCGCCGGCAGGCAGCCCGATGTTGAGCATCGCCTTCCAGGTCTTCGGATCCGGCCGCCATTGGGAGCGGTCGAACGAGACGAACGTCTCCAGCTTCAAGAAATAGGCGGCGATGAGCGCGACGGCGACCCCGAGCGCGATCAGCGTCGCCAGCGAGGCACCGATGACCCCGAGAGGATGGTGGGTGCCCCACCCGGCGATGAGCACCGGCGCCAGGACGAGGTTCACCAGCACGGTGAAGACCTGCACGATCATGGTGGGCCGGACGATCCCGGTGCCGCGCAGGGCCGCCGCCATCGAGACGAGGGCGAACTGCGCCCCCAGCGCCGGAATGAAGAAGAGCAGGTAGTTCGACGCGGCACGGGCGGTCCCCGGGTCGGCCCCCAGCCAGCGGCAGTACGCAGGCCGCAGCAGGAATCCCAGCACCACCACGCCGGCGCCCACGATCAGGGAAAGGACGAACGACTGGTTGAAGACGAACTGCGCGCGGGGCTGGTCCTTGCGGCCGGCGGCGTGTGAGATGAGCGCGGTCGTGCCGACCCCCAGCATCTGGGTGAGAGCCAGCACCACGAGCATCAGGTTGCCCGCCAGCCCGACCCCCGCGATCGCCTCCTTGCCCAAACGGGAGACGAAGTAGAGGTCCACCAGGTAGTACATCGTCTGGAAGACCATGCTGACGCCGATGAACGAGGACATCGCCAGGACGTGCTTGGTCACCGACCCTCGGGTCAAGTCCTTCACAATGCTCTCCCGTCATCCAGGGGTGGCCGCAAGGCCCATCATTATAGATCTCTCCCGCCGGCACAGTCCTCACGCGACTCTTGATGAATCAGAGTTGACGGGACGGTGTCCATCGGGCATAAGATGCGACTTCTTTCAGGGCGTGAATCCTCCCGCCTGGGGCACGACGGCTGGAATGGACTTCACAGGACGCGTCGTCATCATCACGGGCGCAGCGCGCGGCTTGGGCCGAGCCTCTGCGGCGCGCTTCTACGAACAGGGAGCGTCCGTCGCCGTCAACGCCCGTGACCAGGCTCGCGCCGACGAGGTCGTGCGTGCGCTCGGCGCACGCGCGCTCGCCTTGCCAGGCGACATCACCGCCGACGGCATCGCCGCGGAGATCGTCCGTAAGACGCTCGACCGGTTCGGCCGCGTCGATATTCTCGTGAACAACGCCGCGCACGCGCAATCGACACGCATCGAGCTCCTCGGCGCCGAGGAATGGCGCCTGGCGCTCGAGACCAACATGACGGCACCGTTTCTCCTGATCAAAGCTGCTCTTCCCGCCATGAAAGCCCAGAACTACGGACGCATCATCAATATCTCGTCATCCGCCGGTCGATCGGTGAGCACGCTCGGCGGCGCGCACTACACAGCGTCGAAAACTGGATTGCTCGGTCTCACGCGCGCCGCCGCCAAGGAGCTTGGCAAGTTTGGCGTCACCGTCAACGCGATTTGCCCGGGAATGATCGACACCGAACTGACGCGCGAGCACGCGTCCGATGAATTGCTGGAACGCCTCGCCGCATCGTTTCCGGTACCGAGGCTGGGCAGGCCGCTCGAGGTTGCAGACTTGATCTGTTTCGTCGCTTCGGAGGCTGCCGGCTTCATTACCGGCGCGTCGTTCGACATCAACGGTGGCGACTTGATGATGTAGGTGAGTTCGAGATGAAGGAAAGCACACGCGTCCTCGTGGCCCTCGCCGCCGCGCTCGCGGGCGGGGTGGCGGTTGCCAGCAGCGGCGACCAGTCGCTCCTGAGAGCGGCCGACGCCATCGCTCCCGTCGGCGCCATCTGGGTGAACGCGATTCGGATGACCGTGATACCGCTCGTCGTGTCGCTGATCGTCACCGCCGTGGCTTCGGCAAGAGACGTAAAGGCGATCGGCCGGCTCGGCGGCAAGACGCTGCTGATCTTCGTCGCCATGCTGGCGTCGCTTGCCGTGGTGGTCGTCCCTCTGACGAAGGTGGTCTTCGGACTGTTGGGAAAGCGCGGCACGAACGCCCCTCCCCTGCCGACGGGGGCGGCGGAGGCCGCGCAGCTCCTGGCTGCCGATCCGAAGCAAACGCTCGCCACGTGGCTCGTCTCGCTCATTCCGACGAATCCCATCGCCGCCGCGTCCGGCGGCGCCATGCTGCCTGTCATCCTGTTCACGCTGCTGTTCGCGCTGGCTGCCGCGCAGGGGGCGCCGGCGACCCGCGAGACCATCGTCGGATTCTTCCAGGCCTTGAGCGAGGTGATGCTGACCCTGGTGCGTTGGGTCATCCTCGGGGCGCCCGTGGGGGTGTTCGCCCTGATGCTGCCTCT
The DNA here is from genome assembly GCA_003222305.1 of Acidobacteriota bacterium. Lineage (GTDB taxonomy): Bacteria > Acidobacteriota > Polarisedimenticolia > Gp22-AA2 > AA152 > AA152. The sequence continues at coordinate 3,371 of QHVQ01000113.1, read as the reverse complement.
CTGTGCCCACGCGGGAGCGAACGTCGCCGGGGCGATCGGATTCTACATCCTGGCCTATTCGTTTCTCAGCCTGGGGGCCGTGCTGCTGGCCTATCCCATGGTCGCCGCATTCGGAGGCGTGTCGATGCGGCGCTTCGGTCGCGCCGCGCTCCCGGCGCAGCTCATCGCGTTCACGTCGAGCTCGTCGGTCGCCTCGCTGCCCGCGCTGGTGGAGAGCGCGGAGCGCGGGCTCGGTCTGCCGAAGCGGATTTCAGGATTCGTGCTGCCGCTCGCCGTATCCACCTTTCATTTCGCGGGACCCGTGACGTGGACCGTGGGCGTGGTCTTCATCGGCTGGTTTTACGGGATACCGATTGGCCCGCGCGAGATCTCCATCGTCGCCTTGGCTTCCGTGTTCCTCACGGCGGCGGCTCCCGGCGTTCCGCGCGGGGGATTCATCATGCTCGCACCGCTCTTCTCCGAGCTCAAATTGCCCATCGAGGGGATCGGCATTTTGATCGCGCTCGACGCCATTCCGGACACGTTCGCCACCGCCCTCAACGTGACCGGCGATCTCGCCGCGGCCGCTCTTGTCGCGAGGTACGAACTCACCGGAAAACCCGAACGGCGGGTCTGATTCAGGCCTCTCTATTTCTGCAAAGCCTGCTGGAAGCCTCGGAGCTCGGTCGGGTTGAGGTCGGAGACGGCCGAGTAGTGCATGCCGGAGTGGGTCCAGCGAATCAGGTTGTAGCCCCGCAGGCTGGTCTCCACGTCTCTCTCCCCGGCACCGTCTTCCGACGGCCAGATGAACAGATTGATGAAGTGCTTGCGACGCTGGTAAATGAGGGCCGCCACGGGCCTGCGGTCGAGGTAATCCAGGCGACCCCCGATCAGACTGAATCCCTCACTCGCAAGGTCCTTGACCTCCGGCGAGAAGTCGATCCGACCGTTGAAGGCTGGCTTGACGGTGTGCTGGTCGGAAGACGGAAAGTCGGTCAGGTGGGCCACCATCAGCGATCGGACGTGGGCCGATACGATCTCTTGGTTCAGCAGATCTCCCGGCGAAGGTGTCCTCGAGACCGTCACCAGCGCCCAGCCCAGGATCGCCATCGAGACCACGGGAGCGGCGACGGCGACCCAGCGCCAGGCCGATAGCAGGCCCACGGAGGACACCTTCTCCTGCTTCCGCACCGCCGAGCGGACGCGCGAGCTCAGCTTCGGGGGGGCGTCGTAGGTGAGGGAAGCACCGCCGAGGGCCGATCGCAGGGTCTGATGGTTCTTGAGCACTGCCGCGCAGGCCTCGCAGTCGGCCAAGTGCCGCTCGATTTCCAGGCTGGAGCTGAGATCGAGCTCGCCGTCCGCGTAAGCCTCGATGAGATCGTTCCTCTCTTCGCAGGCCACCTCAATCCTCCTTCGGACCGCGATCGATCAAGAACTGCCGCAGCCTCTGCCGGGCGCGGGTCAGGCGCGACATCACTGTTCCGATCGGCAGACCGCTGACCTCGGCGATCTCTTTGTAACTGAGGCCCTCCAGCTCGCGCAGGACCAGGGCTTCCCGGAACTCGACGGGAAGGCTTTCGAGTGCCTCCAGAAGATCCTGCCGCGTCGCACTCTGGAGCAGCTCCATTTCAGGGCCTTGGCTCCTGTCCTCGACGTCGTGAATCTCCGCATCAAACGGGGTCGTGAGTCCCTGTGCCTGGGAGCGCTGCAGCCAGGAGAATCCCGCGTTGCGCACGATGGTCAGGAACCAGGCCTTGCTGTTCCCGCCGCGGAATCCCCCGAAGAATCGAACGGCGCGGAGATAGGCCTCCTGGACCACGTCCTGAGCATCCTGGTGGCTGCCGGTCAGCCAGCGCGCCAGGTTGTAAGCGGCGCTCATGTGGGGCAGAAAGGTGCGCTCAAACTCTTTCAGCTCGGTCGGGTCCATTGACCGTTTCAACCTCGCTCCCCGCTTCGCGAGCGCTTCTTGTTCAAGATGCCCGGCCAGGAGGGAGGACGACACAAGGTCAGGACAGGCCCCAGTGACCCCGGCTCTATTGAAGCCCGCGAGCCGCAGCCAGGGGAGGGTCCCGGGAGAGCCAGCCGGGTCCTTCTCCCTGGAGGGATGCAGCACCCGGTGGTCGAATCGAAACGCTATCACACTCTGAAATGATCCGCCCATCTTCTGACCTTGCCTTCTTCGTCGAAATCAATCGGGAAGGACTTTGCGATCGAGCTGCCGGTCCCACAAGAAGAGACTGCATCTCGGGGATTTTTATTCCCGGACCGACAACGGGTGCTTTCCCGGGATTATCCGTGAGGGAGCTCCGGTCTCTAAGGGTGAGTCCTAAACGTCCACTCTTTGGAGGTCCAGTCATGAGACAGAGCTCGATGACCCGTCACTCCACAATCACAGCCCGCGAGGAAGAGACGGCCTTCCCGGCCGCCTTCGCTGCCTCGGCGCTGCCGGCGAGCCGCCCCGCGGCGATGGGGATCGGCGAGCGGATCCACCGGATCGCCCTCAGCACAGCACCCGCGGCTACTCTTCTGCCCCGCGCCATCGTGGGAGCGGTGTTTCTCCTGGAGGGGATTCTGAAGTTCCTCAATCCCCAGGAGCTGGGCGTCGGCCGCTTCATCAAGATCGGGATCCCCTTCCCTTCCTTCTTCGCCCCCTTCGACGGGGTTTTTGAGATTGGGTGCGGGATTCTCTTGATGCTGGGGTTGCTGACACGCCTGGGCGCGATTCCGATGATCATCAACATGATCGTGGCCATCACGTCCAGCAAGATCCCGCTTCTCTTGCAGGGAGGTTTCTGGAAGGCGGCCCACGAAGCTCGTCTGGACTTCTCGATGCTCCTCGGCTGCATCTTTCTTCTGCTGGTGGGGGCCGGACCCCTGTCGCTGGACTCCCTCCTCGTGGCGAGATCCAAAAACACGCTGCCCGGCTCGCGACGGACGGAAGACGAAAACTGAATCGAAAACCAACTTTCTCAGGAGGCACGTCATGCAGAACAAGACAGTTCGGGCGGTCATGGTGGCTGGTTTACTCATCACTTACGCTCTCGGGCCGATCTCGGCTGGAGAGAGCGCCTCGCAGGTTCCGGCACAAACGGCTACGGGAGCGGGGCCGACACCTTCCACGGCTAATGCCGATCCCGCGAGCGTGGAACAGACGGTGGAAGTCCGGTTGACCGAGTACAGGATCGAGATGCCCCTCCAATTGCGAGCCGGTCGGACACTCTTCAAAGTGACCAATGCCGGCGAGATGTTTCACAGCTTCGAGATCGAGGGAAGGGGGATCGAGAAGGAGGTCGAATCCGGCGTGGATGCGGGCCAGACGAAGACGTTGAAGCTGGACCTCAAGCCGGGCGCTTATGAGGTGTATTGTCCGGTGCACGGTCACAAGAAAGCCG
>QHVQ01000220.1 GCA_003222305.1 Acidobacteriota bacterium | reverse complement strand
TTCGACGGGAGTGCGCGGCGCTCGCTCCCCCTCGCGTCCGGGCGGAGGAGCGAAACCAAACGCCTCGCCGAGCTGCCAGAAGATCCAGGGCCGGGCCGTCGCCGCCCGGGCCACCATCACCCCGTCGCAACCGGTCGCCGCCCGCATTGCCAAAACATCCTCGGCGGTCTGCACGTCGCCGTTCCCCACCACCGGGATCTGCACCGCGCCGCGGGCCCTCCCGATGGCCTCCCAGCAGGCCCGTCCCCGGCGTCCCTGCGGCTGGAGGCGCGGGTGCAGTGTCACCCAGTCTGCCCCGGCGCCTTTCTTCCCGGAGGCCGCTGCGCATCTTGACCGAAAGAGGCTGACGCACGTGGCAGCGGGTGACCGCCACCACGTCCGCAGCGTAGCGGATGTCACCCATGAGGGCCACCCCCCAGTTATGGGAGAGGGCCTGCTTCACGGGGCAACCCATGTTGATGTCGATGCCTGCCGGCGCCATGACCTCGAGCTTTCGCACCGAGGCGGCGATGAAGCGCTCCTCATTGGCCAGGAGCTGCGGGATGAGGTTGCTCTCGCCCCCTTCCAGGACGTAGGTCAACGGCGTGCTTCCCACCCGCTCCGCCGGCAGCCGCCGGCTGGAAAGCATCTCGGTGAAGAGAAGTGTGGAGCAGTCCGCCGGCAGATAGGTTCGCACGAGCGCCCGAAATGCTACGTGCGAAATACCGACCATGGGCGCCACGAGGATCGGGAAATCGACTTTCCTACCGCCCCGGAAGGGGGTTCGAGCCAGGCGGGAATCGGTGAACGGGGAGCGCGCCGGCGCTTCGGCGGTCGATGCCTCGGTCAAAGCGGGGGCATTCAAGTTAGCTCCTCATCTCCTGCGAAGGGAAAGCCACCAGCCTCAGAGTATACCCCCCTGCCGACTTCTCCGGAAAAGCCGGGCTGTGGTAAACTCCCGCCCCCGGGACGGGGGTGCGCCCCCGCCGGACCCAACCTTCGATCACGCCGCCACCATGGACCATCCGATGGATCCGGCCCAGCCATCCCCGTTGAGCCCCAACTGGGGAAAGATCATGATGTGGCTCTTTCTGATGAGCGACGCCATGTCGTTCGCGGGACTTCTCTGCGCCTACGCGGCGGTGCGGATGAGCAATCCGCTCTGGCCGGTGCCCTCGTCCATCTTGGGCGTGCCCCTCACCGCGCTGAACACTTTCATCTTGATCTGCTCCTCGGTCACCATGGTGAAGGCCGTCTCGGCCATCCAGAAGGGGGACGTGGCAGGCCTCAAGAAGTTTCTGGTGTTCACGATGCTGGGCGGCACGGCCTTCCTCTCCATTCAGGCTTACGAGTGGACCCATCTGATTCGGGAAGGGCTGACGGTGCAGAAGAGCCTCTTCGGCGCCACTTTCTTCGTTCTCACCGGATTTCATGGCTGCCACGTGTTCAGTGGAGTCGTTTATCTCGGCTGCATCCTTGCGGCCACCTTCCGAGGGCGATACAGCGCCCAGCGATGGGAGTCGGTGGAAATCGTGGGGCTCTACTGGCACTTCGTGGACCTTATCTGGATCCTGGTATTCACCTTCGTCTATCTGATCTGAGGGCAGGGTCATGGAAGCGGCGGAGCACAAGGAACCGAACTACTGGGGGGTCTTCGGGGCCCTTCTGATCCTGACGCTGGCGGAGGTGGGAGTCTTCTACATGCACCTGCCCAGATTGGTCATGGTCCTCAGCCTGGTCATCATGGCTTTGGCGAAGGCGGGACTGGTGGCCGCCTACTTCATGCATCTGGCGCTGGAGAAGCGCACCCTGGCTCTCATCGTCATCTCTCCCCTGGTCCTTTCGGGGGTGATCATCATCGGGCTGACGCCCGATTCCGTATTCAACTACCCGCGCCAGCCGCCCGAGAAGTGGGTGCTCCCCGGGGAGGAAGAGCCGAAGGGAGAGCCGGGGGGCGAGCCCTCCGCCGCGCCTGCCCAGGAGCAGCCCGCGCCTCCCCCCGCGCAGCCGCCGCAGCCGGCCGCACCGGCCGACGGCGGTCCTGCTTAGGCGGTCCGGAAAGCCTCAAGCCCGGGCGCCGTAGATCCAATACAACATCACGTAGACCACCACGCCGGTGACGGAGACGTAGGCCCAGATGGGAAACGTCCAGCGCGCTAGCCTGCGGTGAGCGCCGAAATTCTCCTTGAGCGCCAGCCTGAGGGTGAGGATGGCCAGGATGGGAACCGTGGCGGCCAGCAGCGTGTGAGAGATCAGAATGGAAAAATAGAGGATGCGCGGCCAGCCCATTCCGGGAAATTCCACCGAGCCCACCTGGGAGTGGTAGGTGATGTAGGAGGTAAAGAACAGCAGGGAGGTGACGCACGCCGAGAGCATGCAGGCCCGGTGGGCCGGGATGCGCTTTTGCCGGATGAGCCGGTATCCCGACACGAGGAAGACAAAGCTTAAGGCGTTAAGGGTGGCGTTCAGGTGGGGCAGCCAATGAAGCGCCGACATCTAGCCACCGCTTCCAACCAGCGCCGCCAGATCACCGCGAAGCTTGGCCATCTCCTGCGGGTCGGTGGATTGGTAGTAGCCCCGGATTCTTCCGCGGGCGTCCACCAGCAC
>QHVQ01000103.1 GCA_003222305.1 Acidobacteriota bacterium | reverse complement strand
TTCCGTCCCGAGGACAGCAAGAAGACGGACCAGTTCCGCCTGGAAGGATGGATCAATGTGAACCGGCCGGGCGACTACAACATCCTGCATTGTCACCCGGGGTGTTTTCTCTCAGCCACTTACTTCGTGAGGATTCCTCTCGACATGAAAGGTGGAGAGATCGTCTTCCGAGATCCGCGCGGCCCGGCCGTGGCGATGTATGAAACGCCGGGGATGGAGCTACCATGGGTCGGGACCGGCATGGGAATCCCGTTCTCGGCGGGAACCGGCCACCTGCTGCTGTTCCCGTCGTGGCTGGAGCATCGGGTAGAGCGTTTCGAGGGGTCGGGCGAGCGCATCACCATTGCGTTCAACGCCGTCAATCCGTGAGCCGGAACCTTGTACCCTGATTTCGGCGGTTGAATTGGCTGCAAAGAAGGCACAAAGGACGGATTGCGATCAGCTGGGAGCCTAGCCTGAATCTCTCGAATTCGCCCCTCGCATCCTCATCCCGGGTCCCCGAACTGGCCAAGAATGGCCTACTCAATTTCGGTAGAGTCGGGGACAGGCGCGGTGGCCGCAGGTCGTTGGCACCCCGGAACCAGGGCTCCTTCCCTCCCCCGGCATTGCCCGGCTTCCTCGGTGTCGGGTCGGAGGAGGCGCGCCCGTAGGCGCAAACCTCCGTCCGCCGCTCAAACTGCACGTGCGGTTCTCCCGCATGCAGCTTTCACGAAGACGCGGCGCCACGCCGCGGGATCAACGAAGGGATCAGGCCAATCAGGCTTACCAGCCCCAGCTCGCCTCGAAGTCGCCTTGTCGGGAGAGTCTTCCAGCCCGCACAGCGCCACCGCCGGTAGCGGTGCGACCACAGCCGCCGCTCCACCCACCGATCGAGTTGGTTGAAGAGTCTCCGCACGTGGGCGCGTTTGTAGTACTCGCCCCACCCGCGAATCACAGGATTGAGTTCGCGGATCAGCTCCGCGGTACTAAGCGGTATGCGACGCCGCGTCTTCCGGCGGACCCCGTCCTTGAACCGGTCGACCGCCTTCTGAGTCGGATACGCGTAGAGACCCCCTTCGCGCTCCCGAGGTGATCTTCGCGGCCGGCAGATACAGCCCGCGCTGGCCGCGCTTGATCTTGTAGCCGAGAAACGCGAATCCCTCTCGCACGTGCACAATCCGCGTCTTCTGCACATTGAGCCGCACGTCCAGGGTCGCGAGAATCTTCTCCGCACATCGCAGTGCCGCTTCTGCTTCGCGCCGACTTCTGCACGTCACCGCCCAGTCGTCGGCGTACCGCGTCAGCTGGAAACCTCGCCGGCGCATCTCCCGGTCGAACGGCGTCAGGAGAATGTTGCTCAGCAAGGGAGAGACCACCCCACCTTGTGGGGTGCCCTGCGACGTCGGAAACAGGCGACCCTTCTCCATGTAGCCTGCCGTCAGCATCCGCTCAATGAGCGTCAGCACTCGGCCATCGGCCACACGTTGGGCCACCAAGGTCATAAGTTTTTCGTGGTTGATCGTCCCGAAGTAGTCCTTCAGGTCCGCGTCCACGATCCACTCAGCGCCCGCTTCAATCTCAGCGCCACATCTTGCGCAGCGCATCTTTGGCCGACCGACCCGGTCGATACCCAAAGCTGCTGTCGTCAAAGCATGGTTCGAAGATTGGCCCCAGCCGGTTGGGCATCGCCTGCTGACCTACCCGGTCGTACACCGCCGGAATGCCCAGTGGACGCGTCTCCCCCGGTTTGCCGGTCTTCGGCATCGCTACCCGTCGGACCGGCAGGGGCTGATAACGGTCGGTGCGCAGCTCCTCGTGAAGCCGAATCAGGTGCTGGTCGCATCCCTGCTCGAATTCTTCGAGGCTCTGCCCGTCGCTTCCGCCGCTGCCACGGTTCGCCTTAACCTTGTCCCAAGCCGCTCGCAGATTCTTCGGCTGATACACCTTATCTACCAACGAGTGCACCTTCCGTTGCCCGTCAGGATTGAGCCAGTCGGTCAGTCTCCTCGGCGGCTGACAGAGGGGTTTTTCCCTAGTGGAACTGGTCCGTGTCATCGCCTTACTCGCTGGCCTCCCATCTCGCTCCCGTCGCCTTCGCGGACGGCCTTCCCCGGAGCACTCCTCCGCCCCTTATCGGGTCGCGCGGGTTGTCTTGCCCGCCCTTCAGGTACTTCGCCGTCCTCCGACTTCTCACCGAACACCGACCGCCCCTTCACCTCCTCGGCTTATAGGCCCGCCTTCGCCCAGCGCTCCTTGCACGCCGGGCATCCGATGAGATCTCCTGCGGTCACGACGTGTTCTTCCGCTCCGTGCCGGCCGCACACACCTGCGTTCGAGGCGTGGATGGATAGCGCCTTCTTCGCCATAGTGCCGACTCGACCTTGCCCCCTCTTTGGCCGACCGGTTCATCGTCGGGATGGCTCCCATCGATTCCGGCCCGAAGCTTCTCCGCAGGCCCTTCGGATTCCACCTCGCGGTGGACACCCTGCCCTCCTCGATACTCCTCGAGGCCAGCGAGGCGTTACCCCCGCCTTTGGATATGGTGCCCCCCATCCGAGCACCTGTGGGACTTCAACCCACCTGAGCACGTCGCTGCCCAGCGCACACTATGAGCCCCTCCGGCACCCGCTCGGACCAGGCGCCCTCGGCGTCTGTTGGTCCTGCTACCAATACGACCACCCGAGCGGGCTTCCCGTGTTGCTCGTTGCTCCTTGTCGACATGCCGTCACCCACCACTCCGGCGAAGCGGGTCAGACCTGTCGTCCGCTCTTCCGTCCAACCCGTACCAGCCTTCCCCCAGTCCAGGCAGGGTCGGCCTTCGCATCGTGTCTTTCGGGGCCGTCTCGGTGTTCACTCGTGTTACAGCCTGCCCACTTGCAGACAGCCTGACGCTGCCTCCTTTCTCCCAGGCTCCGGCCGCTTCGTTGCCTCCGCGACCGCTGGGATAGCTACCCGGCCGGGACGACCTTTGCCGGGGCAGGACTCTCACCTGCTGGATCAACGAGCTTTCCTCACGGCGCACGTGGACCACTACAGGACAAAAAGCTTGCCGAGAGCACCGAGAGTTCCATGGGTACCGGAGCGCCAGGATCACCCTGGAGCCCGCGTAGGGTAAATTTCGTATTTACATTGATTTTAGACCTAAGGAATTTTGTCAATAAAACGTCGCGAAGAAAGGCCTTGCGGAATCGTCATGCATGCCGTATAGACTTCGTGAATTACAATTTTGCACCCTCAGGACGGCGACCTCTCGGTCGATCGATTGATACCCGGGGAGCACCGAAAGGCGCTCCCTCCATTTCTAAAGATCTCTCGTCGCATTTGAAGGGAGGTGAGAACGATGAAGCGCGAAGAACTCCGACCGAAGGCCGAAGAGCCGAAGCTGGAGGTCGAAGAGCTGGAGCAGAGAATCGCTCCAAGCCAGCCCCCGGGACTCCTGGGCTACGAAGGACAGCCCGGCAATCAGGGAAACGGCCTGCAAGGCTATGAGGGACAGCCCGGGAATCAGGGGGGCCACTGAGCCCTCGATCCCCGGATTCCGGCGGCATTGAACTCCCCTCACCGGAATTTACTGAGGCTGCGGGGCCGCCGAATGCCCGGTGGCCCTGCCTCTCTTATGTCGTAGTGTGGATTCCCGGATGCCTCAAGAATCTCAGAAGCTGCGAGAGGAGCTGGTCGTCAGCCGGCAATCCTCGGCCGGAACGACCTCCTTCGTCCTGAAGGATCCCGCCAGCGGCCGTTTCTTCCGGTTTCGCGAGCTCGAGTATTTCATTGCAGAGCAACTCGACGGCGCCGCTTCCCTTGATCTCGTCCAGCGCCGCGTCCAGGAACGGTTCGGCAATCCTCTGTCCCGGGAGAATCTCGAACAGTTCCTGAAGCGGCTCGGCGCCTTGGGGCTTTTGGAGAGCCACGATCCAGAGGCCCGCCACGCTCCCCGTAGGCGCGGGCGATTCGCGGGCAGCCTGCTGTACCTTCAATTGAAGGCCTTCGACCCCGACCGCCTCTTCGGCTCTCTGGCGGGGAGAATGCGCTTCCTTTTCTCCCCCGCCTTTCTGGTCTCCTCCGGCGCCCTCATCCTCCTCGCAGCCTTCATCGCGGCAGCCAACGGACCTGCCATCGCCCGTGACTTCTCGCGTGTGTTTCAGCTTCACACGCTTGTCTTCGCCTGGCTCACCGTCTTCGTCGTCATCACGGTCCACGAGTTTTCGCACGGACTCACCTGCAAGCATTTCGGTGGGAGTGTTCACGACCTTGGTTTCCTGCTTCTTTACCTTCAGCCTGCGTTCTACTGCAACGTGAGCGACGCCTGGCTCTTTCCCGAGAGGTCCAAGCGCCTCGGGGTGACCCTCGCGGGAGCCTACTCCGAGCTGCTCGTCTGGGCACTGGCGATTTTGGTGTGGAGGGTCACGGATCCCGGCACTGCTCTGAGCTACATAGCCCTGGTGGTCGTGGCGACTTCGGGAATTCGCACGCTGTTCAACCTCAATCCCCTCATCAAGCTCGACGGTTACTACCTCTTGAGCGATGTTGAGCGATGTCGTTCGAATTCCCAACCTGAGAAGAAAGGCCTTCGCCTACCTGCGAGACCGGATTCGGCGGCTGCTGGGAGCCGACGCTCCCGGATTTTCGGGGGCGACCCCCCGTGAGCGGAGAGTTTTTCTCACCTATGGACTCCTCGCCAGCGCCTATTCCTGCTGGCTTCTCGGGATCATCGCTTTCTATCTTGGCGGGGCCCTCGTGCGGAATTATCAGGGATGGGGGTTTCTCCTGTTCGTGACCTTATTCGGTGCAATCCTGAGCAGTCCCATCCGGAACACGCTGCATGGGCTGCCCGCCGCCCCCGAAAGCCCGAAGAAGCCGTGGCGCATGATGGGCAGGCTCGTGAAGACCCTCGCCCTTCTGCTCCTCTCCGCAGCCGCCCTGTTTCTCATCCGCATGCAGCTGAGGGTTTCGGGGGAATTTACCGTTCTCCCGGTCAGAAACGCGGACGTCCGATCCGCTGTCGAGGGGATCGTGCAGGAGGTGCACGTGGAGGAGGGCGCCACCGTCCGCGAAGGCGACCCCATCGTGCTCCTCTCCGACCGTGATTTTCAGGCCGAGCTGCGCATGCTCGAAGCGGAGATCGAGGAGAAGCAGGCCAGGCTCAAGATGTTCAAGGCCGGTCCCAGGGTGGAAGAAGTCCGAGTAGCGACCACCGCCGTGGAAAAAGCCGGGGACCGATTAACTTACGCCCGTGCTCAACTGGACCGCCTCAGGACGTTGTTCGACGACGGGCTCCTCTCGAAGGACAAGCTCGAGGAAGCCGAAGAGCTCGTCTCCGTCCGGCAGAAGGAGCTGGAAGAGACGCAGGGGAAACTCCTGCTCCTGGAAGCGGGGAGCCGTCCCGAAGAGATCGAAGCCATCGGAGCGGAGATCGCGCGTCTGACGGCGAATCGGAGCTACGTGCAGGAAGAGCTTCACTCCGTAAACGTCACCAGCCCCATCGCGGGGATCATCACGACTCCCAAGCTGAAGGAGATGATCGGGCGGCAGGTGAAGAAAGGCGATCTCATCGCCAAGGTGCACGCGCTGAGCACCGTCAACGTCGAGATCGCCGTGCCGGAGAAGGAGATTTCCGACGTGAGGGTAGGGCAGAAGCTCTTCCTCAGGGCGAGGGCCCTCCCTGATGTCAGTTTTGCGGGCAGAGTGGCCTCCATCGCGCCAACCGTCGCCGTGCCGGGAGAGGGGCAGATCGAGAGGACTGTCACGGTCTCGACGATTCTTGACAATTCTTCCTTCCGTCTCAAGCCGGAGATGACCGGTAACGCCAAGATCCTTTGTGGCCGCCGGCGTCTCATCGACTTGGTCACTCGAAGGTTTACCCGCTACCTCAGGGTCGAGTTCTGGTCGTGGTGGTAGTCCACGGTTGACGGTGGGACTCCAGCCAGCGCGCCTCCTCGACCGTCAGGGTGATGGCGGAGTAGTCCTCCTCCACCTTGCCGGCGAGCACGAAGGGCTTGGTGGTGGTGAGCATCCGGCAGAACCGCTCGTAGGCCCGGGGGAAAAAAGTCGTCTCGTAGATGTCGGTGGTGTCCTCGAACGACAGGAACTCCATCGGCTCCCCCTGGCGCGTCTCCACCAGCTTGCCGGTGATGAGCCACCCCACGGTGGTGACCCGGCGCCCCACGTGGCGGGCCAGCTCGGCGGCGGGGACGTGGCGGATTCGCGTCAGCTCCCTCCGGTAGAGCGTCAGCGGGTGACGGCTCACCAGGAAATCGAGCGTGTCGGCCTCGTCCCGCAGGATCTTCTCCTCGTCCACCTCGGGCGGAGACGGCAGATCGGGACGCTCCGGCTCGAAGAGCGCGAGCTGCCGCCGGCTTTTCGCGCCTCGTCCTTCGGCATGGGCGAGCAGCCGCCACATCAGCGCCGGCCGGCTGCGTCCGGCGGCGATGGAGTCGAAGCAGCCGGAGCGGATCAGCAGCCGCACGTCCGACGGGTCCGCGTCCACCCGTGCCAGGAAATTCGCCAGCGATGGAAACGGTCCGCCCCGGCGGCGCTCCTCCAGAAGCGCGGCCGTGCCCGCCTCCTTGAGTCCCTTCACCTGCATCAGTCCCACGCGCAGCGTGCCGCGCCCGCTCCCCGCCCCCGCGACCCGCGTTACGCCGGTGTACTCCTTCTCCGAGGCGTTCACGTCCGGGAGCAGCACCCGCAGCCCCATCCGCCGCGCCTCGGAGACGTAGGCGAAAGGCGAGTAGTAGCCTCCCTGGTTGCTGATGACCGCCGCCATGAACTCCGCGGGATAGTGGGCCTTGAGGAAGCACGATTGGAACGACACCAGCGCGTAGGAGGCGGAGTGGGGCTTGCAGAACGAATACCCGGAGAACGACAGGATCATGTCCCAGACCTTCTCCGCCACCGCCTCGCCGATACCGCGCAAGCGCGCCCCGTCGAAGAACTGCCGCCGATAATCTTCCACGCGCTTCCCCGGCCACTTCCGGGCCAGCACCTTGCGCAGGCCGTCCGCCTCCACCGTGGAAAAACCCGCCATCCGCATCGCCACCTTCGCCACGTCCTCCTGGTAGCACATGATCCCGTGGGTCTCGGTGAGCACCTCGTCCAGGATCGGGTGAAGCGAGGTGTAGGCGCCGCCGCGCAGTCGCCGGACGTATTCCCGGATGTACTCGTTGGCGGCGGGGCGGATCATGGAGGAGTGGATCACCAGATGCTCGAAGTCCCCCCGGCGCGTCTTCTGCTGGAGCTGGCGCATGGCAGGCGATTCCACGTAGAAGACCCCCATGGTCTTCCCGTCGCGCATCAGCGAAAGCGTCGCCGGATCTCCCAGCGGGCTGAAGGCGTCGTGGCGGATTTCGACGCCATGGTTGCGCTGCACCGCCCGCAGCGCGTCGCGGATGACGGAGAGCGAGCGGTTCCCCAGCAGATCGATCTTCACCAGCCCCGCCTCCTCCGCCTGGTCCTTCTCCCACTGGACCACCATCACCCCCTTGGCCGAGCGTTGCACCGGCACGTACCGATCGATCCCGCCGGGGGCGATGACCACGCCGCCGCAGTGGACCGACAGATGGCGCGGGCAGCCCGCGATCCGCTTCGCCCACTTCAGGATCTCGGGCCACGGCGGGTCCAATCGCAGCCCGCGGAAGAGGGGATCGCTGCGCACCGCCTCCTCCGGGTCGTCCGGCCCGCCGTAGCGCGTCAGGCGCGAGGTGACCACGCCGATCTCCGACGCGGGGAGGCCCCACACCTTCGCCACCTCCCGCACCGCCGCCCGCAGGCGCAACGTGACATGATTGGCGATCATCGCCGCCTGCGCCTCGCCGTAGGTGTCGAAGACGTACTTCAGGATGTCGTCCCGCTCGTCCCAGCAGAAATCCACGTCGATGTCGGGCGGGTCTTTCCGTCCCGGGTTGAGGAAGCGGTCGAAGTAGAGGTCGTGCTCGAGCGGATCCACGTGGGTGATCCCCAGCGCGTAGGAAATGAGGCTGGCGGCGGCGGAGCCGCGCCCGCAGGTGCGGGGCGACTGCTTGACGATGTCCTCCACCACCAGGAAATAGTCGGCGAAGTGCTTCTCCCGGATGATCCCCAGCTCGTAGTCGAGCCGGGCGCGAGCCGCGGGCGTGACGGCGCCGTAGCGGCGGGCGACGCCTTCCTCGGCGCGCTGCTCGAGGAGCGCGAAGGCGGAGTCGGGATCGCGCCCCTCGAAGCGCGGGAAGATCAGCCGCCCCCAGGGAGGGTCCTTGCGGGTGCAGCGCTCGGCGATCCGGGCGGAGTTCGCCACCGCCTCGGGGCAAAAGGAGAAGAGCCGCTCCATCGCCTCGGGGGGCCGCAGCCAGGCGCTGCACGGCGCCAGCTCCTCCACGGGAACGCGATCCCGGGGGGTGTTCAGCGCGATGGCGCGCAGCAGGCGGTGCATCTCCCAGTCGCCGGGAGCGAGAAAGTGGACGTCGCCGACGGCCACGGGCGAGATTGCCAGCGCGCGTGCTTCGTGCAGCCTCTCCAGGGAGTGGGTCGCCGCGGTGGTCTTATCCCCCGCGGTGATCGCGAGATGGAGGTCCGCCGTGCCGCCTTGCGCAGCCAGAGCGCGCAGGAGCGGGACGGAGGACGTGAGGATGACGAGCCCCTCGCGGTCGAACCCCCCCGCGGCGAGGCGGAACTCCGGCTCCCGGTGCTTGCGGCTCAAGAGCCGGCAGAGGTTGGCATAGCCGGCGTCGGTCTCGATGAGGCAGACGGCGCTCGCGTCGACCGCGCGCACCTCCGCTCCCAGGATCGGCCGGATCCCCGCCGCCTTGGCCACCTCCCAGAAGCGGACCAGCCCGTAGACGCCGTCGGTGTCGGTCAGCGCGAGGGTATCCATCCCCCTCCGCACCGCCGCCGCGCCCAGCTCCTCGGGCGACGCGGTGCCGCGCATCAGGCTGTAGTGGGAGTGGACCGCCAGGTGGACGAACCGGCTCATCCCACGCACCTCTCAATCCCTACTGCGTTTCGAGCAGGGGTACTGCCCCGCGATGGCCCGTCGGTTGTCATCCGACCCTCCTCTTGAAACCGACCGCCGCGACGCCGAAGCGCTCCCGGATCCGGTCCAGCGCCGCCGTCAGCGCTCCCTCGCGGCGTTCCTTCGCAACCGTCGCCGCCATCGCCATGGCTTCTCCCCTCTCGCCCGGGGGGCCTCCGTTCCCTTGCGCCACGCCATTTCCCGCAGCGGCTCCGTTGCCGCCCGAATCCTCGAACAGGCTGAGCTGGCGCGACGCCTTCCGGAGATCCGTCAGGGTGATCTCCAGATAGCGGATCTGGATCCGCCGTCCGCGCGCTTTCTCGAACAGCCGCTCCACGACTTCCCGCGCGGCGAAGTCGTTGGCCACGGGCCGGGCGAGCGCCTCCTCCCGCATCGACTCCACTCCGTCGGCGTAGCAGAGCCGCACCCGCACGCGTCTCGCCTCCAAATTCATCTGCCGCACCCGCGCGGCGGCGCGCCCGATCAGCCGGTCCAGTACTTCCCGGTGAACGGCGTCCTCGTTGGAATCCTCCGGGAGCGTCTCCTCCTCCCGCACGGCGGGCGTTTTCTCCGATGGCCGCACGGGCGACGGGTCGATCCCCCGCGCCTCCTGATAGAACCGCCACGCCCGCTTGCCGAACAGCAGCCGCAGGTGCGCCACGTCCAGCGCCGCCAATTCCTGCACCCGGGCGATGTTCACCTCCCACAGGATTTCCCGCGACGATGGGTCCACTCCCGGCAGCAGGTCCACCTCCAGCGGCGCCAGGAAGGGCGCCTCGCTTCCCGGGAAGACGTCGTAAAGGCGATCCGGGCGGATCACTCGCGCCGCCACCCGGCTCACCAGCTTGTTGGAGGCCACCCCCAGCGTGGCCGCCAGACGAAGGCGTTCTCGCACCTCCCGCTGGATCCGATCCGCGGAGTCCACCGCCCGGCCGAACAGCTGCGCCGTCCCGGTCATGTCCAGAAACACGTGCCCCCCGCCCGCCGGCTCCAGCAATGGCGAGTAGCAACCGAGGACTTTCAGGATGGCATCCGAAGCGCGCCGGTAGAGCGGCTCGTTGGGGGGGACAACGATCAGGTCGCGGCAGATCCGGATGGCGCGGGCCAGGGGCATCCCGCGGAAGACCCCTGCACGGCGCGCCTCCAGTGACGAGACCAGGATGCTCGCCCGGGTGGACGACGAAGGCGCCACCACCACCGGCCGCTCCCGCAGCCTCGGAGAGACCACCCGCTCCACCGCCACGGGAAAACTCGGAATGTCCAGATGCAATATCGCGCGATCCATGGCTGCAGGCTCACTACCCTATGCTGCAAAACATCTCCCTGAGACTGCCTCTCCAACTCCGAGAAGCAGACAATCAGGCCTACCACCGCGTCACCCAACCGATAGCCCTTCCGCTGTGGCCCAACCTCATCTCTTTACCCATTGATCTCGTCGAGGAAATTCTCCCAGGCCGCTTCAATCGCGGTATCGAGACGCAGCAGGAGATTCTTCAAGGACTCCCCCCGGCGACGAACGAGAGCGGCAAGCTGCTGATCCTCGTCTACCGCGACAGCGGCGCAGCGGATGGGTCCGATCCGGCCGAGGGTGACCTGTCCGTTACCTTCGATCAGGAAACCGATATTCTTCAATCGCATCGTTCGACCTTCCATGTCACTCGCGCCCGTTAGAGAAGGCCTCCGCGCCTTCGTCCTCGTCGTCTTCTCCAAGGTCAAGATCGCGGACGCGCTTGGTGAATATCCGGTAGAAAGACTCAGCGCGCTCGAGAAGCCAGCCATGAAGCTCCGGCCACTGTTTGCGGTCTTGGATGTCTCCCGGGCGATACTGCACAACACGGCAGTCACGCTTGTGCGGGAGTTCCTGCCAGTCAAGGGTACCAAGCTCAGCTTCGATCACCGTCCTTTGCTCCTGAAGGAGAGCAAACGCCTTCTTCGATTGGCGGTGTCGAATGTAAAGCTCACATCCGATTCTATGGCGCAGCGTGTTAGCGGTTAGGGAGAGATTGAAACCTGACCGTCCGACAGCGAGAGGGTACCAGTGCTGTGGACGAGGCTTTCGCAGACTGAGGGTCGTCCCTTGCACCCCGGCATAGTCGACTAGGCCTTTCCAGAAATCGAGTTGAGAAAGCTTGGTCTCCGTGGGCTCTCTTGAGCGTTCGGAGCCGGTAAGGGTCTTGGCCCAATCATTCGGCCGACATACGAGGTTGAACTTGGGCGCGGGTTCAGAGTTGCTGATTCGCCAGGGTTCAGAGTTGCTGATTCGCCA
>QHVQ01000100.1 GCA_003222305.1 Acidobacteriota bacterium | reverse complement strand
CGTCATGCGGTCGGGCTTCATCCCACGCTGGCAGGCGTTCCCGCTCTTCTTCGCCGGCGCCGGTTACGTGATCAATTCGCTCGGCACGCTTCTCCTGCCGCCGTCGCTGCGATGGATCACCCAGTACGGGCAGATCCTGGGAGTGGGTGAGGGGTTCTTCAGCTTCTATCTGCTGATCTGGGGCGTCCGCGGACACGTCGTGGACCGAGTCGCCGCGCTCCTGTTCCTGATGTCCTTCGTGATCGGAACCGGGGCGCTCGTGTTGCTGAATCTCAAGCGAATCGACGCAACCCAGTATGCCGTCCTTGTGCTGGCGTCTTTGGTCGTCGTGGTCGGGATGGTGATGCGCTGGCGTTGGTCGGAGTCTTCGCAAAGCAGATCGACAACGCGTACCGCGGGGGAGAGAACATGAGCATCACTCCGGAACAGCGCACCTACGCCCGGCTCGCGGGCATCCTGTTTCTCGCGAAGCTCGTTCTGGAGGGCGGCGGGGACGGCGTGACGATCCTGGCCCACGGCGGCGAGTGCTTCGCCGAAACCGCGCGCTTCGCGGCGGAGAATGCCCTTCTCTGGCGCTTCGCCCTGCTGAACGTCGGGCTTGCCTGGATCGTGGTCGGCATCCAGGCCCACGCGTTGTACGTCGTGCTCGAGCCGGTGAACAAGCGCCTCGCGCAGCTCGCGCTGGTCCTGCGCCTCGGCGCGTGCTTCGTGGGCGCGGCCAGCCTGATGTTCCGCGTCGCGCAGGCGCGGCTCTACACGGCGTCGGAGACGGAGGGTCTGTTCACGACCGAGCAGCTGCGCACGCTGGTGGCGGTGAGTCAGCGGGCCGCCGGTGCCGGCGTGACGACCGCGTGGATGTTCCTTGGCACGGGCTCGACGCTTTTCTTCCTGATGTTCCTGCGATCGCGCTACCTGCCGCGCGCGCTTGCTGGCTTCGGCATCTTCACGTCCGCCCTGCTGGTCGCCATGGCCGTCGTGGTGTTCGTATTTCCTCAGCGCACCAACGAGTTGAAGCTGTTCGGGGTACCCTCGCTTCTCACCGAGGTCGCGACGGCCCTTTGGCTCTTGCTCAAGGGCCTCCACCCGCGAGCGACGGCAGAGGCGACGGCTTAGCGTGACCAACGGGAATCCCTCCCCGATCGCCCATTTCGGCCGACGCGATCGGTGAGTTTGGCGGAAGGCCGTTGCGAATTCGGACGTCCGAGCGCACTCTCTCGTGGAGACGGCGGGGACGGTTCCCGCGTCCATGATCATGCCCCCGTAGCGCCTGCCTCGACCGGACACGCTGCCGCAGAGCGATTGCGCGGCCCGATAGATGCCAGGAGCGGCCGCACCTGCTATCATGATTCCACCGTTCTTGTGAGGGAACTCCATGATGGCCGATTGGCGCCTTCTCCACCCCTGGCCCGCCCTCGTGAGCCTCATTTGCGCCGCGCTTCCTGCATCTCCGGCCGCGGCGGCCAACTGGAAGTTTCGCGCAGCCGAACATGCCCGGATCGAAGTGAACGGGGATGCGCAGACGGACGCGAGGCTTCTAGCGACCGATGCGCCCGGCATCTATCTCGTGGAGCTTCCATTCGACTCGAAGTACGTTCTCGTCAACGTTTCGTCGCGATCGGCGATCCTCCTGATGCGGAACGAGGTGAAGCGGACCAGGAGCGAAGGCCGGGGTGACGTCATCCTGATCGACCAGCGCTCGGCGCTTGATACGCCGTCGTACCCGCTCCGCTCTGAGGGGCAGGCTTTCGATTTCCAGACCGACATCTCCTCCGTGCACGTGGATCTGCCGGGTCCGAAATCCGAGACGGAAGGCGGCGGTGCGGTCAAGACGGAGGTCGCGCCGGCCAAGCCGGGCCCGGAGACGCCGACCGCCTGCGCGGCGATTGCGACGGAGCCTCCGGGCTCAGAGACACCGACGGACTCCAACAGTGACGCGGCGCGCGCCTGCGTGCGACTCGAGACGATTCCGTCGACGCTCATCCCCAACTGCACGAGGTCGGTCTACGTCCGGAACTCGTGCGACAGACCGGTGGTCGCGCTGGTCAGCCAAACCCAGCATCTGATGAGCGGCTCGCTTTCCGATACGGTCTCCGTTCAGGTTCCCCCTCAAGGGAAAAGCTGGGTCGCCTGCGCCTGGTGGAGCGGAGCCATGGCTCCGGCCATGCACAATCTGATCGGCGCCGGATTCGTGGAGCCTCCCCCGCACCATGGACACGGTGGCCACCACGGCGAAAGGCAAGACCCTTAAGCAGTTCGTCGCCGTCGCGGCGGAGCCGCTAGGGGCAGCCTCGTGCTGTCCGCGGCGTCCCGTCGGATTGTGTGTCGAGGTCCCTCTCTCCGGCAATAAGTGTGCGGGGCGGTGGAGGCTGCCGGAGTCGAACCCGTGCCACCCAAAACGCTAACTATTTGATGGCGGTCGTTACGCCACGGTCGCCGGAACCCCGGGCTTCATCCGCGCACTGACCCGCACGATCCTTGAGCTTCGGTTGGAGGGCCTCGCTGCCGCCCAGGTGACCGCCACCGATCCCGAGCTTGGCGACCTGCTGGAGGAGTAGGCTGCGCTGCTGCTGCCCGATGTCCCGATCCGGTCATCCAGCGAGGTGCGTTTCGTCGAGACCATCGGCTGCCACGCCGCCGCCATCCTTGCCACGTTGCCTAAAGGGGATGAGGGCTCCGCAACCCAACTGCGAGAGACTCTTTGGCTTGGCTCCTCGCGGGTGAGCCGATCGGCGCATCGTCGGCGCCGAGGCCATGAAGTTCGGCGGCTGGCAGCGACTGAACGCCGAGTACGCAACGCAGTTCGGTATTGAAACGCCCAAGTGGCCGCCCAACGCCCCGAAGCGTTGAAGCGTGCTAACAACCCAAAGCCCGGAGGTACCCGATGTCTACTGCAACCGCCCGCACCGTCTCCGTTCCCCGCTGGATGCTCTGGACCGGCCGGCTCCTTTCCTTTGGCGTGGTCGCGCAGCTGCTTAGCAGCGCTTGGTTCAGGGCTACCTACCACACCTACGCTGTGGCCGAAATTGTCGAGGGCTATGGCTATCCCGAATCGGCGATCGTCCCCATTGTCATTGCGGAATGCGCCTTGGTGGTGCTCTACCTTGTCCCGCAAACGTCTGTCCTCGCCGCAATCGTGATGACCGGCTATCTCGGGGGCGCAGTGGCCACTCATTTGCGGATCGCAGACACGGCGCGCGCGGCGATTGGCTTGGTCGTAGGAATTCTCGCATGGGGCGGCCTGTACTTGCGGGACAGCCGCATCCGTCAACTTGTTCCCTTCCGCCGGCCGGCGTGAGTGGGGTTAGAAGAGACAAGTAACGTCAAGAGCTTGGTGGCGCTCATTCAAGGCTTCCTTTTGATCCTGACTCTTCTAGGATGAGAACATGAAAAAGTCGGAGGCGAGCCAAGGCCAGTCGGCATCCGAGCTCATCTCGAAAAGAATCGCCGAACTCGATGCGCAAGCTCATCAAGGAAGCCGACCCGGACGTCGTCGAGGAGTGGAAGTGGATGGGCACTCCGATTTGGTCGCACGACGGCATCATCTGCACTGGCAAATCCTACAAGAGTGTCGTGAAGCCTACCTTCTCCAAGGGCGCGTCTCTGAAGGATCCGGCCCGTCTCTTCAACTCGAGTCTCGACGGAAACGTACGGCAGGTGCAGTTCGGTGGATCGCCCGCCGGCTGGCCACAGACGCGGCAGGACCAGCTGCTGTAGTGGATGACGACCAATGGAGCGAATGCACTCGTCCGAAGATATGCACGCCATCTCCGCCCCTCGGCGCGAATTCGATTGGACCCGCATCCGCGCAACGCCCAACGAGCCCGCCATTGGCGGCTGCAAACGGTCTGCCGAGCTTCTACCGGTGCCAACGAGACTCGCCATCAGCCCGCCAGCTGAGGCAGCATCCGGCCCAAACTCCGAGCGCGCCGGCGTGTGTCCATCCGCCCCTTTGCGCCCTCTCGCCAACCGCCCGCCAGCACAGCTTGAATCCACCCGCTATCCGGTCACCTGCCCGGTTCCCCAACCCAATGTGGGACCCGAGGTGAACGGAAAAGACGTTACCGGACCAGGGAGCGCAGCTTGAATCTCCTATGCGCCAGGCGTACACACTTCCCCATGGAGACGACGGGACAATTCCCGAGCCCAAGATCTCGCCCTTTGTTTTTCAGTAGGTTAAGTGGTGGAGGCGGCGGGAGTCGAACCCGCGTCCGGAAAAGTTCGGCCTGGGGCTTCTACACGCTTATCCGGTTCGTAACGTCTCGCCTCTTACCCGCCGAGTCCGGAAAGTCACGGGCGCGAGGCCAGCCTGATTAGTTTCGCCGTTCGAACTCAGGCGTTCCGAACAGCTATCCCGAATTGGTCACGCCCTGACCGGATTCCCTCGGGAGGGGAACCCGGAGGACGGACTGCCTTAAGCAGCCAGCGCTAAGTTGTTGTTAGCGTTTGTGGTTGTCCACCGGTTTAACGAGGTTAGTGGGCCTCGGCGTGCTACCCCGGCGTCTGCAATCCCGTCGAATCCGTTTCGCCCCCATCATTGAAGTAAGGTGATTGGCTGCCTTGAGAATAGCATTCGGCCCTTCTGCCGGTCAAGGTTCCGTATACGGACTCTTGACGCGAGAAGCGGCTCGCGGGTATCCTCCCTCATCGGCTTAGAGCACACTTCCCCCTCTTAACCTGCGGGCGTCGGTCCGCCCGCGCGAAATTCCTTTTGGAGGGACCTCCATGAAGACCGACCCGCCCTGTCGACTCCTCCGCTTCCTGTCCACGTTCCTGGCCCTGTTGGTCTGCTCTCTTGGTTGGGCATTGGCCGGCGGTTCACTGCCCGCACCGGAGGTCGCCTGTCCCTCTTGCGACGACTTCAATTCCTGCACCATCGACTCCTGCGATGCCACGACCGGCACCTGCCGGCACGACCCGCTCGACTGCGACGATCACGACCCGTGCACACTCGATTCATGCTTTCAATTCGGCAGTTCAGGATGTTACCATCAGAATCTCCTTGGCGGCACGGCTTGCAGCGACGGGAATTCCTGCACCACGGGCGACAATTGCCACGTCGTCGGAGGGACGTTCGGCTGCTTCGGCGCCAACCAACCGGCGGGATCGAGTTGCGACGATGGGAACTCCTGCACCCAGTCGGATAGTGCGACGCTTCCGGACAATGCGCCGGAGCTCCGCTCTCCATCGGCACGTCCTGCGATGACCACGACGCCTGCACCTCCGGCGACAGCTGCCTGAGCCCCGGCGGCGGCCGGATCGCCTGCGTGGGAAGCGCGCAGGACTGCGGCGACGGCAACCCCTGCACCCAGGATCGCTGCGACGCCGCCACGGGACAGTGCAGCCACCCTCCCGTGAACTGCAACGATGGAAACGCGTGCACCGGAGATTCATGCGATCCCGCCACCGGACAGTGTGTTCGGGCCTTTCTCACCGGGAGCTGCGAGGACGGAAGAATCTGCACCGCCTTCGACTCGTGCAGCGGGGGTAACTGTATCAGCGGGCCGCCTCGCGATTGCAACGATGGTTTCCTTTGCACCCATGACAGCTGTGTGGACGTTCTTGGGGGCTGTCAGCACGTGCCCGATAACAGCCTCTGTCCGCCCAACACCGCCTGCGGGACGTGGGTCTGCCTCGGCTGCCAACCCGGCGGCGGGTTTTGTCTCAACGGCTGCTTTAACACCCATCTGCAGGGTCCGCAAGAATGCGACAATAACCTCTGTACGCTTGATTTCTGCCAGCGTGAGAACTGCATCACTTCGTTCAAATGCAACGACGGCAATGTCTGTACCACCGACACCTGCGATCCGAGCGTCGGGATCTGCGGACACATCAACAACACCAACCCCTGCGACGACGGACTTCCGTGCACGTCGGGAGACGTGTGCAGCGGCGGCGTCATGACGGAAACGCCTGCACCGCCGACACCTGCAGCGGGACCAGCTGCGTGCACACCAACATCTCCTGCAACGACGGGAACGTCTGCACCGCGGATCTCTGCGATCCGGCCACCGGATGCATCCATCCGCCCGGCCAGACGACGTGCGGCTTGGGAGCCTGCCGGCGCACGGTGGATAGCTGCATCGACGGAGTGCCCCAGACCTGCGTGCCGGGAACCCCGGCCGCCGAGGTCTGCAACGGCATCGACGACGATTGCGACGGGCTGGTGGACGAGAACGGCGTGCAAGCGGACTGCACGGTCAATCCCTCCACGATCAATCTCGGCTCCCAGGGCAGTTCGTTCTCGATGACCTGCAAGCTGACCAACGTCTGCGATCCTGCCAATCCGACGCCCATCCCGGGCTCTACGGTGAGCCAGGTCTACATTTCGAGGATCGACAGCGCGGATGATCCCGGCGACGACGTGACGCTGCCGGATCCCGCCACGCTTCCCTGTCCCGATCCGGTGCTCGGGAGCGCCTACGAGAGAGGGATCTCCGAGAACCTGGCCGCGAGGGACGTCTCCAACGCCAACGTCACCTTCAAGTTCAACCTGCCGGCGGACGGGGACTGCTCCACGCTGGACGGCAACCGGGAGGATATCGCCGCAAGGCTCGCGGCGATTCTGGACAACACGAGCGCCACGATTTGCATCACTGGCAAGGCGGGTAGCCTGGGCTTCCAGGCGTGCCAGCTGGTCCTGGTGAAGAACAAGGGTCTCAGGTGAGAGGTGCGGCGCCTCGCTTGCGGTCTGCTCCTGGCCGGGATCGCCTTTCCCGCCGTCGCGGATCTGCGCCGGGAGATCGAGCCTAACGATCCGGCGGGCGCGGCCCAGCCATTGCTGCCCCCGGCGAGCGTCGGCGGCGCCATCTCAGCGCCGGGAGACGTCGACTTCTACGCCGTCCGGCTGGAAGCGGGACAGACCCTTGAGGCGGATATCCTGGCGCGAGGCTTCCGAGCCGGCGCGGCGCCAGGCTCATCCCTCTCGGCGGTCCTCCAGATCCTGGACAGCGACGGGACGACCATCCTGGCGCAGGATCAGTCTCAAGGGGAGTTCGACGACCCGACCGCCGCGTTTCAGGCCCCTCACGCGGGCAGGTACTACGTCTCGGTGCGGAACCTGGACCCCTCCGTCGGGGGCCCGGCCTTTCTCTACCTCCTTTCCCTGGAGATCGGTCCGAACGACACCTTCGACACCGCCGTGCCGCTCCTGCCCCCCGTTCTTCCTTCCATCGACGCGCTGATCGATCCGCCGGGAGACCTGGACTATTACCGGCTGTCCGGGAAGGCGGGGGACGTCCTGACCGTCGACATCGACTCGGCGGTCTTCAATCCGGTCCAGCCCGCCGCCAAGATCGTCTTGACGATCTTCGATCCGAGCCGGGCGATTCTCGCGCAGGATGCTTACACCGCTTCGGATCCAGAAGATCCTTTCCTCCAGGCGACGCTTCCCGTCGACGGTACCTACACGATTCTGGTGCGGGAGCTGCGCGGCTTCGTGGGCGGAGCGAACACCTTCTATCAGATGTCGGTGAGCTTGGGGCCGGCCACGGACGACGACACGTTCGCCACGGGCGCGCCGGTCTTGCCGCCGCGGGCGGTCAGCGGCGTCGTGAGCCCGTCGACCGACATCGATCACTTTCGATTCTTCCTGCCCGCGAGCACCCTCGTGCGGGCCGATCTGGATGCCCGACAGGGGCTGGCTTCCCTGCTGGAAGGGACTCTGCGGTTTCATGGCCCAGGGGGAGTTCTAGGGACCGACGCCTCGATGCCGGATCCGTTCCTGGCTCTACCGCTGCCGGCGGGAGACCTTTCCGCCAGCATCGAGGGGACGTGCACCGGCGCCGGCTGCGTCGCGGAGGACTCGTACTACGTTCTCTACCTGGATGGAGACAGCGACGGCGACGGCTGGTATCTCCCGGGCGACAACTGCCCTGCCGCTTACAATCCGTCGCAGACCGACGGCGATGGGGACGGCGTCGGCGACGCATGCGACGGCTGCCCGTCCGTCTTCAATCCGGACCAGCTCGCGCCGAGCCTGGGGGGGACCGGGAATCCCTGCGCCGCGTGCGGCCCGCCCCCCGAAGTAGCGACCGACCTCGTCTTCCTCGACGGCAACACGCTTTCCTGGTCCCCTTCCCCGGACGTAAACTCGTACGACCTCTACATCGGTCTGATCGTCGGCGGCCCCTGGAATTTCAATCACTCCTGCCTGACGCCGGGCCTCCCCTCCCCGGGCGCGACAGTGGAGGGCTCACCCTGGGCCGGCAACGCCTGGTACTACCTCGTCTCCGGGAAGACTCTCTGCGGGGAAGGGACTCTCGGGTCCACCTCGGCGGGCGCACCCCGCCCCAACGCGGCTCCCTGTCCCTGAAGCACGGTCCCAAGGATCAGAAGGCTCTCAGTCCCGCCGCCTGGAACGAGGCCCTGGTCGTCTCGACCAGCTCGGGCGACGGCGGCCTGTTCTCCTCGAGCTTGTAGTCGAGCCCGAGCACCTCCGGTACACGGCCCGCCAGGCTCCGCGGCGCTGGGTTCGGCCCGAGCGGACCACTCCCGTCGGCTGGTATAGTGTGGCGCGATCATCCGGGGGCATTCCGCCTCCGCCGACTTCTCGACGATCCCAATGCCGCGATGGGGAAGCTGGCCGGCCGAGATCGGATGGCTGACGGGTCTTTTGGTGGCGGCGATTCTCGCCATCAATGTCGCCGGTCTGGGGGGAATCGCCCTGGCCCGACGCGGAGCCCTGGAGGAGGCGGAGCGAGTCCTGCGCCTCGAGACGGCGGCGCGGGCCCGAACCCTGGAAAGCCTTCTGGCTTCGGCCCGGGCCGATCTGGCTTTCCTCACCAGCTCCCCCGTTTTCTTCGGTCTGGAGTCGGCGCTGGCTTCCCGGGATCCCCGGGAGTCCCGCTGGCGCCGACTGGAGGCGGAGGGAGCCCTTCTTCTGTTCCTTCGCGGTCATCCAGAAGTAATCCACCTGCTGGCCCGCTCCCAGAAGGGCGAGCCGCTCCTGGAAGCCGCCCGCCGGGGAGGCGTTCCGGTCCTCTGGGTGTCATCCACGGCGACTCGCTCGGCCGCTCCTTCGAGGCAGGTGGATGCTCCCGGGCATCCCCTTACCTCTCACTTCACCCCGAAGGAGGGAGAGCGGAGCGTGGCGGGGACGGTCGTTCTGGAGGCGACGCTCGACGCCGCGCGCCTCCTTTTCCCGGGCCCGTCTCCGAGGGACCCTACCCGCAGCTGCTCTCTAAGCGACGCCGAAGGCCGGATGCTCGTCCGGGAAGGGCCGGAAGAAAAAGAGGGCGCTCTTGGGGCCTCGGCGGTGCTCGCAGCCCAAGACTGGTCGGCTCCGTCACCTTGGCGGCTGACCTGCGGACGGAGTCGTTCCGCCGTCCTCGCACGCGTCGAGCCGGTGGCCGGACGATACCGGATGACGCTGCTGCTCAATGCTGCGGTCATGACCCTGGCGCTTCTGCTTGGGGCCTTTGCCATCCAGCAGGCCCGTCGCCGGGCCGGTCTGGAAGCCTCGGCGATGGAGCAGGCGCGTGTGAGGGAGCTGGAGCGGCAGCTCTTCCATGCGGAACGGTTGAGCACCGTGGGGCGCCTGGCCGCCGGCATCGCCCATGAGATCAACAATCCGCTCGAAGGAATGGCCAACTATCTGGGACTCGCCCGGCAAGACCTGGCTCGGGGCGACGCCCAGGCGGCACGCGGGAGGCTGGAGGGGGTCCAGGAAGGGCTGCGGAGGGCCGAGGAGATTGTGCGTCAAGTGCTGGCCCACGCCGATCCTTCCCGGACTCCCAAAGCCGCGGTGGACCTGGCGGACATCCTCCGCCAGTCCGTGGGCTTCCTCCGGGAGCGGCCCGAATTTGAGAGAATCCGCTTTGATCTTGATCTTCCGGAGGGGCCCCTGGTGGTCCGGGGAAACTCGGCCATGCTGGGCCAGGTCTTCCTGAACCTTCTGCTGAATGCCTGTGAGGCTCAGCCCGAGGGCGGGGAGGTCCTCATTGCCGCCCGGCGGGAAGAGACCCGGACCGTGGTGGAGATCGCTGACCGGGGCCCCGGCGTGCCATCCGCGGCGGCCGGGAGGATCTTCGAGCCCTTCTACACCACCAAGAATTCTACGGGTCTGGGGCTGTCTATCTGCTACGCCATTGCCCGCCGGCACGACGCGGAGCTGAAGATGGAGGAGCGGCCAGGCGGTGGCGCACTATTCAGGATGACTCTCACGACACGGGAGCGAGAAGATGCCTGAAGCAAGTCCGGCTCGCGGGACGGTGCTCGTGGTGGAGGACGAGGCCTACGTTCGCGCCTCACTGGGAGAGCTCCTCGGGGCAAGGGGCTTCGACGTGATTCTCGCCGCGAGTGCCAGCGAAGCCCACGACCAGCTCGCCCGGGCTCCGGTGGACCTGGTCCTCACGGACCTGAAAATGCCGGGAGCGGACGGCCTGGAGCTGGTGCGACGCCTGCACGCCGCATCCCCCAATCTTCCGGTGCTGGTCCTGACGGGGCACGGCACCATCGCCTCCGCCGTGGAATGCATCAAGGCCGGGGCGGCCGACTACATTCTGAAACCCGCGGACCCCGACGCGCTGGAGCTGGCGCTGGTGAGGGCCCTGGAGCGGCGCGCCCTGGAGCGTGAAGTAAGTTATCTGCGACGCACCGGCGCCGAGCCGGTGGACGCCGCCACGCCCCTGGGGAACAGTCCTGCTTGGCTGAAGGCGCTTCAGAATGTCCGCGCCGCCGCCCCGACGGGGGCGGCGGTGCTTCTCCTGGGAGAGTCGGGCACGGGCAAGGAGCTCCTGGCTAGGATGATCCACCGTCTGAGTCCGCGCTCCCGCGGTCCCTACGTGCGGGTGAACTGCGCCGCGGTGCCCCTGGAGATGTGGGAGAGCGAGTATTTCGGGCACCGGAAAGGCGCCTTCACCGGCGCGACCTCCGACCGGGACGGCTGGTTCCGCCTCGCCCACCAGGGGACTCTCTTCATGGACGAGGTGGGTGCGATGCCGCTGGCTGCCCAGGCAAAGATCCTCCGGGCCCTCCAGGACGGCGAGTTCCACCGGGTGGGGGACGAGCAGCCGACGCGCGTGGACGTGCGGGTGGTGGCGGCCACCAACAGCAACCTGGAGGAGGAGGTCAAAACGGGCCGGTTCCGGCAGGACCTGTATTACCGCCTGAACGTTCTCCGGATCGATCTCCCACCGCTGCGCAACCGCAGGGAGGATATCCCTCTGCTCGCTTCGGCGTTTCTCCTGGAGATCGCGGCGCAGCTGGGTCGACCAGTGCCGATTCTGCGGGCCGGGGCCATGGCGGAACTGGCGGGCTACCCGTGGCCTGGAAATGTCCGGGAGCTGCGGAACGTGCTGGAGCGAACCCTGATCCTGAACCCATCCGACGAGCTGGACTCCCTCGACCTCGTCCCTTTCTCGGGGAGCGCCGCCGAGACACTCCCGGGAACGGAGGAAGCGGCGACGAACCTGCGCTCCGCCCTGGCGGCCCGGGAAAAAGAAGTGCTGGTGGAGGTGCTGAAGCGCTCGGGCGGGGTCCGGAAGGAGGCCGCCAGACTCCTCGGAATCGACCAGCGCAACCTGGCCTACTATCTCCACAAGCATGGGCTCGATCCGGATCGACTGCCCGAATGAGGCCGCGCGCTGTCTTATCCCCACTTTTCTCGCGACAGTTCCCTTTGGCCATGTTTCTTGCGGGAGTGTTCCTGGGGACCGCCGGGGCATGTCGCGAGCCCGAGCCTCCCTCCCACCTCGCCTCCCGGCCCCGCGCCCCGGCGAGGGTGACCTTTACCGATGTCACCGCCGCCTCGGGCATCAGCTTCACGCATCACAGCGGCGCCTTTGGACGGAAATACCTTCCCGAGACAACGGGCTCCGGAGTGGCCTTTCTGGACTACGACGGGGACGGCCGGCAGGACCTCTTCTTCGTGAACGGCGCCGACTGGCCCTCGCACCGGCGCAAGGCGAGTCTCCCCGCACTCTACCGCAATCGGGGAGACGGAACTTTCGAGGACGTCACCGCCCGCGCCGGCCTCGCCGTCGAGAGCTATGGGATCGGCGTGGCCGCAGCCGACTACGATGGCGACGGCCACGTGGACCTGTTCGTGAACGCGCTTGGGCCCGACCACCTGTTCCACAACCGGGGGGACGGGACCTTCGAGGACGTCACCGCCCGCGCCGGGGTCTCGGACCCGGCGTTCGGCTCTTCCGCCACGTGGCTGGACTACGACCGCGACGGATGGCCGGATCTGTTCGTCTGCAATTACGTGCAATGGACCGAGAACGCCGACATCTTCTGCACCCTGGACGGGGTGAGCAAATCCTACTGCACTCCGGAGTCCTATCGAGGCGCCACCAACCGCCTCTTCCGCAATCGCCATGACGGAACGTTCGAAGACGTTTCCCGCAGGGCAGGCGTCCTTAATCCTGCGGGAAAATCCCTGGGGGTCGTGGCCTTGGATTTCGATCTGGACGGCTGGACCGATCTGGCGGTGGCCAACGACACCCTGCCCAACTTCCTCTACCACAATCGCCACGACGGGACCTTCGAGGAGGTGGGGGTTACTTCCGGTATCGGCTTGGGCGAGGACGGAAGGGCGCGCGGCGCCATGGGGATCGACGCCGCCGACTACGAG
>QHVQ01000099.1:6986-11565 GCA_003222305.1 Acidobacteriota bacterium | reverse complement strand
GATGGGAGAGAGCCCCTTGCCACCGGGATACCCCGCCTTCACCAAGTAGTCGCGAGCCAGAGCCTGATCGTAGGAGTAGGCCTTGAGATCGGGATTGAATCCGGGCGTGCCGGGGGTGAGAATCCCGTGGGATGGAGTGATCGTTCCCTCGAAGACCTGATCACAGAGCGCCTGCCGATTCACCGCGTAATTGAAAGCCTTGCGGAGATTCACGTTCCCCTTGAAGGGCTCACGAGCTAGGTTGAAACCAAAATAGAAGGTCCCCAGGAAGGGAGCCTTGCGGTAGTCCCCGGGCATCTCCCGCGCGATGGCGGTCTCGCTCCCCACCATCTCGTCCATGTACTCCAGCCCACCCTGGCGATACTCTTCCATGGCACTGGCTGGGTTCTCGATAAACCTCACCAGGACCTTGTCAAGCTTGGGGCGCCCGAGATAGTAATCGCCGAATGCTTCCAGTTCCATGAAGTTGGAACGCTCCCACCGGGCTACCTTGAAGGGGCCGCACCCCACGGGATGTGAGAGAAACCCCTTCCGGGGATCGTCATAGATCTCTCTGGGCACGATGGCGGCCGCCGGAGTGGCCAGAAGCTGGAGAAAATAGGCCAGAGGCTTTTCCAGCGTAATTCGGAAGGTTTTGGCATCCGGTGCCTCGAATCCCTCCACCCTCGCACTCTTTCCGCGGTTGAAAGTCTCGGCTCCTTTCACTCCGGCAAGGATTTCCTTTCGCTTGGAGCCGACTTTTGAATCCAGAATCCGCGTGAAAGAGTAAAGCACGTCGGCCGAAGTCAGAACGCGCCCGTTGTGAAACCGCACCCCGGGGCGCAGGCGGAAGGTGATTTGCAACCCATCGCTCGAGATTTCCCACGACTCGGCCACCGCCGGAATCACCTCCAGGGAGGCAGGGTCGAAATCCACCAGACCATCGTGGACCGCCAGGTTGATCCGATCCGACAGAGTGTCGGCCGACTGAGCCGGATCGGTATCCGGCGGGTTCTCGCGCATCCGCATGCGGAGGACCTGCTCGATTCTCGGCTTCGCCGGTTGCGGAGAGGAGCAGCTGGAGAAGCAGGGAAGCGAAAGCGCCAGGGCCATGACCATCAAGAGCATTCGGAGCTTGCCCATGGAAGCTCGCCTCGCAACAAGTCGGTGGGGAGGCATCATTGTCTAGCGACCTGCAAACGTGGGTCCAACCCCTCGCGAAGACCATCTCCGAAGAGGTTCAGGCCCAGAACCGATAGGAGGAGCGCCAGCCCGGGATAGATGCAGAGCCAGGGGTGGGTCGTCAGATAGTTCTGCCCTTCCGTAATCATGATGCCCCACGAGGGAAGGGGTGGATGTGCTCCCACTCCCAGGAAGGACAGCCACGCTTCGGCCAGAATGTTACCGGCCACACCCAGGGTTGCGGTGGCCAGGACCGGGGCCAGAGCGTTCGGCAGAAGGTGCCGCATCAGGAGGCGTCCGTCTCCCGCGCCCAGAGCCCTGGCTGCGGCGGTGTAGTCCAGCTCCCGCAGCACCAGGATTTGCCCCCGCACAAGCCGGGCGATGCCCGCCCACCCGATGAGGCCCAGCACCAGGAAGACAACCACGAGGCTCGGCTCGGGAAGATGCCGGAGTCCGGGCAGGGTGGAGGGATCCGGTAGCGCCGCGATCACCGCCAGCGCCACGAGCGGAGCGGGGAGCGAAAAGAATATGTCGGCGAGGCGCATCAGGATCTCGTCCACTCTGCCGCCATAGAGTCCCGCAGCCCCGCCGATGAGGAGCCCCAGGAGGAGCGCGACTCCCTCCGCCATGACGCCAACGCTCAAGGAAATCCGGGCGCCGTAAAGAAGCCGAGCGAGGAGATCCCGGCCCAGGGAATCGGTGCCAAGGGGATGCGAAGGGCCGGGAGGGGTCGGCGGGATCACGCCTGCAGGGACCACCGGGTCGTAAGGGTTCTGTCCCAGGAGATGCGTGAGAGCGGGAGCGAAGATCGCCGCCAGGGTGAAGAGAATCACGATAGCGAGTCCGATGCGGCTCACGCCAGTAGGGAGCGTCATCGGCGCTCTCTATACCACACGGGATCGTTCCTCGCAACACTCGCAGCTGCCTTGACTTGCGTGGATCAGCGTGTTAGCTTCGCGACCCACCCGCCAGATGGAGAGAGGAGTCCTTTCCGATGAACCGGGAAAACGCCAGCTTCCTCATAGGAGGCATGTTCTTCGGATTCCTGGTGGGGTTTTGTATAGGCTATTACGTGTACCACGAGGCCCCTGGTTTGAAGCCTTCATCGGCTTCCATGCAGGCCCCGATCAATCCGTCAGATCCCTCCGGGACGGGAGGGAGCGGAGCCTCCCCCACCGGCGCTCCGAGTGGAGGGGAGCAGGGCCAGGCTTCCGTGGAAACCATGCAGAAGGTCCAGCAGGAGATCGCGGCCCTGCGGCAGGCCATCGAGGCGAATCCCAAGGACGCGAAGGCACTGGGGCGGCTCGGAGACCTCTACTACGACGCCGGGATGTTCGACAAGGCCCGCGACTACTACACTCAGTCTCTCGAGTACGATCCCAAAAACCCCAACATCAGCACCGATCTGGGCATCTGTTTCCAACGGCTGCGTCAGCCCGACGAGGCGCTCAGACAGTTCCGCCATTCCCTGTCAATTGATCCGACCCACTG
This sequence comes from Acidobacteriota bacterium, assembly GCA_003222305.1. Lineage (GTDB taxonomy): Bacteria > Acidobacteriota > Polarisedimenticolia > Gp22-AA2 > AA152 > AA152. The sequence goes on along the minus strand of QHVQ01000099.1, from coordinate 8,913 downwards.
GCAATCCTGGCTCAACATCTGCATCGTGTCGCTGTTTGACAAGAACGACCTGAAGACCGCCGAAGAAGCCTTCACGAAGGTCAAGGAACTGAATCCTACCTTCGAAGGACTCCCGCAAATCCAGCAGGCGCTGGACCAAGCCAAAGCCGGTCGAAAGTAATCGTCTCCGGCGGTTCTCTAGTCCGTTTTCGCCATTTTCCAAATCCCTAACCGATCCTCCTCCCCTTGCTGACTCAACAGGGGCCGGGGTATAGTCCGGCGAAAGCGGAGCCAACAATGACAGTCGTCCCGGCCGGATCTCCATCACTGAGCATCATGTGCCCAGGACGATGCCCTCCAGGACCGGCCTCCCTCCCGCCCGGTGACCGGCGGAAGAGATGACCTGGCAAACCTGGGGACTCTTCATGGCCACCGAGACGGCGCTGTGTCTCACGCCGGGACCCGCCGTCCTTTTCGTGGTCTCCCAGGGGTTGAGCTACGGCGCGGCGCGCTCGTTGTGGGCCAACTTCGGTATTCTTGCCGCCAATGCGCTCTATTTCGTCCTTTCGGCGCTGGGCCTAGGGGCAGTGCTCCTCACCTCCCTCTGCTTATCCGATGGGCCGGGGCGGCCTATTTGATCTTTCTCGGTCTGAGGACCTTTCTCGGGAAAGGGGAGGCTTTTGCAGAGTTTCCCGCTCCGGCGGTGAATACAGGGCTCGGCCGGCGGCTGCTGCTGCGCGGCGTCGTCCTGCAAGCCGTGAATCCCAAATCGCTCATCTTCTTTACGGCGTTGCTTCCTCAGTTCATTGACCCCAAGGGACCGGTGGGGTGGCAGGTCTTGATCCTGGGTGTCAGCTCGGTGGTCGTGGAATTCTTCGTGCTGTGCGGCTACGGACTGTTCGCCGGGCGCGCTGCGGGTCTGGCCAAAGAACCACGCTATGCGCGCCTCACCAACCGACTGGCCGGCGCGTGTCTCATCTTGGCGGCGACCGGAGTCGCACTGGCGGGCAAGTGATGAGCGGCTTGTTGCCATCCTCGCCCCCTTGCACCTCCTGAGGCGTCAGGTGGGTGAGACCCGGGTCGATCTGCTGCACCTCCTGGAGGACCTCCGGGACGCTTACACCGGACCACTGGAGGAGACGATTCTCACCGAGCTGGTGGCGAATTCCCTCGACTCCGGGGCGACCCTTATTTCTCTTTTCACCGACTTGAATCAGGCCACCCTCACCCTGGCGGACAACGGCTCCGGGATGAGGGGGCCGGAGCTGACCCGGTTCCACGACATCGCCGCGAGCGCTAAGGTCAAGGGGGAGGGGATCGGCTTCGCAGGCGTGGGCGTGAAGCTCGCTCTGCTGGCCTGCGAGGAGGTGCTCACCGAGACCCGTCGCGGGAAGTCCCACGTAGCCACCGCCTGGCATCTCGCCTCGCGACACCGTGCTCCCTGGAAGCGTCTCCCTCCACCCGGGCTGGTGTCCGAGCACGGCACCGCCGTGCGCCTCAAGCTGAAAAATCCCCTTTCGCCCCTGCTGGACGGTGGATTCGCGGAATCGGTCCTCGAGCGCCACTACGCACCGCTTTTTGATTCAGTGTTTGCCGGGATACTCAAGACCCGCTACCCGGAGGGAGTCAGGGTTCAGGTGGATGGGCGCGACGTCCGGCCTCAAAAGGCTCCAGGTCAACCCTCGCCCATCTCCGTGCGCATGCGCCGCAAGCGAAAGCCCGAAGGGTGGGGTTACCTCGTACGGTCGACCTCGCTTCCCGAGGATCAGCGCGGGCTCGCCATCAGCACCCTCGGCAAGGTGATCAAGCGTGGCTGGGAATGGTTGGGGCTCGCTCCTTCGACCCCGGCCGAAGTAGGTGGCCTCATCGAGGTCCCCGCCCTCGCCTCCTGTCTTGCCCTCAGCAAGACCGATTTCATCCGCAGCGGTTCGCGAGGCGCCGTCTATCT
>QHVQ01000099.1:0-6790 GCA_003222305.1 Acidobacteriota bacterium | reverse complement strand
ATTCGCAACTCCCCGCCGTGGGTCCAGACTCAGCCGAGAACACACTGCCAGTCTTGGTGGATTCCGATCACCGCGAGCCCTTGACGCCACCCGAATCGGGAGCCATCACACCTTCTCCATACAGTCCCGAGACGGAGCCCGAATCCGCAGGGATTCCCGAAGGGCTGCTCCCGACCGAAGCCAGGCCCCGCAGGCGCCCAGCTCACTATGCCTTGGGGATCGATCTGGAGAACCGCCCGGAGGATCCACTGTTGAGCCGCCTCGTCGAATCCACGGTGCGAATCAACACCGGCCACCCCGCCTATCGCCGGGCCGAGGCCTCCCGATCGATTGGCTATCATCTGGCGCTCTCGGTGGCCATGGCGCTGACGCCCCTTGCGGCGGATCCCGAACAGTCCCATGACTTCATCACGGCCTTTCTCGCCCGCTGGGGCGAAGCGGTGGACCACCCCGGCCGCCACCTACTTCGCCGCCGTCGCCGGTCAGGATCCGCGCATGCTCGATGAGTCCGACACCCGCGCCAAGCTCATCGACCCCGCGCGGCACTCATCCTCCCACTTGACCCATAACTTGACTCATACTTGACCAATCCGTAAGCTGGCGGCATGCCGTACCAGCCGAAGTTCACCATTACCGCTCATCTACTACGGATTACCGAGGAGATTGCCGCTTTCCGGGAAAGAATCCTGGCTGCGACCATCCAAGTCGCCTGGATTCCGACGCTCCAGAAGGACGCTCGCGTCCGTAATACCCACAGCTCGACGGCCATCGAAGGGAATCCTCTCACCCTGGAACAGGTGCGCGACCTGGAGGAAGGCCGGTCTCTTCCGGCCGTAACGGAGCGATCACGCCGGGAGGTACTGAACTATTTCGCCGGCCTCCGATTCATCGAGAGGCATCAATCGAAAAAGGTCATCTCATCCGAGGACGTTTTGAAGCTCCACCGCATCATCTCATCCGGTGCCATGGACCAGGGCAGAGCCGGGAGACTTCGCGAAATGCGAGTCCGGGTTGGGAGGTATCACCCCCCGCCTCCCGAGGAGGTTCCGGAGATGATGGAGGAATTGTTGGCCTGGTGGAACAAGAGCTCGAAGCGATGGCCAGCCGTACTTTCCTCCGCCATCGTCCACTACCGATTCGAGGAAATCCATCCCTTCGCTGACGGCAATGGGCGCACGGGACGAACCCTGGCCCTGTGGGAGTTGTATCGGCGAGGGTTCGACACGCATCACATCTTCTCGGTGGACGAAGTGTATTGGGAGAATCGTCCCCGCTACTACGAGGCTCTCGATGCAGTCCGGCGGGGGGGCGGCAATCTCACCGGCTGGCTGGAATACTCCGCCGAAGCGATCCATCTCACCCTCGAGCGAGTTTGGGGCCGGATTCAGCAGCTCCGCGCGGTGAGCGGACCAAGAAAGTTGGTCCTCCGGTCCAAGCAGGAGCAGCTCCTGCAAATGCTCAGGGACCGGAGGGCGATGAGTCCACGGGAGATCTGGGAGGGAATTGGAGTCTCCAAGCAAGGGGCCATGGACCTTATCAAGCCCCTAATCGAGGCAGGCCTGATTAAGAAGATCGGTACGCAGAAATCGGGTCGATACGTCCTTGCGTGAGGGGGAATCGGTCCGACAAAATACAGGCATTTTCAAAATGGCTCAGACCTCTGAAAGAGCTATGAACGGTCGTGCACTCCCCACGCAGCAGTCGGTCAATGCGGCCGCGAAGTCGATCTGCGACATGCGGCGGTCGAAACTGTGCCGGGGCGCTCCAGTACGTGCCCGAGGCGATGGCGGAGCTTCGAAGGCTCACACGGCAGGCGGAGGATAGTGAGGGAGGTCTCGTGGTGCCGGACGAGGCGCCGCCGGTGGTGAAGACGAAAGAATAGGGGGTCCGGACTCGAATATGCGAGCCATGGTACTGACGCAGCCTGGGCAGTCGCTTCGGGAGGTGGAATGGGCCGATCCCGTGCCCGGTCCGGGGCAGGTGCTGCTGGAGGTGGCGGCATGCGCCGTTTGCCGGACCGACCTCCACATGGTGGACGGCGAGCTCCCGAACTCCATCCTTCCTCTTATTCCGGGGCATGAAATCGTCGGCAGGGTCCTGGCCTCGGGCCCCGGCGCTGACCGCTGGAACCAAGGCGATCGTGTCGGGGTCGGGTGGCTGGGGTGGACCTGCGGCACGTGTGAATACTGCCGGAACCGAAGAGAGAACCTCTGCGATAGGGCCCGATTCACCGGCTATCAGCTTCCGGGCGGATACGCTACTCGCGCGGTGGCCGACGAGCGGTTCTGCTTTCCGGTGCCGGAGGGGTATGCCGACCTTCAGGCGGCACCGCTGCTTTGCGCCGGTCTCATCGGCTACCGCTCGCTGAAAGCGGCGGGTGATGCCCGGCGCCTAGGACTCTACGGATTCGGAGTGGCGGCGCACATCGTGGCTCAGGTGGCGAAGCAGCAGGGTCGCAGGGTCTTCGCGTTTACGCGACCCGGAGACCGGGAGGGGCAGCGCTTTTCGCTGTCGCTGGGGGCCGATTGGTCCGGTGGATCAGACGAGAGCCCACCCGAGCTGCTGGATGCGGCCATTCTCTTCGCGCCCGTCGGGTCGCTGATACCGGCGGCCCTCCGCTCGGTGGGTAAGGGCGGAACGGTGGTTTGCGCCGGAATTCACATGAGCGATATTCCGTCTTTTCCCTATGAGCTCCTCTGGGGTGAGCGCCTCCTCCGCTCGGTGGCTAATCTCACCCGAAACGACGGGGAAGAATTCCTGAGACTGGCGCCGGAGATCCCGGTCCGAACGGAGGTGACCCCTTTCCCGCTCGCCGCTGCCCAATCGGCCCTGAACGCCTTACGCAATGGAAAGATCAGGGGAGCCGCGGTGTTGGCCATCGGGGAGGGGGAATGGAGAACTGGGCTAAAATAGCCGCCTACATCAAAAGTCCAAGAAGAGGAGAAGGAGCTCGCCACCATGGACTGGGGAATCTCCAATCGATTGTGCCGAATTCTGAAGCCCGCCACCGGTCGGACGGTGATGCTGGCGGTGGACCACGGTTACTTTCTGGGACCCACCTCCGGACTGGAAGAGCCGCGCAAGACCCTTGCACCGCTCCTCCCTTATGCCGACTCTCTGATGCTGACCCGCGGGGTGCTCCGGAATTGCGTCCCGCCCGGGATCGACATCCCCATCGTTCTACGCGTCTCGGGTGGCACCAGCATCCTGACGGAGCTTTCCGCCGAAGGGCTCACGGTGGCCATGGAAGACGCCATCCGGCTCAATGCCTGCGCCGTGACCCTCTCAATCTTCGTGGGGGCCGAAGGAGAACGGGAGACGTTGCTGAACCTGGCCCATCTGGTCGACGAGGGCGAAAAGTATGGTATTCCGGTGTTGGCGGTCACCGCCGTGGGGAAGGACATGGTTCGGGATGCACGCTACCTGGGACTCGCGTGCCGCATCGCCGCGGAACTTGGCGCTCATTTCGTCAAGACCTATTTCTGCGAAGGGTTTGATGGGGTGGTCCGTGACACTCCCGTGCCCCTGATCATAGCTGGCGGCAAGAAGATTCCGGAAAAGGAGGCCATCCTTCTGGCGTGGAGCGCCGTCCAGGCCGGGGCGAGCGGCGTGGATATGGGGAGGAACATCTTCCAGTCGGAGTGCCCCGGGGGGATGATCCGGGCAATCAGGGCGGTGGTACAGGAGAATGCCTCGGTGGAGCAAGCTTCCAAGATCTACGACCAAGCCCGAGGTGCAGCGCAGTGAAGGCCGCTGTCTACTACAGCAATCACGATGTCCGTCTCGAGGAGTTTCCGATGCCTTCGGCAGGGGAGGGAGAACTGCGCCTGCGCGTGGAAGCCAGCGGGATATGCGGCTCCGACGTGATGGAGTGGTACCGAATCCAGAAAGCCCCGTTGGTATTGGGCCACGAAGTGGCGGGCACCGTGGCGGAATTGGGCGCTGGCGTGCGGCGCTTCAAGGTCGGGGACAGGGTCGTGGCCACGCACCACGTTCCTTGCAACACCTGCCGCTACTGTCTCACCGGCCGCCACAGCCTGTGCGACACGCTTCGCGCCACCCACTTTGACCCTGGAGGCTTCGCCGAGTTCGTTCGCCTGCCCGCCCTCAACGTGGACCGCGGAACCTTCAGACTGCCGGACGGCGTGAGCTTCGAGGAGGGAACGTTCGTCGAGCCGCTGGCCTGCGTGGTTCGGGCCCAGCGAATCGCGGGGCTGACGCCGGGACAGAGCGTGGCAGTCCTGGGAAGCGGAATCTCCGGCATGCTGCACATCCAGCTGGCCCGGGCGCTCGGAGCGGGAAGAATCTTCGCGACCGATCCGAGTGCTTACCGTCTGGAAATGGCGCGCCGCTTCGGAGCGGATGTGGCAATTCCTTCGAACGATGACCTCCCGATGCGAATCCGGACCGCCAATGACGGGCGGCTGGCGGAGCAAGTGCTGGTTTGCACCGCGGCGATGCCCGCCCTCCGACAGGCCTTTGCCAGCGTGGACCGGGGAGGGACGATTCTCTTCTTTGCACCGGTGGCGCCGGGAACCGCCATGCCGATTCCGCTTCACGATCTCTGGAAGGATGGAATCACCCTGGTCCACTCCTACGCCGGGCCCCCGGCGGATATGCTCGCCGCACTTGACTTGATTGCATCCCGTAGGGTGGACGTGGCCTCCATGGTGACGCACCGCCTCCCCCTGGCCCAGGCGCAGGAGGGTTTCGATCGAGTGGCGCGCGCGACCGATTCTCTCAAGGTAATCCTGAATCCGCGCCTCTGAACCCCTGAGGGACAGGCCCATGCCTCCCCTGCGCGTTCTGGTGACCCGCCGACTCCCGGGTATCGCCCTCTCAATGCTCGAAGGGAGATTCCATGTCGACTTGCAGCGCTCCGACCGGAGTCTGACGACCGGAGAGCTGCGTCTCAGGATTCGCAAGGCCCACGGACTTCTCTGCCTTCCGTCGGATCGCGTCGATCGGTCGGTCCTGGAAGCGGCGCCTCTGCTGAGAGCCATTGCCAATTGCGCGGTGGGGGTGGACAACATCGATCTGGACGAGGCCAGACGGCGCGGCATCGGCGTGACCAACACACCCGGCGTGCTTACCGCGGCCACCGCGGACCTCACCTGGGCTCTCATTCTGGCGGTGACCCGGCGAGTGGTGGAGGGAGACCGTCTGGTGCGCGCGGGAAATTTCGCTGGCTGGAGCCCCACGCTCTTGTTGGGCCGATCGCTGGAAGGTAAGGTCCTGGGTGTGGTGGGCATGGGACGCATCGGCCGGGCAGTCGCCAAGCGGGCCCGGGCTTTCTCCATGGAGGTGGTCTATTTTTCCAGGACCCGACTGCGCCGCCAGGAAGAGACGGTCCTCGGGGCGCACTATCTCCCTCTGAAACGCCTGCTGATTACCGCCGACGTGTTGACCCTGCACCTTCCTCGCACGCCCCAGACGAAGGAGCTGCTCGGCTTTCAAGAGCTGGCGAGAATGAAGCACGGCGCGTTCCTGATTAATACATCCCGGGGTGACATTGTTCATGAGCCCGCCCTGATTGGGGCTCTCCGATCGGGACGCCTGGCAGGCGCAGGGCTGGATGTCTATGCGCGAGAGCCCAAGGTTCCGGCACGGCTGCGACGGATGAAGCAAGTCGTCCTCCTCCCTCACATCGGCAGCGCCACCCTTGAGACCCGGGAGGCCATGGCCACCACGGCGGCAAGGAACTTGATTGCAATGCTCGAGAGGAAAGCTTCCCCCAATCAAGTGGCTTAGAGGTCTTCGAGCGGAATTCTTCGGGCGGGCGTCGTCCGAACTCGCTTCGTCTGAAACGTAACTTCTTGATTCCCTGGTAATTGTCTCACAATCGCTACCCCACACCCTAGAATTGACTCTCGGCGCAAAAAGCATAAATTCAGGCACATAGGCCGCTTCGCCGGCCTCTGCGCGCAGGAGAACCAAGGCCCATGCCCGGTACGAACCAACCTCAACAGCTCATCGGCAAGGCCACCGCCCTATATCACTCCGGGGAGTATCGTGAGGCGATCCAGGTCTGGCAGGAAGTGCTCAGGCAGGATCCCGACAACCAGCGAGCCAAAGAAGGGATTCGGATGGCATCGCTCCTTCTGGAGGAGGCGCAAACATCCGAGCGTGCCGATCGTTCCCCCGAGCAGCCGGAGGCTCCGGAATCTCCCGAAGTGATCGCCAAGGTCCGGGCGGGAATCCAGAAGGTCCGGGACTCCCTCGCCGTGTGCAGGCATCTGGACGCCATGGAAGTTTGTCAGTCGCTGCTGCAATTGGCGCCCCGATCGCAGGCGGTACGCGAAGTTCTGGACGAGGCGCGTGAAGCGTACGAGGCACAGCCGTTCATCGGCGAGCACCTGGAGATCGCGCGACAACTTTTCGTCCAGGAGCGCCTGGACGAGGCCTCTGCGGAAATCCAGAAGATCTTCTTCCTGAATCCTAATCACGCCGAAGCTCGCAAGCTGGACGCCAAGATTCAGGCTTTGAGGCAGAAACAGAGTTCCACGGAGCCCCTCGGCGCCCCCGCGGAGCGGGAGGTCTCCCCGTCCGCGACGGCCTCGGATACGCAGAGGATACAAGTGCCCCCGGAGGTCGCTGAGACCCTGGGTCGGAAGCCGGAGCTTCTGGAACCGGAAGCCGTTCCGCACGGCGGGGAAAAGGAGTCGGCGGCGGCCGCGCCCCAGCCCGGTGCGATTCGGTCAAAGAAGCAGGATGAGGAGCCGGTCCTGAACGAGAACTGGGAAGCGGAGCTGGCACAGCTCGGCTTGGCTCCCGCCGCCGGTCCCGCTCC
>QHVQ01000098.1 GCA_003222305.1 Acidobacteriota bacterium | reverse complement strand
TGGCGCGTGGGACGTCGCGCTCATGGGGGGAGTGGATGTGCTGCGCTCGGTTCCCCGGCTGCTCATCTATCTGGTCTGCGCTTCGCTCTTTGCGCCCTCCACGCTGCTCCTCGTCCTCGTCCTCGGCCTCACGACCTGGACGTCGCTCGCTCGCCTGGTGCGAGCCCAGATCCTGACCCTGAGAAAGAGTGACCTGGCCGCGGCGTCGCGGGCCGCCGGCTGCACACCGTGGCGCACGCTATTGAGGCATCTCCTTCCCCAGATCGGCCCCGTTCTGGTGGTGGCCACGTCGCTGCGCTTCGCCGACACCATCCTGCTAGAGTCGGCGCTCTCGCTGCTGGGTCTCGGCTCCCCGCCACCGGCGGTCTGGATCGCGGCCTGGCCCGGACTGTCGCTCAGCGCCGTGGTGATAGCGCTCCGTTCCGCCGCCTCCGGCCTCTCCCGGCAATCGGACCCGCCGTCGCTGGCCTGAGAGCCTAAGGGATGACCAGCCTTCCGATCAATGATTTGGGTCGCGCCCGAGACAGATGCATACGTTGGCCACGTTACAGGCAAATCGGCATTGGCACTGCGTCCCCCGAACCTCTTGTGTTGCAATTAGATGCTTTTGACAGTCCGCGAATCGGTGTGACATAATCCGCCCTCCTGCGGCAGGCCTCCCAGGCCGTCGCCCCACCCGGAAGGCTTCCATGCCCAGAAACGCCAGACGCACCGGCGAAAAGATTCACCGGATCCCCTCCCGCACCGGCTTGTCATACCGCGACGCCGGAGTCGACGTCGACGCGAAGATGTCCGCGATCTCACGCTTCTCCAGCATGGCCCGCGCGACGTTCTCGCGCGCCGTGCTGTCAGAGATCGGCTCGTTCGGAGGCCTGTATGATCTTTCGCGATTGAGGATGAAGCGGCCGGTGCTGGTGAGCAGCATCGACGGGGTCGGAACCAAGCTGAAGGTTGCCCTCTTGGCCGGCAGGCACGACACGGTGGGAGAGGATCTGGTCAACCACGGCGTCAACGATGTCCTGGTGCAGGGGGCTGTGCCGCTGTTCTTCCTCGACTACCTAGCCACGGGGAAAGTCCAGCAGGAGATCCTGGAGGCGGTCGTATCGGGAATCGCCCGGGCCTGCGAGATGAATGGCTGCGCTCTCATCGGCGGAGAGACGGCCGAAATGCCGGGCTTCTACGCCGAAGGTGAGTACGACCTGGCGGGCTGCATCGTGGGGGCGGTGGATCGTCCGGCGATCGTGGACGGCTCCAAGATCCGCCCGGGGGACCAGGTCCTGGGACTTCCTTCCTCGGGACTGCACACCAACGGTTACTCCCTGGCCCGCAAAGTCGTTCTGGAGACGATGCGGCTCAAGCTCGCCGCCCACATCCCGGCCCTCGGGCGGACCCTGGGAGAGGAGTTGTTGGAGCCCCATCGCTCGTACCTGAAGATGCTCAGACCCTTGCTGGGAAAGGGCCTCCTCAAGGGGATCGCGCACATCACCGGGGGGGGTCTTGTCGACAACATTCCGCGAATTCTCCCGGAAGGGTGCGCGGTGGAGATCGATCCCGGCACCTGGAAAAAGCCTGCCGTCTTCGCCCTGATCCAGGAGGGAGGGAATATTTCGGACTCGGAGATGCGCCGGACGTTCAATCTCGGAATAGGAATGGCCCTGGTGGTTTCCAGCGACGAGGTGGAAGGCGTGCGGAAGAAGCTGGAGCGCAAGGGAGAGAAAGCGCCAATCATCGGCACGGTGGTGCCGGGCAACCGCCGGGTGATCTTCTCCGGAGCTCTGCATTGAAGGCCGACGGGCGGATCGGCATCCTGATCTCGGGCCGCGGCTCCAACATGGAGGCCCTTCTCCGCGCGGCGGAGGAGGGACGCATCCCGGCGGTCGTCGCGGTGGTGATCAGTAATGAGCCCGACGCGCCCGGCCTGCGGAAGGCCCAGGAGCGCGGGGTGGAAACCCTGCTCCTGGACCATCGCAAGGCGCGGGACAAGGAAGAACAAGATCGCCGGATCGTCGCGGCTCTGGAAGAGCGGCGCGTGGATCTGGTCTGTCTCGCCGGTTACATGAAGATTCTGACGCCGGGGCTCCTGAAGGCCTATCCGGGTCGGATCCTGAACATCCATCCCTCGCTCCTCCCGGCCTTCCCCGGACTGGACGCGCAGCGCAAGGCGCTGGAGCATGGCGTGCGCTACTCGGGCGCGACGGTTCACTTGGTGGACGCCGGTGTGGATACCGGACCCATCGTGCTGCAGGCGGTGGTGCCGGTAGAGCCCGAGGACACGCCCGTCACACTGGCGGATCGGATCCTGGAGCAGGAGCACCGGATCTACCCCGAAGCAGTGCGACTCCTCCTCGAGGGAAGGCTGAACGTCGAAGGGAGACGCGTCCGGATCCTGGCTTGTAGGGAGCGGGACTGAGAGATGGATCTGCGTCTGCGAGCGGACGGCGACGCATCGAGGCGTGTCGGGGCGTGACATGTTCCGGAGCCGCTCCTGGGCACGGGAAGGGCACGACATTTGCTGCTGTTTCCTGCGGGAGAGCCCTCGGGAGACAGCCATGGATACGCCCGAAACGAACCGCCCCCACCTTGTCCCGGCGCGCGGCCTGAAACTCCAGGACCTGGAGCCGGCCATCGCCAGGCCCCGGGAGAAGCTGCTCAAGTATGGCGCCAGGGTCCTGACCAACACCGAGCTCCTGGCGGTGCTGCTGGGCAGCGGCGTGGTAGGAGAGAACGTGCTGCGGGTGGCTGAGGATCTGATGCGCCGCCACGGTGCCGAGGGACTCCCGGGGCTGACGCTGGAGGGGTGGCGGGCGAGCCGGGGGGTGGGGACGGTGAAGGCCTGTCAGCTCACGGCGGCTTTCGAGTTGGCGCGCCGAATCCTGCTGCGTCCCACCTCCGATTTCCGGGTGAGCTCGCCGCGGGAGGCGTACGACCTGGTGCGTGATCTCAAGCGCGTCCGGAAGGAGCACCTGGTAGCACTCTACCTGGATGCCCAGAACATTCTGATCCAGCGGGAGACCATCACCATCGGATCCCTCAACACGACCCGGACCCATCCGAGAGAGATTCTCCAGCCCGCCATCCTCCACTCGGCCCTCTCCTTCGTGCTGGTGCATAACCATCCCAGCGGGAGCCTGGAGCCGAGTCGTGACGATGTGGATTTCACCCGGAGCATCGCCCGGGCTGCTGAGCTGATGGGGGTGGGGCTGGCGGATCATCTGATCGTGAGCCCGCGGGGGTATGTGAGCCTCAAGGAGCGAGGGGTGTTGTGAGTTTCCTTCCCGCCGAGGAGCAGCTGGAGATCCTCCGCAAGGGAGCGACGGAGATCCTCCGCGTGGAGGAGCTCAAGGCGAAGCTGGAGCGCTCCCGAAGTGAGGACCAGCCGCTTCGGGTGAAGGTAGGGTTCGACCCGTCGGCGCCCGACATCCACCTGGGACACACGGTGGTCATGCGGAAGATGAGACACTTCCAGGAGTTGGGGCACGACGTGATCTTTCTCATCGGCGATTTCACGGGGCTCATCGGCGACCCCACGGGGGTCTCCAAGACACGCCCGGTGCTCACGCGGGCCCAGGTGGAGCAGAATGCGGAGACCTACCGCAAGCAGGTCTTCAAGATTCTCGATCCGGTGAAGACCCGGGTAGAGTTCAACAGCCAGTGGCTCGCCAGCATGAGCTCCGAGGACTGGGTTCGCCTGGCTTCGAAGTACACCGTCGCCCGGATCATCGGCATCCACGAGTTCCTGTACCCGCTGGCCCAGGCTTACGACTCGGTGGCGTTGAAGGCCGACGTGGAGATGGGGGGCACCGACCAGAAATTCAATCTCCTGGTCGGGCGAGAAATCATGCGCGAGTTCCACCTGGAGCCCCAGGTCGTGCTCACCATGCCCCTGTTGGAAGGGACCGACGGAGTGGAGAAGATGAGCAAGTCGCTGGGAAACTACATCGGCATCAACGAGACGCCCCGTGAGATCTTCGGCAAGATCCTTTCCATCAACGACGACCTCATGTGGCGCTACTACGAGCTGTGCACCGACCTCACCCTGGTCCAGATCGCGGAGCTCAAGAAGGGAGTCGCCGAGAAGAAGCTCCACCCTAAGCAGGCCAAGGTGGACTTGGCCAAGCGGATCATTGCCGACTTTCATTCGGCGGCGGAGGCCGCCGCGGCGGAGGCGGAGTTCGAGAGGGTCTTCGTCTCGCGGGAGACGCCCGACGCGGTGGAGGAGGTGACGCTTCCCTGCGAGTCGGCCCCGCTCTGGTTCCCCAGACTCCTGGTGAAGGTGGGGCTGGCGAAGTCCAACGGTGATGCGACGCGTCTCATCAACCAGGGGGGCGTCACTCTGGACGGAAGCCGCGTGGATTCTCCCGGACTGGAGCTGCGGGCCGATGCCCCCGCCGAGCACCTCATCAAAGTCGGAAAGCGCCGCTTCATCCGCGTTCGGTTCCGGTAGGCCGAGCATGCGAGGGCTCAGCCTGTTTCTGTGCGCTCTGCTGCTACCGGCCGTCGGCGGGTCGGGGCCGGAACAACCCTCTCCGACTCCTTCTGCGAAGGTGCGCGACTACTTCTCGCGCGACGGCCGGATGCGCGGAGTCTGCTTCGTGGCGGGTAGGAAGATCGATGAGTCGGTCTTCGAGCCGCTGGTGAAGAACAACGTGGAGTGGATCTCCCAAACTCCATTCGGCTGGATGAGAAGCGCGGATTCTTCGGAGATCCAGATCGCCGCCGCGGGAGATATCTTCTGGGGGGAGACCGACGAAGGGCTGGCCGCCACCGCCCGCCTGGCCCGACAATTCGGCATCCGCACGCTCCTCAAGCCCCACCTCTGGGTGGCTGGGTGGCGCGACACTGTCTGGACCGGCGAAATCCGCATGAAGAGCGAGGAGGCGTGGAAGGCCTGGTTCGAGTCGTACCGCCTGTTCATTCTCCATTATGCCGAAGTGGCCGAGAAAAACCGGATGGAAGCGCTGGCGGTGGGGGCGGAGCTCCAAGGAGCCACCCTGGGCCACGAGGAGGAGTGGAGGGAGATCGTCCGACGGGTGCGTGAGGTCTATCACGGGAAATTGACGTATGCCGCCAACTGGGATCATGAATTCGAGGCGCTTCCTTTCTGGGACGCGCTGGACTTTGCGGGGGTGCAGGCCTACTTCCCTCTCTCGGAGAAGAGCGACCCGAGTCTGGAAGAGCTGCTGGCGGGTTGGAACAGGCATCTCCCGATGCTGGAGCGTGTGGCCGCGAGAATCCGGCGCCCCGTCGTCTTCACCGAGATTGGATACAAAAGCTCGGATCGAGCGTCGGTAGAGCCGTGGGTTTGGAGCACCAGAGACAGAATCAATCTGGAGCAGCAGGCACGCTGCTACGAGGCCATGTTCCGCGCCAGCTGGGGAAAGCCCAGGTTCAAAGGAGCCTACGTCTGGAAGTGGTTTCCCCTCTACGACACCGGCCGGAGCGCCGGAGACAACAATTTCTCGCCGCAGGGGAAGCCGGCCGAGAAAGTACTGGCACGCTGGTACTCCTCGCCCGCAGTGCCGGCCAGCCCGGCCGCCTCCCGGCCCTAGGAGGCGCCTGGTCATGGTCGTCTTCTCAGGCGTTTCCCGGATTGATCATCTGGAATGCTCCCGCTGCGGTGGGACACGCAGCGCCACCCGACCGACCGGGTTGTGCGACTGTGGCGCGCCTCTTCTGGTGCGCTACCGAATCGCTCCGGGCGACGTCCCTCAAGAAGCGCTCCGCGATCGCCCCTTCAATATGTGGCGCTACCGGGAGGTGCTCCCCGCCGCGGAGCCGGTGACGCTCGGGGAGGGAGGGACGCCGCTTCTGTGGGTGCAGCGCGCGGCCCGTGAGCTGGGGGTGGAGCGGCTCTGGGTGAAAGAGGAAGGATGCAATCCCACCGGCTCCTTCAAGGCACGAGGCCTGGGAGCGGCAGTGACCATGGCCCGCCATTTCGGCGATCGGCCTTGGCCGCCTACGGAGCCGCGGCAGGAATCCCGGCGCATGTTTTCCTCCCGGTAGACACCCCTTCCGTCTTCTTCGAAGAGGCCCGCGCCTACGGCGCCCGCGTGCACGCGGTGCCCGGCACGATTCGGGACTGCGCACTTGCCATGGCGGAGCAGGGGGCGGGGAAGAAATGGTTGGACGTCTCGACGCTGAAGGAGCCCTACCGGATTGAGGGAAAGAAGACCCTCGGGTACGAGATCGCCGAGCAGATGGAGTGGTCACTGCCCGACTGGATCTTGTATCCCACCGGCGGGGGGACCGGGCTCATCGGCATGGTCAAAGCGTTCGATGAGATGGAGGCGCTGGGGTGGATCTCTCCCCGGCGGCCGAAAATGGTGTGCGTCCAGGCGGAGGGGTGTGCCCCGATCGTCCGGGCCTTCGAGGCAGGAGAGGAGGCGGCCAGACTCTGGGAAAAGCCTGTGACCCGAGCCTGGGGGTTGCGGGTGCCGGCCCCGCTGGGAGACCGGCTGATTCTGCAGGGCATCCGTCGGACGCGCGGGACGGCGGTGGCGGTTTCGGAGGAGGAGATGGTCTGGGGAGCCGAAGTGTTGTCGACGCTCGAGGGGATACTTGCCTGTCCGGAAGGAGGTGCCACGGTGGCGGCGCTCCGCCGGCTTGTCCAGGCGGGCACCATCCTTCCCGGCGAGAGTATCGTGCTTTTCAACACCGGTACGGGGCTCAAGTACCTTGACAATCCGCCGGCCGTTCGCCGAGGATGAGGGGCCTTTTCGTCAGGAGCGAGGTTCCATGCGCTTGCGCCATCTGATCGGCTTCCTCTTGCTGGCTCTTCTTACCATCTCCCTGGCCGGGGTCCTGGCCCGGAGCCAGACTCCTGCGCCACCCCAACCCCCTGCGACCGGTCAGACGGCCGCGCCGCTCCCTCAAAAGACAAAAGCTCCCGTTCCTGAGAAACTCCCCAAGGTCGTCCGTTGGGTCTGCACCGATCGGATCTGCGGCGGGTGTGATGGACAGTGCTCCCGCCACGGACACGTGGCTACCCACAAAGGCGGACATTGCGCCTGCACCCCTAACGAGGGGAGCATCCTCGACGGCGTGATCCGGAAGGCCTTCCAGGGGCACGAGAAGGGGCCATGAGCGAGAAGATTCTCCTCTCCGGAGTCCGATTCCACGGCTACCACGGTCTCACTCGCATGGAGCGGGAGGTCGGGGGACGCTACTCGATCGATTTGGAGCTCACCTACGATTACTCGAAGGCGATCGCTTCGGATCGGATTGCTGACACCCTCGATTACCGGAAGGTGCACAAGATCGTTCAGGAGATCGGACGGGAGGAGTCCTTCCAGCTCATCGAGGCCCTGGCGGGCCGTATCGTCGCCGCCATCTTCGAGCAGTTTCCCGTGGAAGAGATCTTCATCCGCGTCCGTAAAGAGACGCCCGTCCTGGACGGCATCGTGGAGTCCGTAGGTGTCGAGCTCCGCCGCCGGCGTCAGCAGAGCTCAACCTAATCGTCGGTGAAATCCGCACATTTCAGCCCTCAGGGTGAAAGACGCCGGGCGGTACTCCGGGCGTGGCGTTCAGGCGCAAGACCGGCACCCGGCGGAGCTCTTCCCCGTCTCGCTCTCGGGCGGTCTCAGATCAGGAGAATCGAGGGGAGGGGCTCGAGCGATGCAATAAATTTGCGGTCGGGGTGGGGCTCCTGGAACGAGAGGGGAACGTTACGGCGGCGGATGAGGAGCGCCTGCCAACCGGCTGCTTCGGCGCCTGTCACGTCATCCTCCAGGTTATCTCCCACCATCAAGAGCTCGCTAGGGGCCAGCTTCAAGAGATCGGCCATGCGAAGGAACAGGGCCGGATGCGGCTTCAGCACTCCCAGCTCGTACGAGAACAGACGGGCGCTCAACGGCAAGTCGCTGCGGTCCAGGAATTCCAAATCGAAGGACTGAGTGTTCGAGAGAAGGCCGAGGTGGAACCGGCGCGCCAGGCGGCGGAGGACCTCGGGAACTTCGCGAAAGAAACGCGTCCGCGTGCAGCCCTCCCTCCAATTCCTTCCGAGTTCCTCCACTTGGTCGCGCGCCAATCGCTTCCCCGTGAGCCTCGAAAGCGCCTCCATTCCTTCCTCGATCCCGGAGAGCCTTTCCCGCATGATGCCGCGCTCGATGCTCTTGGTCCAGCCTGGCCGGCCCCGGAGGCCGAAGGCGTCGCCCAAGGCAACGATGGGATTCGGACGGTGATCGTTGTAGGCGAGAGTGTTCCAAAGGTCGAAGACCACTCCGCGCACCCGCTTCGCCTCGAGGGAGTGCATGAAAAATATTCTATGCTAAGATGCCGCGACTCGGACGAGGAGGCTCGAGAACGATTCGTCTGCTTCAGGCTTCGTGCGCCGCATTTTTCCTCCCGGTCGCCTCCTGCTGCTTGGCCGGTGAGGCGGCGTCGCAGGCGGTCAAGGAAGCGCACCCCGCCACGCAGTCCGCTCCTGCCGCTCCTTCCTCCCTCGCGACGCAGCCGGATGTCCGCATCGGCCTCACCACCGAACCCAGTGTAGCGAAGCTCGCCGCCGCAGGCGGCCTGCTCATCCTGCAGCCGACGAAGCTCGTCCCGCTGTGGAAGGCGCGCTTCGACGAGCCGGTGGTGGTGGTGCTGGATCTGCCCAAGGGGATCACGCCGAAGTCGGTCTTCCGAGTGCAGGTCGGCTCGTTTGGCACCCAGCCCGAGGCCGACGCTCTCAAGGACCGGCTGGAGCGGCTTCTCCCCGATCCTGTCATCGTCTCGTACAATCCCGATCGCAGCAACTATCGAGTGCGGGTGGGGGACTTCGCTCGCCGCGAGGACGCCTCCCAGCTTACCGACAAGCTCCTGGAGGAGGGGTTGACGGAAATCTGGGTGGCCGAAGAGTCGGCGCCCGCGTCGGGAAAGGCGCGTCTGCGTTTGGTGGATTCGCGCTACTACTCTCAAGTCACCGACGTCAAGTCGTTCATCGTCACCTCGGCGGTTCCCGGCGGGACAGTGGAGGTGAACGGCCAGCCTTATCGGGGAAGGCTGGAAGTACGGATGTTGGGGGACAGCCTGAAGGTGATCAATCAGCTTCCTCTGGAGGACTATCTGCGTGGCGTGGTTCCCAACGAAATGGGTCCAGGAATCTACCCTGAGATCGAAGCCCTCAAGGCGCAGGCGGTCGCGGCCCGGACCTACCTCTTCGCCAACCGGGGACAGTTCGCCGAGTCGGGCTTCGACCTTTGTGACAGCTCCTCCTGCCAGGTTTACAGGGGATTTTCCACGGAGCACCCGCTGACCAACCAGGCGGTGGAGGAGACGGCGGGGATCATTGCCACCTACAACGGGATTCCCATCAAGGCGCTTTACACTTCCACCTGTGGCGGGCACACCGAGGACGGGGTAAACGTCTTCCCGGACCAGAAGGGGCCTTACCTCAAAGGGGTAGACTGCTATCCCGAGAAGGCGGAGCCCGAGCTGCTCTCGGGACGGGAGAACTTACCCTGGTTCGAATTCGGCTCCTCCCCGCCGCTGGGAGCCGAGCTGGCGTTGCTGGTAGTCTCGGGAGTGGCGGGGGAGCAAGCGTTACAGAGAAGATTCCTCCAGGAGGAGGCGGCCCCTGCGGAAGCGCTGGGGTGGTGGCTACGCGCCTTCGGCGTCATGGGTATCGGCGCCGTGCCGCCGGGGTTTCGATTCGAGCGCGGCGACATCCTGGAGTGGAGCCGCTTCATCATGAAAGCATTCAGCTGGGAGGATCGGGCCCGCCTGACCCTGGACGACAGGGACATCCCCTTCGTCCTGAACGTGTCCGACGCCTCCGCGGTCCCGGCGGCCGACGCCCGAGGCGTGGCCTATCTCCTGAGTCAGGGGATCCTGGGACTCTTCCCCGACGGAGCGCTCCGGCTGCATTCACGTCCATCTCGGGCCATGGTCCTGGGGTGGATCGCGCGGATCGCCCAGGATTTCGAGGCGTGGGAGCTAAGTCGGGCCACGTTTCGGGGCCTGGAAGGAAGCGATGTAAGAGTGAGCCAGAAGGGAAGCCTCCAGACCCTTCCGCTGATGCCGGGACTCTGCCTGTACCGGTCGGTCCGCGGCCGAACCTACCCGGTGGCGAAGCTGACTCTGGCCATCGGCGATGAAGTGACTTATCACGTGAGTCGGAGCGGCGCTGTGGATGTGCTGATCCTCACTTCATCCTTTCTGGGGCAGGCCGATGATCGCTCCAGCTCCTACTACCAGTGGGACCAGCGCTACACTCGGCAGGAGCTCGAGGACCTGGTGAAAAAACGGGTGGACGTGGGACGGTTGCAGGACCTGGTCGTCACCAAGAGGGGGGTTTCAGGGCGAGTGATCCAGGTGAAGCTGATGGGAAGCAAGGGGACCTTCTTTCTGAACGGCTTCCGGATTCGCACGGCCTTGGGGTTGAAGGAGAATCTATTTACGATGGAGCGGCAGATGGAACCGGGCGGGGGCGTGGCCGCGTTTCATTTCGCCGGCAAAGGGTGGGGTCATGGTGTCGGGCTCTGCCAGGTAGGGGCCTATGGGATGGCGGTGCGCGGCGCCGGCTTCGATTCGATCCTAAGACACTACTATCCGGGGATCGAACTCACCCGCGCCTACTGACCGACTCTGGTCCCGTCGGGTCTGTCCGGACGCACGCCGGAAGGGGAAGTGTGCCCGTAGGGGAAAGGAACACCCCGCCGCCTCCAAGGCAAGCGAGTCTCGAACTTCAATAGATTGACAATGCAAAGTTTACGAGGATATCATCGCCGCGAATGAATCGCTCTGCCGATCCCAGTCCCCAACCGCCTCCTCCAGACTCCTCCTCGCGGCCGGGGTCTCCGGCGAGAGACGGAAGCTTTTCCGGCCGCCTCAAAGCGCTCTCCATTTCCGATGTCCTGGAATTCCTGCGCGTCCTGAATCGGCGAGGCGCGCTGTTGCTGCGCGAAGCAGAGCGGGAGGTGTCAGTTCAGGTCCGCGACGGGCTTATCACTGCCGTTGCCTCGAATCAGGAAGAGAGCAGGCTTTCGGCCTGCCTGTACCGGGCGGGGCAGATCACTCGCGAGCAGCATGAAGCAGTGGTGGAGCGCGAGCGCAACGGCGAGCGCCCCATCCGGATCCTCATCGAGTCGGGAAGCCTCACCCCCAAGGGACTCTGGGAGGCCCTCCGGCGGCAGGCGCAGGGCATCGTGAGCGAGCTCTTCGAGTGGGAAAAGGGCAAATTCCAATTCAAGGAAGGCCAGGAGATTTCCAGCTCGGGCATGGATCTGAGCCTTCCCATCCTGGACGTCGTGGGGGAAGGAATCCGATCGGTCAGGAACACGCGGCTTTTCACGGAGCGGATGCCCTCGGACCAATCGGTCTTCGAGGCCATCCCACCCGCAGAGTGCAAGAGCTCCCTCACCTTGGAGCCCCACGAGCGCTACGTGCTCGCTCTCGTCGACGGAGAGCGTAGCCTGGCGGCTGTGGTTCAGGCCAGTGAAATCGGCCGGGCCGAGACTCTGCGCGTTGTCTTCCTTCTCTTCTCCACCGGCTACTTGAAGATGCGAGCATTTCAGGCACCACCCGCGGGGGCGGGAGGGCAGGAAGCCCTGCCCCTGATCCGCCGCTATAACGAAATGTTCGCATTCCTGCACCGATACCTGGTCAAGGAAGTAGGTCCCATCGGCGAGGCGATTCTCTCGCGCTACCTGATGGAGCAGAAGCGGCAGAGGCCCGTGCTGCTGGAGGAGCAGAGGTTGGGTCGGGACGGCACACTGGATGAGAGACTCTTGCAGAAAAACCTGAAGAGCGCCGGCAATGGAAGCCATTCCGAACATCTGGTGGACGGTCTCAACGAATTCCTCTACGCAGAGCTGCTGGCTATTCGCCGCACGCTGGGTGCTCAGCACGAGGGGCGGGCCGTCCAGGGGCTTCGCGAGCTTGGATTGCAGCCGGTGCTGCACGCCGACGCCCCTTCCGGCCGGACCGGAAAGGAGTAGCCCCTTTGGTCACGCTTCTGCGGACCCTGGGAATCCTGGCCCTCGCCGTGGCCATCCTCTGGATGGTTGTCTCGGAGGTGGTGTTCCACGAAGCCCGCGCCACTCAAGTGCGAATCCTCCTCGGTGCCGGAGCGGTCCTCCTCGTTGCGAGCCTGATCCTCTCGGTGTTCTCCCGCCTCAGCAGTAAGATGGCCGGTCGACGCTGTCCTCGATGCGGCAAGCCTGTGCAGCAGGGACACACCTACTGTCAGGACCACCTCAAGGAGGCGGTGGACCAGTTCCGAGACGATCAGAGGAAGAAAGGCCATCTGGGTTGAGCGGAAACGCCCCGGAGGCCGGGGCTCCGGCCGTGGTCCTGGTGGGCCCCACAGCGTCCGGGAAAAGTGAGGTTGCCCAGGCATTGGCGCTCAGGTTCCGAGGCTGGATCTTGAGCGTGGATTCCATGGCGGTCTATCGCGGATTGGACATCGGTACCTCCAAGCCGCCGAAATCGGTGCGCCGGGAAATTCAACACAGGGGCCTGGACTTGGTGGATCCTGACCAGGACTTCTCCCTGGGAGACTTTCTCCGAGCAGCAGAACAAGCCCTGAAGGAGATGCATAATGCGGGCGTCCTGCCCATCCTGGTGGGCGGCACGGGGCTCTATCTGCGCGGTGTCTTGAAGGGGGTGGCGGATTTACCGAGGCGTGACCCAGAGCTGAGGCGATGTCTTTTGAGGCGAGAAGAGCGCGACGGGCCTGGGACGCTCCACCGAGTCCTGCGGGAGAAGGACCCTGCCTCCGCCGCGAGGATTGCTCCCTCGGACCGCCAGCGAATCGTCCGT
>QHVQ01000093.1 GCA_003222305.1 Acidobacteriota bacterium | reverse complement strand
TACGAGGGCAGCTACGCTCGAGGGCCGCTGGGAGAGTACCGGGATGAGCCAGCTCCCCTCCGGGAGATTCTTCCCCGCTGGGGCTTCCTTACCACCGGCAGCCTCATCGCCACCCGGGGCTGCCACAACCGCTGCGGCTTCTGCTACCTGGCGACCGACCGACTGCACATCCCCTACCAGACCCACCAGCCGGAGGAGATCGCCCGGCAGCTGGTGGCCGCGCGGGAGCCTTACGGCGTGTTCATCGACAACAACCTCGGCTCCCGGCGCGACTACCTGCGCACGCTGAGCCGGGCCCTGGCCTGCACGGAGAAGATTTGGAGCGCGGCGGTGAGCCTGGACGTCACCGACGAGCCCGACCTGGTGAGGGAGATGGCGCTGGGCGGCTGCACCAGCGTCTTCGTAGGGTTCGAGTCCCTCACCGGCGAGAACCTCGACCAGGCCCGCAAGAAAAGCCCCCGGCCCGCCGATTATTCCCGCCGAGTCGATCTCTTCCACCGCAACGGCATCCAGGTCAACGGCAGCTTCGTCTTCGGCTTCGACCAGGACGGGCCCGAGGTCTTCGAGCGGACCGTCGCCTGGATCGAGGAGAATCGTCTCGAGTGCGCGACCTTCCACATCCTCACTCCCTATCCGGCCACCCCGCTCTTCCAGCAGATGGAGGCGGAAGGGAGACTACTCCACCGCGAGTGGGGCCTCTACGACACCGCCCACGTGGTCTTCCGGCCCAGGCAAATGACTCCGGAAGATCTCTACGAAGGGTACGCCTGGGCCTACCGCCGAATCTTCTCCCATGCATCGATCTGGAGGCGCAGGCCGTCGGACTGGCGCGCGGTGCCGCCCTACCTGGCCATGAGCTATCTGTACAAGAGGAGCAACCGGCTCTGGCCGTTCCTGATCCGGCACCGCCTGACCCATCGGATCTGGCGCCCCCTCGTGGAAGTTTCGCGCCGCCGGCACGTGCGCTTCCGGAGGCGTCTCGCTGCCCGCCAGCAATCCCTCCCCGAAGTGGCTGTGCCGGTGGGCGGCCTCTGCTGATCCTCACGATCCAAGCGTTGCGCGGGTCCTGCCCTATCGTCCGACGCTTCCCTGACCCTCCGCATTACCCGAAGCCATCCGCGATTTGCCTCGCTCCCGGGTTCACGCCGATGACGCCGCGCGGCCGTTCCACCGCGCCGCCTCGCAAATCCCCCTTGCGCCGAAAGCCCCGCCGGGCGTATAGTTTTTTCAACGCGCCCCCCATCCGAGCCTGGAGAGTCCATCTCGTGGGGGTTTGAGTGCAAGACGAGTCAACCTATCCAGTCCCACCGGTCCATGGGTTCCGTCCGTCTTGGAGCGTGGGTGAGGGGCATCCCCACCCCGACAGGAAGCCCACGTTTCTGGACCGAGCCCGCCGGCACCTCCGGATGGCCCATTACAGCCGCCGGACGGAAGAGGCTTACCTCGGCTGGATTCGGCGATTCATCGTGTTTCATGGAAAGCGGCATCCTGCCCTCTTGGGGGAGGCCGAGGTGACGAGTTTCCTCTCCACCCTGGCCACCGAGAAGAAGGTGGCCTCCTCCACCCAGAATCAGGCCCTCAGCGCTTTGCTGTTCCTCTATGGAGAGATGTTGAAGAAGGACCTCGCCTGGCTGGAGGGCCTTGTACGCGCCCGCGGGCCGCGCAGGCTGCCGGTGGTGCTCAGCCGTGACGAGGTGTTAGCGATTCTGAGCCAGCTGCAAGGCAGGCCGCGGCTGGTGGCCACTCTCCTGTACGGCGGAGGGCTGCGGCTTAGCGAGGGGCTCAGGCTGCGGATCAAGGACCTCGATTTCAGCGCGAGCCAGATCACCGTGCGAGGTGGGAAGGGAAACAAGGACCGGGTCACCCTGCTCCCGGCGGCTGTCCAGGAGGCAATGAGGAGGCAGCTCGAAGTTGTGCATCGCCAGTACCAAACGGATCTTGCGCGGGGCGCCGGGTGGGTGGAGCTTCCCCTTGCCCTTGGACGCAAGTACCCGAACGCCGGTCGCGAGTGGCCCTGGCAATGGGTCTTCCCCGCTGCCCGGCACTACATGGAGCCCCGCACCGGCCAGATTCGCCGCCATCATCTCCATGAATCGGTGCTCCAACGCGCGGTGCGGCTGGCCGTGCTCAAGGCGCGGATCACCAGGCCCGCCAGCTGTCACACCTTCCGCCATTCCTTTGCGACGCACCTGCTGCAAGGCGTTGCCTTTTTGCCATGTCACCCTTCGGGGACAGAAGCCGCTGCCGCCGCGCTACCCTCATGAAATCCTGACCCTGGCAGACCAGATCCGGAAGCGACGAATGGACGTCGGGCTCAGCCAGAGGAAGCTCGCCAAGCTGCTGGGTGTGGACAAGAAGAGCGTGGAGAACTGGGAGGGTCGGGGAATCGAACCGGCTCGGTGGGTAACTCCCAAGATCAACGAGTTCCTGGGACTTCAGGCTCTTGTGAAGATTGAAACCCTAGGCGAGCGGCTGACTGCCTGCCGGAGATCCCTCGCGATTTCACAGGAACGTCTGGCCATTCTGATCGGCGTGGATCGCTGCACAATAGCCCGTTGGGAAACCGGGGCAACGACCCCCCCAAAGCGATTTCGCGAAAAGGTGAAAACGTTCCTGGATGGGAAATCTCCCAAGCCGGTCCGATCGGAACCTGAGTAAGCGGCGTTCAGGGCGCCCCAGCATGATTGTCACTTGCCCGAAATTCGAGGGCGAGGGAATTCGCTTCCGAGCCTTATGAACACGAAGGAATCGGCGGGATGCGAAATACCCGCGGAGAGGGTTATTATAGGCAGCAAAGGAGGTGCCAAGATGGAGTTCGACCGGATCACCTTCGACCCTCAGATCCTGGGCGGACGAGCGTGCATCCGCGGGATGCGAATCCCCGTTTCGGTGATCGTAGGGCAGATCGCCCATGGAGCCACTTTCGAGGAAATCCTGGCCGGATACCCGGACCTTGAGCGCGAGGATATTCAGCAGGCTCTCGGATACGCTGCATGGCTCGCTCAAGAGCAGGTCCACGTCGGCAAGTAGACGCGGGGGAGATGGTGAGATTCCTTGTGGACATGGGGGTGGATGTTCGCGTCGTCACGTGGCTGCGCGAGCACGGTCACGAACCGGTTCATCTCCGCGAAGAGGGTCTTCACCGCCTTCCGAACGGCGAGATCTTCGCGAAGGCAATTGCAGAGAGCCGAGTCGTCCTCACCTTCGATCTCGATTTCGGCGAGATCGCAGCGCTCACGCGCGGGCGCACCGTGAGCGTGGTGGTCTTCCGACTCCACAACACCCGCACCGCGCACGTCATCGATCGCCTGTCCGTCGTTCTTGCCAAGTGCTCAGAAGCTCTGGAAAGGGGCGCCGTCGTCGTGATCGAAGAAGGTCGGCATCGTGTGCGTCCACTTCCGATCGGAGATGGTGGTGCAGCTTAACCCCCCCCGTTGGGGAATGCACATTTCGAGTGCCCGTCGGTGCACTGTTTTCTTGCGGGTCAGCGGATAAAGCTCCTGCGAAAACGGAATCCATGAAGAAACGATCGATGGATTGCAGACGAACGCTGCCGGATGCGCGTCCCTCTGGCCCGTCACACACTCTTCCTGACACGAGTCGATAGGAGCCGGATCGTCGCACCGGCATGGAAATCGAATGAAGTCCACGAGGGAGGATCTGCTCTCGCTCATCGCACAGGAAGAGGGTCGCCTCGCTAATCTCAATTCTGAACGACAAGAATCTTGTGAGCGTCTGAAGGCGCTACGACGCGAGCTGGAGGCGACTATCCGTCTCCAGGTTCAGGGCAGCCAGGTTTCCGCCTTGGATCGACCTTCGGGTCCGATCTCCGCTGTGGATAAGGTGGCGCTTTTCCGATCCCTCTTTCGCGGGCGTGACGATGTTTTCCCCACCCGTTTCCAAAGTAAGAAAAGTGGCCAGTCGGGTTATGCGCCCGCGTGCGCGAACAAATTCGTGAAGGGTGTCTGCGAGCTTCCCAAAATTCGCTGCGGGGAGTGTCCGAACCAAGCCTTCCTCTCCGTAAACGACCAGGTCGTTCTGGATCACCTCCGGGGTCGCCATGTAATGGGAGTGTATCCACTGCTCCGCAACGCTACATGCTGGTTTCTTGCTGTCGATTTCGACAAAACCTCCTGGAAGGAAGATGTGGCCAGTTTCATCGAAACCTGCCGAATCATGGGGATTCCTTGTGGGCTGGAGCGATCCCGGTCGGGCAATGGTGCCCACGCCTGGTTCTTTTTTGCATCCCCCATCCCGTCGGCCGTCGCCCGCAAAATGGGATCCCGCCTTCTCACCGAGACAATGACCCGTCGGCACCAGCTCAGCATGAACTCATACGACCGGCTCTTCCCAAACCAGGACACGATGCCGCGTGGGGGCCTGGGAAACCTCATCGCCCTGCCCCTTCAGTATGAAGCTCGCCGACACGGGAATACCGTTTTCGTTGATGCGGGGTTCGAGCCTTACCTCGATCAATGGGCCTACCTCGCGTCGGTCCGGAGGCTTGAACCTGAAAACGTCGAGGCAATCGCGCGGGCCGCTGAGCGTCGTGATGCGGTCGTAGGCGTGAGGATCGCGGAACCCATGGATGACGAGGGAATCAAGCCATGGAGGCATTTGCCAATGGGCAATTCCGGCCGCTCGTCCATCCCCGGGCCGCTGCCGAGGGAAGTGCACGCCGTCCTCGCCCAGCGGCTTTTCATCGACAAGGATGCGGTCCCATCACAGTTGCTGAACGAGATCAAGCGCCTCGCCGCCTTCCAAAACCCTGGGTTCTACAGAAGGCAGTCGATGCGACTTTCTATCGCGAAGACGCCGCGCGTGATCTCCTGCGCCCAGGAGTTGCCGCACCATATCGCGTTGCCACGCGGCTGCTGCGACGCGGTCGAGGAACTTCTGAAGAGGCATGGCATCAAGCTCTCGCTCGAAGATCAGCGTCACGAGGGCCAACCATTACGCATCCGGTTTCATGGCGAGCTCACACCGCTCCAGGAGCGCGTAGCAAAAGCAATCCTTCCTCACGACATCGGCGTATTCGTCGGACCCCCCGGCATCGGTAAGACCGTTCTCGGGGCTCACCTGATCGCTCAACGAGGTCGCGGCACCCTCATCCTCGTTCACCGCAGGCCGCTCCTCGACCAGTGGGTTGCCCAGATTTCGGCCTTTCTTGGCGTCGACGAGAAGGAGGTGGTACGAGTTGGAGGCGGGTAACGAAATGCCAATGGTATCCTGGACGTGGCGATGATTCAGAGTCTGGTCCATGGGGGACACGTCGATGATATCGTTGCCACCTACGGACATGTCATCGTGGACGAGTGCCACCATGTCCCGGCCGTATCATTCGAGCGGGTTCTTTCGGAGGTCAAGGCGCGATATGTCCTGGGGCTCACGGCCACACCAAATCGCCGCGACGGTCATCACCCGATTCTGGAGATGCAGCTCGGACCCGCACGTTTTTGCGTGGACGCGAAGACCCGTGCTGCGCGGCAATTGTTCAAATATGAGCTCGTCGTTCGTGAGACAAGCTTTCGCCTGAAAACAGTGCCGAATGAGATCGAGATTCAAGACATTTACGGGGCTCTGGCAGCCGACGAGCAGCGCAACCGCCTCGTCCTCGACGACGTGATTCGGGCTGTCGAACTTGGAGCGTCTCCGGTCCTGCTGACCGAGAGGCGTGATCACCTCGATTATTTCGAGGCGAAACTGCGGGGCGTCGTCCGCAACGTCATCGTGCTCCGAGGTGGTGGAACCCCCAAGCAGCGGCACGAGCTCGGTACCCAGCTCGCCGAAATACCGGAGGACGAGGAGCGACTGATCCTTGCGACCGGTCGGTACATCGGTGAAGGGTTCGACGACATCCGACTCGATACTCTCTTCCTTGCGATGCCAATCGCGTGGAAGGGAACGCTGGCACAGTATGCAGGTCGCCTGCATCGGATCCGCCCCGGGAAGACAACCGTGCGTATTTTCGATTATGTCGACGGCTCGGTGCCTGTGCTGCGGCGCATGTTCGAGAAGCGGCTGCGAGCATACCGGGCCCTCGGGTATGTGCGCGGCGAGCCGCCCTCCAACTATTCGGACCCTGTCGACGAACCCCGCGTCGAATATGACGAGAAGGCTCCTTGTCACTTCGACGACCTGGGGGGAGACGGCCCATGACGCGAAAACGCGTGAGAAAAGGACGACGAACCTCTGAGAAAGGAGATCGCCGCTGGCCACCAAGAAAGACTCTCTTAGAGAAGCTCGTCAAAGAAGCCACCGTCGACGCCTATGGCGAATCTGAGCAGAGGACGGGGTTCCTGACGATGTTGGAAGACAACCTGGGGCTGCCGTTCGAGACCATGGTGCTGGGAATGATGGTCACGGTGGAGCAGATCGACCTCACGCAAACTGACGAGATCGTCGCAATCTGCCGCCGAGGCAGGAGACAGCAGGCCATCCCCATCCTCGATATGCCACTGCCTTTCCCGCCACCTGGGGGTGCGGAATGGATTGAGGCCTATCGCCACTGGGCCTCCCCAGGAGGTGTCCGGTTCAAGGTCAGGTCCGTCGCGCCCAGACGCTAAGTGATCGACGCGCATGGGTGTCACATTTTGGACCATCCGGCAGCGATAGAGCGACTGCAAGGCGTTGCCCTTTTGCCATGTCACCCTCCGGGGGCAGAAGCCGTTGCCGGCTGGGTATCCTACACAGCTTAGGACCCTGGGCGATCAGATCCGCAAGAGGCGGATGGACCTTGGCCTAAGT
>QHVQ01000019.1 GCA_003222305.1 Acidobacteriota bacterium | reverse complement strand
CCGCCAGGAGCTCGTCACCTCCGTCCCCGCCCAGCGCGACCTTCACCCTCTCCCGTGTGAACTGCGAGAGAAGGTAGGTCGGTAGGATGGAGGCGTCGCCCAGCGGCTCGTCGATCGTGGACGCCAGCGCGGGCAGGACGTCGAGCAGCGCCGCGGGCGTGAGCAGCCGCTCCTCATGCTGCGTGTTGAAGTATCGTGCCACTTTTCGGAAGTGGACCGACTCGTCGAACGAAGGCTCCCCGAAGGCGACGGAGAAGCTGCGCACGCTGCCCGGAGCGACACGCGACATGCAGGCGACGATCGACGTCGAATCGATCCCCCCGGACAGGAAGACCCCGAGAGGAACGTCGGACATCAGGCGGCACTTGACCGCGTCGAGAAGCGTCTGCCGGATGTCCTCCTCGACCTGCGTCAGGGGTGGCGCCGCCGCCGTCCGGCCCTCCGCCAACCGGGGGGCGGGAACGTCCCAGTAGGGACGCTCGGTGAACCGGCCCCCTTCGAAGATCCCCAGGTGACCGGGGCGTAGCTTCAGGATCCCCCGGTAAATCGTCCTGGGGCAGGGAACGTGTTCATGCACGAGGTAGCGCGCGACCGAACCGTGGTCGACCTCCGCCCGCACCGCGGGATGACAGAGGAGCGCCTTGATCTCGGACCCGAAGACGAACGCCTCGGGCGTCAGCGCGTAGTGCAGCGGCTTCTTGCCCAGCCGGTCCCGGGCCAGGACCAGGCGCCGCCTCCGACCGTCCCACAGGGCCAGCGCCGCCATCGCATTGATCGCCGTGACGAACTCATCTCCACTCTCCTCGTAGAGGTGCACCAGCACCTCGGTGTCGGAGCGGGTCTTGAATCGATGCCCCCTGGAGATCAGACCCTCTCTCAGCTCCAGGTAGTTGTAGACCTCTCCGTTGAAGACGACCCAGATGCTGCCATCCTCGTTCGAGATCGGCTGCTGGCCCGTCTCCAGATCGATGATCGAAAGACGCCGCATGCCGAGGGCGACACCTCCCTCGACATGGAACCCCGCGTCGTCGGGGCCGCGATGGGCGATGGCATCGGTCATCGAGCGCAGAATCCCCGGATCGGCGGGTCTGGAGGGATCGACGCTAATGAATCCAGTGATGCCGCACATGGGCGACTACGCTCGAGGGGTTCGGCGGGACCCGACGCGTTGGAGCACGCGCTCGCTCACCTCCGATTGGCCATTGAGAATCCTAGCGCCACCCTTCTGCAGGAGCCGGGGATTCCTTCCGGGACAAGCTGCCGGAGACCGACATGGAAGGGTTATCCATGTAGACCCTTTGCCACAGCTCGAAGTTCACCAAGCTCCAGATGAAATAGGCGGCCGCCCGGGACCCAGACGTGCTCGCCATTTTGAACTGCTTCAGATAGCGCTCCACCACCTTTTGGTCAAAAATCCCCCGTGATACCGTCCGCCGATCCAGAAGAACCTCTTCGAAACGGGCGCGGGTAGCGTCTCTCTCCAGCCACGGAATCATGGGGACTGGGAATCCCTGCTTCTTTCGATGGATGAAGTCGGGAGGGAAATATTCGGCGGCGATGTCCTTTATGATTTTCTTGGCCGTCCCTCTCGCAAGCTTCTGGCGGGTCGGAAGGCGGTAGCAGAACTCCACCAGCTCGTGATCCAGGAACGGCACCCGGGACTCGATCGAGGCGGCCATCGACATCTTATCCTGCTTCATGAGCAGGGTGATGAGAAAAGCCTTGAAATCCAGGTAAGTAACATCGGACAGGAAGTCCCGGTCGGCCGGGGCATTTCGAAAGATCTCCAGGACAGGGTCTGGATGTCTGTCGTGCGGCTCCGCATTGATTCTACCGCCGCCGCACAGTTCATCGGCGATCTCTCGAGGTAGCCACTCGATGAAAGAGGCCGCCAGGGCCGCGGGATCGAGAAGGAGCCTTTGTAGAAGCATTCTGTCCGGACCCAGAAGGCCGCGGGCCAGGCGGACCATGACGTTACGGACCGGTGGGGGGCATAAGGCCTGAAATGTCTCCGCAATCCGCGACTGCCGGCGCATCACGCCATACTGGGCGTACCCCAGGAAAAGCTCATCCGCGCCCTCTCCTGTAAGAATGACCGTGGCTTTCCCCTTTGTCTCCCTGGAGAGAAAGAAGAGGGGGATGCTGGCGGGAAGAGACACCGGTTCATCGTAGTGCCAGACCAGGCTGGGTAAGGCGTCGAAGAAGCGCTCAGCATCCAGCTCTACCTCCAGGTGGTCCGTGCGAAACTGACGTGCGACCTGGCGGGAATAGGAGAACTCGTTGTAACCCTCTTCCCGAAAGCCGATGGAGAAGGTCTTGATCGATCCCCCTGACATCTCGGACATAAGAGCGACGATCAGGCTGGAGTCGATCCCACCACTCAGGAACACTCCCAGCGGGACGTCGCTCATCAGGTGACGCCTGACAGCCGCTCTCAGCAGCTCCTTCACCTGGGCCCTGAGGTCTCCTTCGTCGCCGCGCAGGGCTGGACCACCGGGCAGGTCCCAGTACTGCCGGATTTCCGTTCGTTGCCCGGAGATGACCAGAACGTGGCCAGGGAGGAGTTCCTGGATTCCGTCGAACAAGGTGTCGGTGCCGTAAACGCTCCCATAATGGAAAAAATCGGGAACCCGCCGCCAGTTCAGCTCCCGCGGCACACCCGGGTAGGCCAGGATGGCCTTGATCTCAGACCCGAAGACCAGACCCTCGGGGCCCAGCCGGTAATACAATGGCTTGATGCCGAATCGGTCCCGCGCCAGTATCAGACGATCCCGGTTGGCGTCGTACAAGGCATAGGCGAACATTCCCATGAGGCGTCCCACGCCCCCCTCGCCCAGCTCTTCGTACAGGTGGAGGATGGCTTCGGTGTCACTCCGGGTCCGGAAACGGTGCCCCCGAGGCTCCAGCCACTTCCTGAGATCCATGTGGTTGTAGATCTCGCCGTTGAGAATCACCCACACGGTGCCG
Source organism: Acidobacteriota bacterium (assembly GCA_003222305.1). GTDB lineage: Bacteria > Acidobacteriota > Polarisedimenticolia > Gp22-AA2 > AA152 > AA152. The sequence goes on along the minus strand of QHVQ01000019.1, from coordinate 18,579 downwards.
TCCTCGTTGGTCATGGGCTGGTGGCCACCGGCCAGATCCACGATGCTCAAACGCCGGTGTCCGAGTCCCACGTGACCCCGGATCAGGTGACCGAATCCATCCGGTCCCCGGTGGACGAGGGTCTCCCGCATGGCGAGGATGTGCCGCTCCTCGACAACACGGGTCCGATCGAAGAGATAGACGCCGCAAATTCCGCACATCAGCGCCCCCCTGGCCGGCGGCGCTCCCGGGCTTGCTCCAAGACCGCCGCGACACCCTCGGCGCTGACTCGCCAGGTGTAGCGGCTCTCCACGGTACGACGGGCGGCTTCACCCAGACGCCGGCGAAAGTCGGGGTCATCCACGAGGCGGAGCAGCCGCTCGCCCAAGGCCCCCGCGGAGGCCGGTTCGTAAAGGAGTCCGTTCGTTTCGTCCTGGATGATCTCGCGGATCTGGCCAACGCCGGCCGCCACCACCGCGCGCCCGACGGCCATGTACTCGAAGATCTTGATGGGCGAGAGGTAGAAAAATTCCTGCGCCTCATACGGAGCGATGAGGATGTCCGCGGCCGCCATCAGCCCGGGAACTTCCTCTGATGCGACATGCCCGGTGAAATAGACCCGGCGCGACAGCCCCTGCCGCCGGCAGTGATCCTGGAGATCGGTCGCAAGCTCACCGGCGCCCACCATCAGGAAACATGTCTCCGGTCGAAGAGGGGCTATATAATCGATCGCCTCGCGCAGCTGATCGATGCCGTGGAACCGAGCAAAGCTCCCGACAAATCCGAGGATGACACTCTTTCCCCGAAAGCGTTGCCGGACCCTCGGATCCACGGTGCCAGGACGAAAACGGGAAATGTCGACGCCGTTGGGGACCACTCGGACTTTCCACTCGGGGATCCCCCGCTCAACGAAGTGCCGCTTGAGAAGCTCGGAGACCACAAACATTCCGTCGGCCCGGGAGAGCGTCCGGGCCTCCAACCATTCCGCGAAGACCGGAAGCAGGTGGTAGTGGCTGCGATACTGACGGTATTCATACGCGGTCGGTGCATTCACCTCGAACACGATGGGGACTCCACAGCGTCGGGCGGCAATCAAGCTCGAGAACTGGTGGAGGGAATGACGCGCCAGCACGACTTCGGGTTCTTGTCTTTGGATCAGGGTAACCTCGGCGCCGATCCCCCGCAAGGCCCGACAGAATGCGGCCGTCTCGTGAAGATAAGGGGAAAGCCGCTCCCGCAGGCGGGAGCTTCGGTGAACCGCTGCGAGAGCCTGCGGATGGGTGCCGTTCCCAGCGGCGTCCGGAAAGCGGTGGCGGTTCTCAATCATGACGGTGTGCCCCAGGGCCGCCAGCTCCCGGCTGAGCTCCCGGATATGAGTGAGAGCTCCGGGAGACTCCCGCGGGTCCCACTCATAGTTGAGGTACAGCACGCGCATGGGTCTCCTCCCTTGGCCTGAAGCGACGCGCCCTCTTCGATCGATGACCGCGCAGCGAGCCTGCGGTCTTCTGCCTCGACCCACAGTGTGACGATTACCGGACGCTATCCCCTCAAATAGATAAAAGCCAAGTATGACTGGCGAAGGAGAGTCAGGGATCGACCTGGGCTCGAATCCCATGGGAGAGAAGTAAGTCTGCGATTTTCCGGGCGGCGAGATCGTGCCCGGTGGCGTTCGGATGGTCGCTGTCGTAGGGGATAAAAAGCGATTCATGCCCCCGGAACGCTTCTTGAAAGGAAGGCCCCAGATCTAGGAAAGGAATATGTTCCCGAGACGTGATCTCTCGAAGGTGAGCCGGGTAGCTACTCTGGGGAAAGGATTTCTCCAGGGAGAGGGACACGGGGAAACCCACGATCAGGGTTCGGAACCCTTCCTCCTCCCCAAGGAGACGCAGGCGATGAATCGCTTTCTCCACCAAACCCCAGCCTCGCCTGACCCGCTCTGTATCATGGCCTGCCAACACGTCGCCGCGGAAAACGGCATGATCGTCCGGGGAGACTAAAGACTTTAGGACCCTGCACCCCTGCAGCGCGGCGTATACGAGGCGAGATCGTTTCATAAGATTTCGAAACGCATAACTCTGGGGGGTTGCGAGGGGAGTCGATCGGTCGGCATGATCCGCGGCGGCTTCAGAGACCAACCAGCCATCGGGACTGACTTGGGCTCCCGTTTTGTCATTGATGTCATTCCAGCAGAATCCGAGGATGACCCAATCCGGCCGGTATCGGACGCCCTCCCGAGCCATAAAGGCAACTTCTTGCTCCGTGTTATAGGAAGGAACGCCTGTATTGATCGCTTCAACTTTGATCCCATGTTCCCTCAGCATCGCCTCGACCCGGAAGGAGAGAATCTCCCGTTCACTGACCCCGTACCCGAAGACTATCGAATCCCCCAAGAAGAGCAGGCGGTGGTACCCAGGAGGCCGTGCGTAGTCAATTCCCCTCCCCCTGAGGCCCCGCGAATTGATCTGCACCGGCACGTCCGCAGTAAAGGCATCCTGGTTGGGGGCCAAGGCAAAGATGAGCTCCGGGTCCGGCCGGTATCGGACCTGGGGAAAGAGCCAAGGCAGCGGCGAGGGAAGCACCAGGCGGGCCACCACCTCGCTCGCTGTCAGTGTTATGAATACACTGGCCGTCAAGAGCAGGAAGTTTAGGCGCAGGCCCTCCCGCCGCCTCCTCTCGGTTTCTCCCTCAGACTTCCCCGCCGTTCCCGCGTCTTTCTCGTCCACCTCTAACGGCATCCTACCAGGAGTAGACGGTGTATCGCTCTGCAGAAAATTCCTCTCTCAGATCCCCTCGCAGGACCAGGGGCTCCGGTTGCCAGCCGTTCTTTCGCATCCAGGCCGAGTCGGAGATCCAGTAGCCCCGACCGCCCTGTCTCGTACGCCTCTCAACCTCCTCCAGTCCCCTTGGCACGCTGACCTTGCTGATCGGGTACCAGATGTCCAAGAGGGACATCCAGGGCCCATATTTTCCCTCCAGAGGACCCACCAGGATCGTGTCCCGCCTTGGTTCCCTGCGCAGATAATCATCAATGCGGTGGACCACCCGATCAAACCTCGGAAGCGGGGAGACGGACCGGCATTTGGAAGAAACCACGCCGAATGGACCTTCCGCCAGAATCAGTATCACCCCCAGCCAAATGATTGCCGTTGTCACTAGGCGGTTCCCAAGGTTGAGCCCCCTTGTCGGTTCTGCCAGCTTCCCCCCTAAGACCAAAAGGAGCAGCCACACCAGGAGAAGCCCGTAGCGCGCCTGGGTGATCATCGCGGAGCGTAGGTTTTGGACATAGTAAATACTCACAATTGCCACGAAGAATGCCGCAAAAAATCGGTGGTTGGGATTCCAGGGACGCCTGAACCCGCGCATTGCCTCCCACGCCGCGACGGGGCCAAGGGATGCAAGCAGGACGCCGGGCCAGAAAGCAAGCCGGTACCAAAGAGCAGCACTTTGGTAGGCCTGGTCGGTCATGTTGGTCTCCCGCGTCAGGGTGGCCATGTGCTGCGGATCTCCATAGGTGACCCAACTGAAGACCATCCAACCCAAGACGAAGAGGCTTGACCCTGTCGCGAACACCAGAGGGCGGCGCAGGGCGACGGATCCTTCATTGGGCGGCATCCCCAGCCCGGCCAGCCAGGTTCCAAGCGGAAGAGCCGCTATGAAGAGCCAGCCCTCTTGGCGCATTCCGCAGGCCAGGTTCAGAAAAAGCACTCCCACGGCGAGCCATCTGAGGCTCCCGGAGGGAAGAAATTCAAGATAGGCCCAGACGGCCACGGTGACGAGCAGGAGAAAGTCGACCTCTGAAACAGTCACTATGGATAGGCGCAAATGCAGAGGGTTGAACGCCAGAAGCCATGCGCAGGCAAGCGCGGGGCGTGTTCCGAACAATTTGCGACACAGGCCGTAAAAGGCTGCCACGCTCAACGCGCCGATGAGCGCCGTGAATAGACGCAGCCAGAGCTGGGAGCCCAGTCCCAGAAGGCATGGAAAGGATAGTATCCAGAAGTGACCTGGAAGCCAAACGTCTGTAGGAAGCCAGGTGCCTTGCTCAACCACCTGCCGTGAAAGAAGGACTCGGGCAAAGGCGTCCCCGTCGTTGTTGTCCGAGAGAACCAGGAAGACCACACGGAGGGCCAGGGCTGCGGTGGTGACGAAGAGGATTCTCCTCCGCTCCGCCCAGGTTTCTGAATCGTTCATCCGTCGTGCGCTCTCTCAACTCGATCGAGGGGTGGGATACGGATCCGGCTAACCTCTCACGCGACCATCGGGGTCCGGCAAGGCGCGTTCTACCATGGGGGAATCGTCAGTTGTTTGAGTCAACAGGGCGGGGCGCAGCCGTGAAACCAGGTGGCGGGGGCCTCCTCGCCTAGTTGCTGGAGCGTAGATTCTGAGGCGGGGAAGGCGGCTTGTCGATAGTCACCTGGGCCCCGCTGACGATCTGGTTCCCTTGATTGCCAGAGGAGTCTACCAGGCTTCCCGGCGGGAGCACAAAGTTGCTCGTTCCATCCGCCACAGTCGAGTCCACCACCAGGAGTCCAGTGAATACAGAACCGGGGACGCGCCCCGTGAGGTTCACCAGGGTCGTGCTGGAATCGAACTCCAGAAGCGTGAGCGGGCTCGGAACGTTGATCACGGGAACCGACGTGGACAAAGAGACGGTCACGTTTCCGGCGCCGATCGGCGAGGGAGCGCTTAACGTGATTGTCGCCGTGGGTCCCGCAGAGCCCCCGAACTCCGTTGCACCCGCGTCCCAGAGTGATCCCATTATAGCTGAGTTGTCCGCATAAGAGGGGAGCCCATGAGCAAACGCTAGTGTGTTATTGATACTTCGAGTCCTACCGACCGGCATTCCCAGCGTGGTGCCGAGGTTGATGGCTGGAGACCCTGGTGCCAAGTGGAAATCATAACCGCTGCTGGGCACAAAGAGGGGGGGTAAGCAGCGCACGCTGTCGTTGGCAGCTCCGTCGCCGTCAACATCCGCAGTGGCTACGAGGGCCGAGCAGGTCCAGTTGCGACCGTTGAAGCTCACCAGGGTGCCGGTGGAAGTAGAATAGACGAGATTGTTGGTGAACGTGCCAGAAGGTGACCAGCTGACCAATTGCTTAGACCCCGAGTCGTACATGATGTTGTTGCGGAAGACATTCCCGGTGCAGGTACCGCCGCAGTCTACCCTCACGGCTCCGTCTCGATTGTTCACAAAGGTGTTGTTGTAAATGAGATTGTTGTTGAGGGAATTGGTAGAACCGACATATGCGTAAATCGCCGCAGCGTCTCCCGCCTCACCTCCCGGATCTTGACCGCACTCAATGAAGAGATTGTTGTAAATCTGGTTGTTATTGACAGTGATTCCTTTGGCGTCCATCTTTAGGCAGACCGCGGCGACCCGGCGGAAGATGTTGTTCCGGATGATCCAGTTGTTGCTGTTGTTCTCCAGAATGATCCCACGGCCCACGGTCCCGCCGGGCACACCGGTCGTTCGTTTCTGATCTTCGATGAGGTTGTTCTCCGCTATAGAACCGGTGTAGTCCCCCGGTCCTTGGAATCCTCCCTTCTCGCCGAAGATGATTCCATTTGGAGTTCCACTAATTGCCTGCCCGAGCACATTATGGTCTCCCTGGCCATGGATCCAGTTTCCCCGTACGATGAGTGCTGATCCGCCCGTGACCGCTTCAGTGTGGATGCCCTCGCTTCCCGTCCAGGCTATCTCGTTGTTCTCGATGGTCGCGGAAGTGACCCCGGAGGCAGCCATCCCATAGTCCGACCCGTTCCCGATTGCATCCACGTTGAACAAGAGGCGGTTGTCGATGATCGTCACGTTGATCACGGGACCGCCACTGTCAATCAGCACGATCCCATTGCGGCGGTGACAGCGCACGGTGAGTCCTCGCACCGTCAGATATTTGCTGTTGGTGATAAGAATGCCATCTCCACGATTGTTGTAGTAGACGTATGGTTTCGGGTTGTTTGTTCCCAACGGCGCGTTCGTTCCCTGGCCCCAGCGCACCAAGATGGGTCCGCCGTTCTGGGGGCTGTAGGAGTCAATCTCCGTGGAGGCTCCCGCGTAGCCAGCATGGTTGTTGGTCAAGTCGGACGGGGAGGTGACTCGATAGGTGGGCGCTCCGTTCGGTCTCTGTGCGCCCAGAACCAGATTGGCCGCCCCGGTGTCCGTAGCGTACCAGGTTTCGCCACAGGTCCCCGGGACCCCGGCGCAGACTCCAGAAGCGCAGTTGGTACATTGGGTCCACCCGGAACTCGGTGCGGTGGTGCCATCTATGTAGACCGCCTCACCGCTCGCTGGACCTGTGTACCCGTATGGTTGGATGATCATGGGGCTGCCACTCGCCCCCTGCTTTCCAGTGATGGTGTAGCGGTCGGTGTGATACCTTCCGTCGAAGTCACGGAGCTCCCCGTTGTGCGCAGTGTGGACACCCCGGATATTCAGCACGTCCCCCGGACCGGTGAGCAGAGCGATACCACTGTCGATTGTCCTCTTCGGTCCGGGAGCGCCCGACGTGGAAGCGCAGGCTACGGCTGCTCCGTTCCCGTCCACCGGACAATTCCCGTCGACATAATAGACCGCCGCGTAGGCTCCTCCGACGGCCACGAACATGCAGGCGGCCGAGGTCACCTGAAGCCCCCTGCGGACGGCCCTCAGTGTAAGGAAAGCGCGCTCGGGATGTTTCATGTTCTTTGCTCCTCGGTTTGCCAGTGCTGAGGTCATCGAACACCTCACTTGCCGGAGAGCGGCCGGCAGATGGTTCCAGGTAGGAGAGTGTGCAAGAGGCAGGCCACGCCTGTTTTTGACGCCCAGAAACAAGTTAGCGCCTTCCCTGCCGCTTTACAAGCTCCATTCGTCACGCGAGAATTTCATTCTCGATATTGCGCGCACGAAAGTGTGACCCATCGGGTAGCCCAAGGAACACCTCAGCGAAAGGCCGCGGAGAACCCTTTCTGCGTGGTTTGGATTCTCGAAGCCTGAATTCCAGGGCGATCGGTACCGTCCAGGAACATCCGGAACCAGAGCTCGGTCCCAGTGATCCGCCAAATCAGGTTACCACGATTCACGCGCCCGGCAAGATGATCCTCGATGAGGGCTCTAACGGGACCTGCCCGCCAGAGTCCGCGTTCCCGGAAGCTTTTGCTGGCGGCCACGTCCTGAATCAGATGCGATAGCGGTCCCCGCACCCACTTGTCCTCGGGGACCTCCATCCCAATCTTCTGGTGCCGATCCAGCACAGCGTCGGGAACCCAGCCACGCATGGCGTGACGGATCAAGACTTTGCTAATACCACGGTACACCTTGAAGCTCCAAGGAAGTCGGAACATGAACTCGGCGATCCGATAGTCCAGGAACGGAAACCTCTCCTCCAGTCCATGGGCAGCCGAGTTCCGGTCCTCATAATGGCAAAGGTCAGGGACCGTGTCTCGGGTCAGCCACTTGAGGAGCTGATCGTTCACGAAGTCACCCGACACCAGCCGCGGGCTGTGATCGCGAAGGACGCCGTGGTGTATGAACCGAAGGGTGGCCAGGGACAGGCCCCTTTCCCTGACCAAGGCCTGAAAACTTCGCACCCAGCGGTGGGCCAGGAAGGGCTTGGGGAGTTGTGACAGCATCCACCGGAACCGGTAGCCCCGCAGATCCTGAGCGCACTTCCATTCCGCTGCGAAACCGGCCCACCCTTCGTTTTTCAGAGCCGTGGCCAGCGTGCTTCCCAGAAGCCGGCCCACATAACCGCCCATGATCTCGTCGCCACCCTGACCGTTGAGGACAACGATGATCCCCTCCTCGGCAATCTCCTTCATCATCTGCCAATGGATGCACCTGTTCAGGTAAGGCAGCGGTTCCTCGTTGTGCCAGAGAGTGGCCGGAACCAACCGCTCAAGGTCGGGTTCCAGGGATTTTATGAGACGGCAGGAGAGGCCGAGGGACCGGGCGGTCTCTTGTGCCAGGACGGACTCATCCATCGCCTCTCCGGGAAGGGACATGGTAAACAGACGCGGAGGAGCCGCAGACCCTCCGTCCCCTCCTGCTCTAAGGATCCGGGCCATGGCTGCCGCTATGGTGGATGAATCCACTCCCCCGCTCAGGAGCAGTCCTACCGGGCGGTCGCTTCGAAGCCGGAGGGAGACGGCGGAATGAAACAGATTCCGGAATTCGGCCTCAAGTTCAGTCGAATCAGAACCGGGTGAGGGGGATGAGATATTCTCCGGTGGTCGAATGGCCCAGTATTTCCGCGTTTCCGGTGCCCAGATTCTACGATGTATCCTTAGCCTGTGGGAAGGAAGGAGCTGCCGGATCCCCCCGAAACAGGTTCCCTCCCACCGATCATTGCCGCGGCCCAGGGCCCCCGCAAAAAGGATATCCAGATTTGGAGCTCGGGGAACGAACGGGAGCGTGAGCAGCGCTTTGATTTCCGAGGCAAAGCAGAAATAGGAATCATCCAGGTAGTAGTAGAATGGCTTGACACCGAAACGGTCCCGCGCTGCGAAGAGAATTTCACTCTCTGGGTCGTAGACGGCGAAAGCAAACATGCCGTTGAGGGCATCGAGGCAGGCTTCACCTCGCGAAAGGTAGTGGTGGAGCAACACCTCCGAGTCCGAACGGGAACGGAACCGCACTCCACGCGACCGGTGCTCCGCTGCCAGCTCGACAAAGTTGTAGATCTCGCCGTTGAAGACCAGGCCGGCCGGCGACCCCTCCACCGACATAGGCTGACGGCCCAGTGGAGAGATGTCCTGGACGCTCAAGCGGTCGAATCCCAAGAGGCAGCCGGGGAATCGCACCCAGTGCGCGTCGTCTGGTCCCCGATGGGCCTGGACTGCCATCATTTTCTCAATCCAATCCTCCGGGAGCGCGAAGTCCCGTTCCCGGGAAAGGATCCCCGCGATTCCGCACACGGCAGCTACATTCCCTCTCTCAGGTCCGCGGTCTTTATCGGATGGGCCGGATTCAAGACTTCCCTTACAGTCTCACGCCCTCTATTTTGGCCCTTACCTCAGCCCGTCTGGGCATAACGATTCTGCAGAGCGGAAAGGTAGCGATCGACCAGCACCCAACCATCCAGGCAACCGGCAAGTACCCAACTGAAAATGGGCCCATCACCCTGTTCGATCTTCGTGCGTCTCAGTTCAAGAGGGTCCATCGCGTTCCGGTTGAGGCCGTTGATCGCAGTGCAGGCGGTCCGATAGCCCGCGCTCCGCGTTTCCTCCTTAACGACACTCCCAAAGTCCCGCAGCGTCCCGAAGGGGTAGGCCAGGGAATCCACCAGGGTTCCCAGCCGCTGTTCCAGGATCGAACGCGACACTTTGAGCTGTCGGCGCACTTCTTCTCGCGGAAGGCTCCCAAGGGAGACGTGATCCAGGGAGTGGGAACCCACGCGTATGCCAGAGGCCGGCAGCAGCCCCAGATCACGCCATGACACGAATCCCGGAGTACCCACCCGCGAGGGATTTACGTAAAGCATGGCAGGAAGGCGCAGGTGGGAGAGAACTGGCAAAGCTGCCTCGACAAAGTCCACCGTGCCATCGTCAAAGGTCAACACGACCCCCTCCACATCCTTCGGGGGGCCCTGGGCACCCACGGCTTCATCCAGTGATGTCACGGCCCGGCTCTCCGCCAGCAGTTCCATTTGAACTCTGAACTCTTCGGGAGCAACGGCGAAAGGATCGCCTGAGTCGGACGCGATCCGGTGGTAGGTCAAGATCCTGACTCCGCCGGGGGTCTCACGTCTCCGCGCGAGATCCAGCAGTCGGCCGGAACCGGCGAAGATACGACGGCCCCATCGCTTGAGCAGGCGTTTCGCAGCCGGAGCTCGTGCAGTCACGGTTCCCCCCTGAGATGCGCACCCAGGACACGGGCCACGAAGAGCGGGTTTCCCAGGACGTACCGCCGCCACTTGTGAGGCTGACTCCAGAGGATATAGACCCACTCGATTCCCATCCGCCGCATCCAGGACGGAGCCCGTCGGGTCTGCCCGCTCAGGTAGTCGATGAATCCTCCGACCCCGATGCAGATATCGCATCGAAGGCGGGGAGCATTACGATGGATCCAGAGTTCCTGGAGCGGATTCCCAAACGCCACCAACAGAATCCCCGCCCCAGAGCGGTTGATGAGATCGACGACTCGATCATCTTCCTCCTGGGAGAAGTAGCCGTGGTGGCTTCCCGAGATTTCCAGGCCTGGCACCCTCCTCCGCAAGGTCTCCGCCGCCCGTCCTGCGACCCCGGGCCTCCCGCCCAGGAGGAAGACCCCCACCCCCTTCGGTAGCCCGATTTCGCAAAGCTGAGGACTAAGATCAGTCCCTACCAAATTGTCGTAAAACGGCCTTCCCGCCAAACGGCTGGCGAACTGCACTCCGCTTCCGTCGTTGAGAAGGAGGTCCGCCGCGTTCAGGACGCTCCGGTAATCCGGGTTCGTGCAGGCCAGATTGAGAGTGTGCGCGTTCACTATATAGACCTTCCAGGCCTCACCACACCCGAAGGCGGTCGACATCGTCCGGAGCGCCTCTGCCCGGGACAGACGGTCAAAACGTACCCCCAGGATGCGGAGACCGTCCTGAGCTCCGTCAGGGTTCCGGGACACGATCTCCTCCCCCTGAAGGGGCATCATGGTTCGCGCTCCTCAGGCAAGCCCGCTAGAAAGCGACGTGGGAGCACCATCCGAAACTCGCTGATTTTGATGACCTGCAGGAGAAAGAGGAGGAGCACATAAATAACCGCCCCCCCTGCCACACGTACCGGCAGAGGGAGAAACTCCGTCAGGGATAGCCACGCCAGGATCGCGCCGGCCGCCAGTGCAGGACGGAACACCTCGGCCCTCGCCAGGATGGACAGAATCTCCCCTCTGAGAAAGAGAAACTGGCATCCCAGGAAGACACAGATGGAGAGTAAGGTGGCCCAGGCACAGCCGAGGGCGCCATACCGGGGGATTAGGAACAGGTTCAGACCCGCATTTGTTGCCAGCCCCAGAATGTTGACCTTGAGGTCGATGACCTGCCGGTCGGACGCAAAAAGAGAGGAAGCCAGGACCTTCGTAACACCGTAAGGGACAAGCGTCCAGATGACCACTCTCAGGACCGGGGCCGCCGCGTTGAAATCCTGGCCGAACAGGAGGCGTACCAGCGGGTCGGCCAAGCCGTAGATCCCCGCGGCAATGGGAAGGAGCACCACCAGGATGTACCGTATGGAGAGGCTCTTGGCCTTCCGGTAGTCGTCCAGGGAACGCGAGAAGAGACTGGAAAGTACGGGATAGATCGAGGTGTTGAAGCTCTTGGGCACCACCTGTGTGATCGAGAAAAGCCGGTACGCAGCCATGTAGTAACCCACCGCTGCCAGGGTCGCCATCTTGGAAAGCAGAAACACATCCGCCCGAGCATAGAGTGTGGCCACGATGAGGATGGTCCCAAAGACCGGTATGCCGCGGGCCAAGGTGGAAACCACCGCGCCATCAAAGCGCCAGGGGAGGCGATGGATTCGCCGGTGGAAGATCCAGAGATTGAGCACCAGGTTCAGGTATCGAAGTGCCGTGAAAGAGAGGATCAACGCGTGCACGCCGAAACCCTCCTTCAGAAGCCAGAGCCCTATCCCGACCTTCAGGGTGTTCTCGAGCATGGCCAGATAGACGATGTACTGAATTTTTTCGAATGCGATGAATATTGACTCGCTGTATAGGATGACAATGGACGGAATCAGGGCCAACGCCACGGGCCAGGCCGCTCTCTCCATTTCCGGGCCATATCCCGCCCACCGCACGACGGCCATCAGACTCACAGCCCCTGCGAGGGTGACAGCCAGGCCCAGTAGGGCAGCACTGCCAAGGTACCGCCCTGCACCATCCTTGTCCCGGGCCACTTCGCGCGTGATAAGCGCGTTAAGGCCTAAAGAGGTGAAGGAGTGGAGCACGAAGAAGTAGTTCAGAAGCAGGCTGTATGCACCGAATCCCTCCGGCCCAAGCTTCCTCGTCATCGTGCCAACGAGTATCAGGGAAAGGAGCGGATTTGCCACTTCGAAAGCAATCAGAAGGGTTGTGTTGCGCAACGTCTTGCGGACGGTTTCGCTCACAGCCTCTCTTTCCTCACTTCCCGGAGGAAGGGAAGAAGGGCCACGGCCACGGCCCGGCCCGCCAGTCGGTTCCCTTCAGGCGTCAGGTGCCCATCCAGGGGCATGTAGAGGGGAGGACCCTGAGTATGGGATCGGAGTGTTGGAAGAAGATCCAGAACTGGCAGGCCTAGGTCCTGGGCCAGCCGCGCCCAAAGATCATCCGGCCGGTCAGGATCGTAGTCACCGGTCCCGGTTTTTGATGAGCGAAGCGTGGACACTACCCGGTCCGGGGACACCTGGTAATCGGCGGGAATAATCACCACCAAGAGATAGATCCCTCGACGAGCAGCCTCACCCCGCAGCTCCCCCAGTATCTTGCCGCTGACCTCATAGCCCTTCTCCACCCGGGGAGAATCTTCGCTGGAAAGGAGCACCCGGATTCCCGCAATAGGATCTTGTCTCCGGCCTCCGGAAATCGCTTTGACCCGGTCCCAAGCGTTCCAAAGAAAGACGTACGCCATCGAATTGCGCTGGAGCCAAGACCGAACTCCATACGGCAGAGTCCCCTTTCGGCGAACTCTCTCCACGAGGAATCCCCCCCGCACTGCCGCGGACTCCGGCGCCAGGTTGTCGTCCAAATCATTGCCCGTAAAAACGCAAAGCACAGCCATGTCAGGACGCACACTAGGTATCAATCGCCGAAAGAGTCCCAGCTCGTGCCACGTCCCATAGTTCGGAGTGCCCGCGTTCACCACCTCGATCCTCCTGTCAGGGACAAGAGCCCGAAGTTCTCGCTCCATTACGCGGACAAACGTATCCTCCTCTTCAACATTTAATGCAGATACGAAGGAATCTCCCAGCACCAGGATTCGCGAGATGTCCGGTGCCTTTTCCATGACCTCGGAACCCCGAATGCCAAGGGAATTGATCCGGATATGGGTGGTGAATTCTGGAGTGTGAAGAGTGCCGCGAAATCCGGGCTGGAAAGTGAAGGAGAGATCTGGATCGTTGCGGAAGAGTCCCCGTGGGTAGCGGTAAAGTTTTTGGGGAAGCGCCATTCGAAGAGCAAATTCGAATGCCCCGAGTGTTACGACGACCGCCACAGTGACGAGAGTCAAGTTGAACAAGGCAGAACGGAAGCGGTCTTTCACGCCGCCTCCCGGGTGGGAGTTTCGGCAAGAGCCCTGGGAAGGATAATCGCCAGAGATGCCACGGACCAGAGGATGTAATCCTGCTGCCTGCTGTCAAATATGTCCCAGAGCATCTCCCAATAGATCGCGACCAGCGCTGCCACAAAAGCAATCTGGTAAGGCCGATAGGCCGCAGCAATGCGCTCTATACCCAGGTAGGCCTCCCTGAGTATCATCAGGTAAAGCAGAAGAAGAGTACCAAGTCCCACGAACCCTGTCTCCGCCAACACCAGCAGGTATCGGTTGTGCACTTTGAACAACCACCCCTTCCAGTTCGGCGGCAGGTAATCCCGCTTCACACTATCGTAGGTTCCGTATCCGACACCCAACAAGGGATGAGCATCGTGCATATTCCAGGCGACTTTGGTCAGATTGAGTCGCTCCTCAAGGGCCTCCTCGTGGTTGGCCTGGGCCCGAAGCCACAGAACCGGGAGAGCAATCAGCACTGGGATGGCAATGGCCCCTAGGACTCGAGCTAAGCGGGGCAGGGACATGGGTGCCCGAGTGACCACCAGCCATGCGATAACCAGTATTCCAAGAGCAAATCCCCCCAATGGTGCCCGCTTCGCGGATAAGACTAGGCAGCCGACACCCATGATCATTCCAAGAGTTGGCTTGAGGCGGATAGGAAGCTTCCGTCGAGAAAGGAAAACTCCCATCAGCGTAAGACTGAACACGGAAAAATAGAGCGCCGCGGTGGCAGGTGCCACGCCGAAGGTGCCACGCTGACTCCCTATGTTGCCCTCCTCCAGATCGGTGGCTCCCACGAGGCGCGTATTTCCTAAGATGTCGAAGGAAACGCCGAGGATGTTCTGGATCACATAAATAACACACTCGATCGCGAAACCAAGATAGAGCCCCCGAAGAAAGATCAGCAGCCTTTCCTCGTCCCGGACAACGTTATAGAGCACCCAGAACAGCATCGGCATTTCAAGAGTCCGCACTGAGGCGATGAGGGTCATGGTTCGGTCGGTGGTGTTCAGCAGGGAAAGTAGTCCAGACATGATGAAAAGAATGGCGGGAACCAGTATCGTGGGCTTGAATCGGATTTCTTTGCTGGGAATCTCGCTCGTCACGAGACCAATCACGCCGGTCGCAATGATGAGGAGTGTCGTTCCAGCGACCGAAAGGCCCGCAGTGTCCCGGGAAAGCAAGATGCATTCAAGGTAAAAAGGCACAGAGAAACCGGTCATGAAGAGCAGAAAATTGAACTTGCGCGGGAGCGCCAGGAAGGCCGCGCCTGCCATACCGATGAAAATCAGAGCCCCCAGGTATTTGAAGGATTGAAGGCTTAGGATTGCACTGCTTCCCGTCACTAGCAATAACATGGCTGTGAAGGTCGTGAAGACGATTGCAAAGATATTGGGCTGCGAGATCCAACGGCGGCAAATCTCTGCCCAGCCGCGGTGTGGGGTGTCGCTTCTCACCAGCAAATTCCCTCCGGCCGACTTCTGCCATTCGCGGCTAGCCGACCGGCCAAATCGATCAAGACCTGCTCCGGGCGCAGGAGATTCTGAATCCGTTCCACCTCCGCGTCCTCCGTGCCCACGACAATGATCTCGGCATCTTTCACGGCATCCTCGAGATCTTCTACCAATAGCGACGAGATGTGGGGGATCTCCTTTTGGATGTATTCCCTGTTCGCCCCGATCAGGGCTGAGAGCCTGACGTTTCGATCGTAAATCTTGAGAGGAACGCCCTTCCCCAGGAGTCCTTCCGTCAGGCGGACCATCGGGCTCTCTCGTAGATCGTCGGTGCCCGCCTTGAAACTCAAACCAAGGACCGCGGTTCTGCGGCGACCGTGGGACAAAATCCGGTTCAGAGCTGCTGATAGGTGTGCCTCGTTGCTTTGGAGCGTGGCCTCCAAGAGAGGTACCGGCACGTCTGCGCGCTTGGCCTTAAAGACAAGGGCCCGGAGATCCTTGGGGAGGCAGGATCCCCCGAAAGCCATGCCGGGCCTCAAGTAGGCCGGTGAGATGTTCAGTCTGCGATCCTCGCAGATCAGCCTCATGACCTCCAGGCTGTCCACCCCCAGGGACCGACCCAGCCGACCCACCTCGTTGGCGAAGGAGACCTTCAAGGCATGGAACGCGTTATTGACGTACTTCACCAGCTCCGCCGTCTCCAAAGCCGTCACGTGGAGCGGGCGCAACCGTCGGGCATAGAGGGACCGCATCACTTCAGCAGTCTGTGGATCGCTCACGCCGCAGAGGTCGAAAGCGGCGGAATCATAATCCTCAACGGAGGTTCCCTCCCGAAGAAATTCCGGGTTCATTGCAACACCCAGATCGACTCCCACCCGGCGACCGCTCTCCCTCTCCAGGAGCGGTATCACGCTTCCGCGCAGCGTGCCTGGGGGAACCGTGCTACGCACGTTGACCACCTGGAAGCGACTCTGTCCTCGCAGAACCTCACCTATCTCCGACACGGCCCGGGTGAAGTGAGAGAGATCTGACGAGCCGTTTGGGGCTGAGGGGGTCCCCACACACACCAAAAAAACGTCCGCTTCCCGCGAGTCAACATTAAGACCGTGGCTGGCACTGAGCCTGCCGTCCCGGACACCCGCCTCCATCAACTCGTCGAGTGCCGGCTCCAGCACGGGGCTCCGACCTCTCTGAACCTGGTCCACCTTGGCCTTGTTGATGTCCACACCAATCACCTGGAAACCATCTCGGGACAGACAGGCCGCGCAAACCGACCCCACGTATCCAAGCCCCATCACGACGACTTTCACGCTCTTGCTCCCTCTTGGCTTCCCGCTTCGCAAACGCGAAGCAGGTTGTCCATCTGTGCAGCCGAGACATGAGCTCGCTCTTTCTTGAGTTCAGAGATCTCACTTTTCAGTCGCGCTCCATCCTGTCGCACGGTGCGGATAGCAGCCTCGATTCCCTCTGCAGTGTTATCCACGTGCAAGGTCCCTCGGGAGAAGACCTCCATCAACAGGGGCCATCGGGAGGTAATGAGAGGCTTTTCCAACGCCACCGCCTCGTAGCCACCCCGTTGCATCGTGTGATCTTCTCGTGTAAGAACCACGATGGTATCGGCCCCCCGCAAGAGGGCAAGATACTGGTCGTCGGGAATGAATCCCGTCAATCGTACGTTGGGAGGGAGTGTCGCCCGGAAGCCACGCGGGGCATAGAATGGATCTCCCGTGAAGGAGAAACGGATATCGGGCAGCCTTCGGGCTGCCTCGACGACGGCCTCTACGGGTTCATCCACAGAATAGGTACAGATAAAGACAACGTGGAAATCTACCAGTCTCAATGCGGGTCCATCCGGATTCAGGTTCAGCGCCAAATCTTGGACAAGGTGCGCCCGTGCGCCCCATGCGCGCACAATAGCCGCCATATGGTGATTCGTGACCAGGGTCGCTACGGAACGTCGCGCCAGGAATCGTTGGAGAGGGAGCGACCAGTTCCACCGAGAATGCTGGAACGCACCTGAGTGAGCGTCTATGACCATCGCATATCTTAAAAGCTTGGAGCCCAGCCAGACTATCCCTGGTGCCACGACCGGAGGATTGGCCACAAGGACCAGATTGGGCCGCTGCCGCAGAAGAATCCAAAGGGTGCGAAAGGCCTGGAGAACATATTTGACGGGAGCCAGGACCGGCACCTTGAACTTCAGGTAGTGAACGAGATAGGAACGGGCCCCGATCCGATCAGCCATAGCGTCGCTTCGTCGGCAATAGGGATACCAGGTAATGAAGATCCATCGCCGCGGGGGGATCGCTGCCACCCCTTCAGGACAATCGGCTCCACAATTCGTCTCCGCCACCTCCGAACGGATCACTGTCTGTCCCCCGGAGTCACGTGCGGGAGAGTCTCAGTCAGGACTTCTCTCTTGGAGTCCATCGATATCTCGTATAGCCCCAGCGCTTCTCGGTACGTTCTCTCCAGCCTCTCTTGAACCACCGACATGGAATATTTTTCCTCAACGATGGAACGGTTTCGAGCCCCCTGGGCCTGTACTGTCCCTGGGGATGCCAACATTCGCCCCAGCGCCTTCGAGAGCCCTTGTCGGTCGCCGGGCGAAATCAAGATTCCTCCCTCACCTCCGCCGAGCATCTCAGGGACCGCCCCGACTGACGTAGCCACCACACCCATCCCGGAGGCCATCGCTTCCAGCAAGATGTTGGGCATGTTTTCGAAATATGAAGGGAGGACCAGGATAGAACTCTCCTTGAGAAGATTCACTCTCTCATGGCCCTCGACGATACCTCTGAAGATCCAGGGCTCTCCAGATACCTTGGCGCCCGCCACGCCTCGGACCTGTTCCCGCGCATTCAGGGGATCATGGAGACCCGCCAGCACCCACTTCGGATCTGGAAACCTGCGGGTGAGTTCGGGCAGAACCGCCAGCAGGTCGTCGAGTCCCTTCTCCCGATTTGTCGCTTCTTCTCCCGCTCCCATAAATAGAACCTGTGTCTTCGATCGTCGGCCGGAGCCCAGGAGCAGGTCGCGCTCCTCGTCTCCCAACCCGTTCGGCACCACAATGATCCGCGCCGTGGGTACAATGGCGCTCATCCGTTGAGCCAAAGACTCCGAAAGGACTACGACTCCTCTAGACTTCGCGAGGGAGTGGCGAATCCAGGCACGCAACAGGGGGTGACTGCTTCTGTAGAAGGACTCGAATTTTCCGCAGTGGATCTGAAAAACAACGGGATACCCGAGCAGACGCGCCACCAGGGCATACAGCGTGTTCTGGTAAAAATTGATGCCACTGCTAGTCTTCACGTGGACCAAGTCAGTGGCTGCGGCGAGAAGTTCTCTGTGGAATTTACGGAGCATCCCCAGCTGGTATAGCAGACGCTCCCAGAGCGGTCGGTGGGGATCGCGAGTGCGGTAATTGTCAAAGACCCGCATCCTTGTCCCAGCCGCCAGCATGGTGCGGAGCAGGAGGTCCACCCCCTTCTCGACGCCCCCGCGGAACGGCGGGGCCGGCTGTGGCCCTACCAAAAGGACCCTCAGCACGAGCGATCCCTTCGCCGACCGAACTCCGAAATCCATGGCTCTGTCCCGCACGGAAACTCTTCGTCCATGCGAGGCTCCCTCAGAAGATCGTGTAGATGAACGGCGCAAGGGCCGAGCCGTGCGTCAGGACAATCAGGATCCCCAGAAGCGCGCAGAGAATAATGATCGGAGCGAGCCACCACTTCTTCCTGACCTTCAAGAAGTCCCAGAACTCGGAACAAAACTCGATCTTCTCCTTGAGGGAACTCCAGAAACTCATCTTCGCCTTCTCCTCTGCTCCTTAATCAAGTTGGAACTCTTCCCGCCAATCTTTCTCCTCACTGAACGGAGGCTGGTTCCTCTTGTCCAGCAGGTAGGGCCCCGCGACCAGGTAGTCCATCTGGGTTCTCATGAAGCACCGGTAG